>NZ_JADPEL010000014.1 GCF_015667795.1 Clostridium sp. D53t1_180928_C8
TCCTATTGAATATAGAAGCCACACCTTAGTAGCATAATTTTATATTATTTACCCTGTCTACTTGACAGGGGGCAGTTAATTCTGCACAACCTTTTAATATAGCCCTTTTTATTTAATTTTCTTATTGCCTAAGCTTCTTCGACCTTCTTACCGAATATTTGTACCCCTACGTATAACGCAATTAATGAAAGTGGCAATACTATATATACTGATATACCTAAACCAGCTGGAATATATCCAAATAATATAGTTATCGCTGCTACAAATAATGAATACCACATTTGCGTCTTGACATGATCAATATGATTACAACCTGCACCCATTGAAGAAAGTATAGTTGTATCAGATATTGGTGAACAGTGATCTCCAAATATAGCCCCTGTTAATACAGCACTTGTACAAACTACTACAAATGACATTTCTGGATTTATTGAATGTGCTAACGGTATTGCAAGTGGCATTAATATACTCATAGTTCCATATGCAGTTCCTGTTGAAAATGAAATTACAGCCCCTAATATAAATATTAAACTTGGTAATAAAAATGCCGGTATTGCCCCTTTTAATACCTCAACTAAGTAATATGCCGTTCCAAGTTCTTTAATTACTGATCCTAATGACCAAGCTAATATTAATATAACTCCAGTTATTATTAATCCTTTCATTCCATCAACCCAAACATCAATAGCTTCACCTAAAGTGAATATTTTTTTAGCAACTCCCATTAAAATAGCAACTATTGAAGCAAATAAAGCTGATTGGAATAATGCTACAGATGCATCTGATGCTGCAAATGCCTCCATTATACCTTTAAATGAAAATGGTGAATTCATCATTATTTCTTGAGCAACTGATGGATCTCCACTCATTATTGAACTATATCCACTATAATAAAATGCTACTAATGCAGAAATTATTAATGCTCCTATTGGTACTATAGCATTCCATATACTAAGCTTAACGCCTTCCTTTGGTTCTAATTCATCCATTTGAGATGATGCTTCTACAGCAATTTCATCTTTAACTACTTTATCTCTATTTCTTGCTGCAATTTCAGCTTTTCTCATAGGTCCAAATTCCTTTAATGTTAATGCTGTAATTACTATGAATGCAAGAATTAATATGTTATAAAATCTATATGGTATTGTTTGAAGAAATACTCCAAACCCACTAGCTTCTATACCTATTGAGTTAAATCCATCACCAATTAAGCTAACTTCTAATCCAATCCAAGTTGATATAATAGCTAATCCAGCTACTGGAGCTGCAGTAGCATCTATTATAAACGCTAATCTTTCTCTTGATATCTTCATCTTATCAGCTACCGGTCTCATTATTGGACCTACTATTAATGAATTTGCATAATCATCAAAGAATACACATAATCCTAAAAGCCAAGTTGTTAATTGAGTACTCTTAACAGTTTTAGCTTTTCTAGCTAAGGCTTCTGCTATAGCTTTTGCTCCACCCATTTTAGCAACTAAATTAATGACTCCTCCGATAGCAAGTACTTGAAGAACTATTCCTGCATTCCATGGATCTGCAAGAGAGTTTAATGCTCTATTTACAAAATCTAAAAACGCTTGTATAAATGCCCCAAACACATTATGTCCCGCAAGACTAACTAAAAAACTACCAGATAAAATTCCTATAAACAACGAAATAACAACATTTTTTGTTATAAATGCTAATACTATTGCAACTAATGGTGGTATCAAAGTCCAAATTCCAAACTTATCTGCATTTACCGCCGCTGGTTCAATTTCTGATGCAAATGCAATAGTAGTTGAGAATGCTAATATTAACATTGTGAGTAATAATACTTTATAACTTCTTTTTTTCACTTTTATTTCCCCCTTAATTAATATAAAAGCGAATAATAAGGGTACCCCAAATTAACTAAATAAAAAAAGACCTTGAGTTAACACCCAAGGCCTTGTATGCATTAAAATAGTATAAAAATACAAGTCTTAAATGATAGCTCACCACAAAACATTTTGTGACAGTAGTACATATATTTTATGTACTCCCAGCTATACAACCTTAAAGCATCGGTTGTATGCTTCGGCGATTGCTCCTTTCTTATTGAATCACAGTGCTTTCCTCATCAATAATACTATTAACTTTCGCGCCTCTACCCTAAGTTATTCACTTTTTTTATCTTTTAATCTGATTATATAATCAATTTATTACATTTGCAATACCATTTTATAACTTTTTATATTTATTTTTTTGAATATTTATTCATAAAATTTTCAATATCTTCTGCTGATTTAATTATATCTTTAGATAAATTAACAACTCCATCTTCAGTTACTAATATATCATCCTCTATCCTTATTCCGATTCCTTCTTCCTCTATATATATGCCTGGTTCAACTGTAAATATAACTCCTGGCTCAAAAATTATATCTCTATGTGGAGTTTCTATATCATGAGTATCCATACCTAAACTATGACCTATACTATGATAATAATATTTTCTAACATCTTTTTTATCTTCAATAAGTCCTAATTTTATACACTCCTCTGCAATCAAATCAGTTGCCTTTGCATTAACATCCTTATATTTCATTCCTGGCTCAATTAAATTAATAATTTCTTCATTTACTTTTAAAACCGAATTATAAACTTCCTTTTGTCTTTCAGTAAACTTACCGTTAACAGGAAAGGTTCTTGTTATATCTGCATTGTAACAATTATATTCTGCTCCTAAATCAAAAAGAATTAAATCATCTTCTTTAAGTTCTGAATTATTATCAACATAATGTAATGTTGTAGCATTTTTTCCTGCTGCAGCTATTGTTGTAAAAGCTAAGCCTGTTGCACCTTTCACCTTACAATTGAAATCAAAGTATGCTTCTAATTCATATTCTTTCATTCCAACACGTGCTTCAACCATTAATTTTTCAATACCACTCTTAGTTATTTCAATAGCCTTTTTAATTTTTTCTACTTCCTCTTGAGACTTTTTTAATCTTAATTCACCAATTTTACTATAAACATTATTAATTCTAACTTGTGGATATTTATTCATGATATCATTTGCAAATCTATGTGAAATTGTTCCTTCTCTATTAGCACTCATTCTTTCTAAGTCTAAATAAAGATTTATTTCTTCTGCCATAGTAAGTATTGAATGCATATCAGACTCAAATTGACTTTTAAACTTAACTTCATCTACTGCTGTAAGTTCAGTTGCTTCTTCCTTCCTAATACTCTTACCTACCCATTTTTCCATTTCTAAATCAATATCTTTTATATAAAGCTTAGAAGTCTTAACTCCATTAATTTTTGACATAACTAATATATGATCTTCTTCATTTATTCCAGTTAAATAATAAAAATTTCTATTTGGAGTAAATGGATATGTTTGATCTCCTGTCTTTTGTACTGCCTTTCCTGCAAATAAAACAACAATTGAATTATCCTTAATTTTCTCTAAAAGATTATTTCTATTAATTTTATAAATATTGTTATTCATAGCCCTATCTCCTTTTAAATTTACTCTGCTGCTAATAATTTTACACTTCTAACATTAGGTAAAGAATTTAATCTAGCTGCCAATTGGCTAACGCTTTTTTCCATATGAGAAATATCAATAGTAACTGTAACATTGGCTGATAAGTTTATTGGAATATCCTGATTTATAGTTAATATATTTCCTTTATAAAAAGCTATACAATCTAAGACCTTAGATAATGTTCCTGATTTATGTGTCATTAATAATATTAATGTTACCTTCTTAGATTGCATATCTTGTGCCATTAAAAATACATCATCCTTATATTTATAATATGTACTTCTACTAATACCAACTAATTTTATAGCCTCACTTATATCCTTTGCTTTTCCAAGTTCAATATTCTCTTTTACTTCAATTACCTTTTTAAATATCTCTGGTAATGATTTTTCATTTACAATATAAAATTTTTCTTCCCCCATAATCATTCTCCATTCGATTTATTTTAGTAATATTATACAACCAAACCTTTTACAGTGCATTAAAAATTTTACATTTCCAACTCTCAATCACAATATAGTTAAATTGCAAAGCAATTTATATCTAAGGTTCTTCAGCCAATTAAGATTTTTGACTAACTCGGAAAAGATGTTTCCTTTCAAAATTAGCATAATCTACATTAACAATCTTAATTAGCCGTTAGTCCCTTAAATTTTATTTTTCTTCTCACTTCTATTTAACTATTATAATATTAATATTTTAACCATAAGTATAGCCATAATAACTGCAGTCATATCTGCCATAACTGCAGCCCATACTGTATGTCTTGTTTTCTTTATTTTAACAGCTCCAAAATATACAGTTACAGTATAAAATATTGTCTCTGTAGTTCCCATAATAACTGATGAAACTAATCCTATAACACTGTCTGCTCCATAATTTTTTAATATATCCGTAAAAATCCCCATTGCTCCACTTCCTGAAAGAGGCTTAATTAGCACTAGAGGAACAACTTCCTTTGGTAAATCTATTAATCCACAAATAGGAGCAATAGCATTATTTAACATGTCTAATAGCTTTGCTTCTCTAAATATTTGAACTGCTATTATCATGGCTAATAAATAAGGAAATATATTAAGACATACTTTTAATCCCTCTTTAGCCCCTTCTATGAACCAATCATAAACCTTTCTACCTTTTATCATTCCATAAGTAATAATAATTAAAACTATTATAGGTATAATACTTTTTGTAATATAACTAAACATTTAACTCACCCCACAATATTAAAAATACTTTTGCATTATTTTACAACAAATTATACCTACTATTGCTGCAATTCCAGTAGATATTATTGCAGGAAGTATTATTACACCAGGATTAGTTGAGCCTGCTGCAGCCCTTATAGATAATACTGTTGATGGAACTAACTGAATACAAGCAGCATTTAATACCAAAAACAAAGCCATATCATTGCTAGCTATACCTTTTTCTTTATTTAATCTATCCATTTCTTCCATTGCTTTTATTCCAAAAGGAGTAGCTGCATTTCCAAGTCCCATCATATTTGCTGTTATGTTCATAACTATTGCGCCTAATGCTTTTTCATCTTTAGCCGCATCCTTAAAAATAAGCTTTAATATAGGCTTCATAAGCTTGGCTAACTTCTCTGTAAATCCACTATTTTGAGCAACTTTCATAACTCCACACCAAAAACACATTAATCCAACAAGTCCAATAATAAATGTAACTGTAGTATCTATAGATCCTATTATGGCATTTGATACTCCCTCACCATTTCCCGTAAATATACCAACTACTAAGCCTAAAAAAATCATTACAAACCATATATAGTTAATCATCTTTTCTCCCCCTATTTATTTTTCTTTATAATATATGCCTTGCAACGCCTATTTATTAGTGATAGGATAAATATATCAACATAACTTAAACTCTAAATTTTAATTTAGTAAGTTAAAGGTACATCTTCAAATTTAAAGAAGATACTTCGTCTAAGTTTTATTTACCTAACAAAGGAGATTTGTCAATGAAAGAATCAAATTTAAAATTAGCTCAAAAAGATATTGATGATGCATTAAAAGCTGTAGAAGAAATGGAAAACTGCATTAATGAAGGAAATGAAAAAAATAATATAATAAAAGAAAAGTTTATTACCTTAACAGAAAAAGTTCAAAAATTAGAGAGCTTATTAAAAACTGAAGGAATTCTATAATATTAAGAAAAAAGAGGATAGTTTATCTATCCTCTTTTATTCTACCTACTAATATAGCAATTATTTTTTGAATATTTGATAACTAACTTATACCCTAATTCTCAAATTCCCAATAATATTACCTATACCTAATTGATTGTGTACCCAACTTAGAAATAATCGCTACCAGTAAACGTTATCAAATTATCTTAATTATATCATTTTTTTCCTGTTATTTCAACATATTTATATAAAAAAATATAACTACCTCTAATTAGAGGTAGTTATTAAACTACTTAGAGCTTTCTCTTTGTATTAATTTATAATCTAATACATACTGATCTTGCTCTAAAGGTTTATTATTTAATATTTTAATAAGCATTCTCATTGCAACTGATCCCATATCATAACTTGGTTGTTTAACTGTAGTTATCTTTGGATAGAAGTATGAAGCAACAGCATTATCATTAAACCCTATTACACTTACATCCTCTGGAACCTTTAAGCCATTTTCTCTTAAAGCATTAATTACTCCCATAGCAATTTCATCTGATGAGCATACTACTCCATCAAACTTTTTACCAGTAGCTAAAAAGCTTTCAACAGCCTCATATCCACTTTTAACCTTTAAATCCTTAAAGAATGCTAAATCTTCATCAATAGAAAGCCCATTTTCTTCTAAGGCTTTTTCATAGCCTATATGTCTTTCTCCCCAAGCATTAGACGCATCCTTGTTAACACCAACAAAAGCAATATTTTTTAATCCTTTGTCTATTAAACTCTTAGTGGCATCATATGACGCTTGTATATTATCGATAATTACACTTGGTAATCTACCTTCCTTATCCTTAGATTCTGCAAGAACTGTCTTTAAATCTAATTCATTTATTATATCTAAAGTTTCTTCTTCTAAACAAGAACTCATGTAGATAACACCATCAACCATCTTTTCCTTAAGTACTCTTAAGTAATCTTTTTCTTTATCATAATCAAAGTCAGAATTACATAATATTACATTATAATCATAAATATTTGCAACGTCTTCTGCTCCTCTAACTATTTCAGGGTAGAATCCACTTGAAATATCAGGAACTAATATCCCTACAGTTTTCGTTCTTTGTGTTTTTAAACTTCTAGCTACAATATTCGGTCTATATCCTAACTTTTTAATAGCATCTAATACCTTCTTTTTAGTATCTTCATTAACAACATCTATATCATTTAATACTCTAGATACCGTAGCTATTGAAACGCCAGCTTCTCTAGCAACATCTTTTATAGAAGTAGCCATATCAACATCACTCCATTTTCATTTTCATTTTAATTATTAATTATACCTTTTTTTCCTATTTAATACAATAATTTTAATTACTTTTTACATTCAATATTTCATAATTGTAAAATATACTATTATTGTTTGAAAAAAGGGTAGGAATTATTACTTAATCCCTACCCTTTATAATAAAGACCTTAATTATTTAATAACTTCTACTGTCATATTTAACTTCTCGCCATTTATAACTGTTTCAGTATAATCAACTTCTTCATTGTAAACTATTTCTTGGGTTAAGGTTTCCTTCTTTATAACTTCAGCAAACTTTTTAATTACATCTAATAACATTTCATTATCTGCTACATATAATTTAATTTTGTCTGCAACCTCAAACCCTTTATCTTTTCTCATATTTTGAATCTTAGATATTATTTCTCTTAAGTGACCTTCTTCTCTAAGTTCTTCAGAAATATGTGTATCTAAAACAACCCCAATTGAACCTTCACCAGCAAATGCATAACCCTCTAGCCCTTGCATAGTAACTAATAAGTTTTCCTTATTTAATTCAATCTCGGTTCCATCAACATTAATAACTACTACTCCACCATTTTGAATAGTTTGAGCTAATTCCATTTGGTTTCTTGCAGCTATTTCTTTTCTTATTCCTGGTATTAACTTACCGTAAGCTCTTCCTAAAACAGGTAGGTTAGGCTTAATTTCAAAGTTAACATGAGTAGAAAGATCTGCACCAAATTCTACAGCTTTAATATTTAACTCATCTGTTATTATATCTCCGTAATATTCAGGAAGTGAATCTGTAGAAATAAGCATCTTAGAAAGTGGCTGTCTATTCTTAATATTAGCACCATTTCTTGCACTTCTTCCTAACTTAACTATTGTGTAAGCTAAGTCCATTTCCTTTTCTAAGTTCTTATCTATAGCAGTTTCATTTACTTCTGGCCAGTTGCATAAGTGAATGCTTTCTGGAGCATTTTTATCTAATCCAACTACTAAGTTTTGATAAATATTTTCTGTTATAAATGGAACGAATGGAGCTGCTACTTTAATTAAAGTTGTTAATACTCTATATAAAGTTACATATGCACCAATCTTATCATCAGTTAACTCTTCAGACCAGTATCTTCCTCTATTTCTTCTTACATACCAGTTTGATAACTCATCAGTAAAATCTTCAATAGCTAATGCAGCTTGAGTTATTTGATATGAATCTAACATAGAATCTACATCTTTAACTAAAGTATTTAACTTAGACATAACCCATTTATCCATAACATTTTCTGAAACAAAATCAGAATAGTTTAATGGATTAAATTGATCTAATTCTGCATATAAAACGTAGAATGAGTAAACATTCCATAAAGTTCCCATGAACTTTCTTCCTGCTTCACCAACGTCATCTATTGAGAATCTTGTAGGTAACCATGGAGCACTTGCAGTATAGAAGTGCCATCTTGTTGCATCAGCCCCTTGAGAGTCTAACACTGTAAATGGATCTACAACATTTCCTTTAGATTTTGACATCTTTAATCCCTTCTTGTCAAGAACGTGACCTAAAACTATACAGTTTTCAAATGGGTTTCTATCAAATATAGCAGTTGAGATTGCTAATAAAGTATAGAACCATCCTCTTGTTTGGTCAACAGCTTCTGATATAAATTGAGCTGGATAGTTTTCTTCAAATAATTCTTTATTTTCAAATGGATAATGTAATTGTGCAAATGGCATTGAACCTGAATCAAACCAACAGTCAATAACTTCATTAGTTCTTGTCATTTCTTTACCACATTTTTCACAGTTTAAGTGAACATTATCTATATATGGTTTGTGTAATTCGATCTCTTCTGGTACATTAACTCCCTTTTCTTTAAGTTCTGCAATGCTTCCTATACATTCTTTATGTCCGCATTCACAGTTCCATATTGGAAGTGGTGTTCCCCAGTATCTATCTCTTGAAATACCCCAGTCAATAACATTTTCTAAGAACTTACCAAATCTACCTGTTCTAATGTTATCAGGATACCAGTTAATTTTATTATTATTTTCTAAAAGCTTATCTCTAAGCGTAGTCATTGCAACAAACCAGCTTTCCTTTGGATAGTAAAGAAGTGGTGTGTCACATCTCCAACAGTGTGGATAAGAGTGTAGGTGCTTTTCAGATTTAAATAACTTATTATTCTCTTCTAACCACTTACAAATGCTTTCATCACATTTCTTAACAAACTTTCCAGCCCATGGAGTAACTTCTTCTACGAATCTACCTTCTCTATCAACTAAGTTAATGAAAGTAATTCCGTTAGCCTTAGCTACTAAACTATCATCTTCACCGTATGCAGGTGCTATATGAACTATACCAGTACCATCTGATAAAGTAACGTAATCACCATGTATTACTTCAAATGCTTTTCCTTCAACTTTACCAAAAGGCATTAATTGTTCATATTTAGTTCCTAATAATTCTGTTCCTTGGAATTCTCTAACTACTTCGTAATCTTCCCCTAAAACTTTATTAGCTAAATCTTTAGCTAATATTAATGTTTCTTCCCCAACTTTTGCTTCTATATAAGTATAAGCTTTGTTTATACATAAAGCTAAGTTTGAAGGTAATGTCCAAGGAGTTGTTGTCCAAGCCAATATATACTTGTTTTCTTCTCCTACAACTTTAAATTTAGCTATACAAGTTAAGTCCTTAACATCCTTATATCCTTGTGCAACTTCATGAGATGATAATGCAGTACCACATCTTGGGCAGTAAGGCATTACTTTATGTCCTTCATATAAAAGACCTTTATCCCACATTTGTTTTAATGCCCACCAAACTGATTCAATATATGGATTGTGATAAGTAACATATGGATGTTCCATATCAACCCAATATCCAATTTGATTAGTCATTTTTTCCCACATACTAACGTATGTAAATACGCTTTCTTTACATTCTTTAACGAACTTTTCTACTCCGTATTCTTCGATTTGCTCTTTACCTGAAATACCAAGCTTCTTTTCTATTTCAAGCTCTACTGGAAGCCCATGAGTATCCCATCCAGCTTTTCTTATAACCTTATATCCCTTCATAACCTTATATCTTGGGATAATATCTTTCATAACTCTTGTTAATACGTGTCCAACATGTGGTCTACCATTAGCTGTTGGAGGTCCATCATAGAAAGTGAAATATTCACCATCTTGATTCATATCAAAATTCTTTTTTATAACATTTCTTGCAGTCCAAAGATTTGCTACTTCTTTTTCAAGACCAACAAAACCATTTGGTAATTCTACTTTTTTGTACATAAGAATTCTCCTTTCTCTATAGTTATTAACTATTTAAATTATTCTCTTAAAGACATATTTTAATCCTTTGTTCTGAAAATAAAAAAAACTCCATCCCAAAAGGACGAAGTGAATTCGCTATACCACCTAAGGTTAATAAACTCATACCTATTCTATGAGCCATATTTCAGATACTTTCATACCCTATCCCTTAACGCGGGCTAACGTGATAGCTTAATTGTAATAACTTTCAGCCTCAAACTCCTAGGTGATTTTCCTTAAGTTATCTTATGATTTCACACCAAACAATCACTCTCTTAAAAGAATAAACTAAAGTACTTATCCTAATCATAGTCTTTAATGAATTTATTATATATTAATTAATTATAAGTTGTCAATTGCATCCAAAATTTTATTTTAGTTCTTCATTTTTCACTCTTCTCTTTTATTCAAACAATAATAATTATTATTTAATATTTATTGTTGACTATTTTAGTATACTATGATTTAATATAGTTGTTGAAACGTATTACTCAAAAATTAATTTACCTAATAATTAATTTTTGTGTTTCCTAATATCTTTGTATTTTGGAGGATCTGTTATGGAAAACAATTTAAATGCTGATATCCTTGATAAGATAACTAAAGTTTGCACTTGTAAATCTATATCCAGAGCAAAAATTAAAGAAGCTATAAAAAATGGTGCCCATACTGTTGATGAGGTTTCTAAAATAACTGGTTCATGCACTGGAAGTTGTCATGGATTTAGATGTAAATCAAAGATTCAGAATTTAATTAACGATTATTCAAAATAATACCCAATCCAAAACTCCCCTATAAGTTTAACGATTTAAACCACTTACATTGTAAGTGGTTTTTTTATTAAAAATTAAAGATGAACTATCAACTTCATTTATCACTTCATCTTTAGCAGTATAATCTTCAGAATTCATCTACTTTGATATCTTAATAGTATTTGCATTTTACGTTTTTTCTATACCATATTATTTTAAATTTTACTTTTTAATTCTCCCCATTATATATTCATCTATATATTCTCCATTTCTTATTGCTGAAAGCTTTTTAGTTCCCTCAATTTCAAATCCAAAAGCTTTATATAGCTTTAATGCCCTAATATTATCTGTAAATACGCCCAATTCTAACCTTTTAAGCATAAGCCAATTATCTGCTAAATCAATAACTGTTTCCATAAGTTTCTTACCAATACCTTTTCCTTGATAATCCTTATGTACCATAATTCCTATACTAGCAGAATGCCTAAGTCTAGGACTTTGAGCACCATGTAATCCTACTGTTCCAACTATCTTTTTTTGTCCATTTTCTATTACCTCTGCTATATAAATATGTGCATCATTACTTAAATTTTCAATAAAATTTTTACTTTTATTTATTCTTTCACTGGTTATTCCTAGTATATTTTCCCTTACACCCTCCATAACTCTTAATTCATTAAGTCCTTCTGCATCTTCCACTCTTATTGCTCTTATTTTTATATCCATAGTTTTACCTCCTAAAATTAAACTATTTTTTTACTTCTCTATTAACATTAACTTCTCCTTTCTTTTTAGCTGTTTAATAGCATACTCCCTTTTCATGGCTTCTATTTTATCTTCATATTCCTCAAAATAAACTAATTCTACCGGTAATCTAGCCCTTGTATATTTTGCACCTTTTCCTGACAAATGCTTTTGTACTCTTTTATCTAAATCATTTGTCCATCCAGTATATAAGCTATTATCACCACATCGTAAAATATAAACATAATTCATACTTAATCTACCTATCTATAAATTTATTATATATAAATTATACATTGTCACTAAAACAAAAAGCCACAGACTTTCCTGCGACTTTTTATATCATTATATTTAAGTTATTCATTATCATATAAATGACATGCTATTTTATGACCATTCTTCTTTAATTTTAATTCAGGTTGCTCTTTTTTACATATATCCATACACTCTGGGCAACGAGTATTAAATTTACATCCAACTGGCGGATTTGCAGGTGATGGTAGGTCACCTTCTAATATAGTTCTATCCATCTTTACATCAGGATCCGGAACTGGAACTGCACTTAATAATGCCTTTGTATATGGATGCATTGGACTTTTAAATAACTCATCCTTAGGTGCCATTTCAACTAAATTTCCTAAATACATTACACCAATAACATCAGAAATATATTTTACTACTGATAAATCATGTGATATGAAAAGATAAGATATTCCTCTCTTTTCTTGAAGTTCTTTCATAAGATTTATTATCTGCGCTTGAATAGACACGTCCAACGCACTTACAGGCTCATCAGCAATTATTAAGCTTGGATTAAGAGCTAATGCACGCGCAATACATATACGTTGACGTTGTCCTCCTGAAAACTCATGTGGATAACGATCAATATGATAAGGTCTTAAACCACAATCCTTCATTATTTGCATTATATAATCTCTGTATTGTTCTTTTGGAACTATGTTGTGAGCTCTAACTGCTTCACCAATAATTTCACCTACTGGCATACGTGGATCTAATGAAGAATATGGATCTTGGAAAATAATTTGAACTTCTGGCCTAATTTTTTGAAGTTCCTTTTTAGACATTTTAAAAATATCTTTTCCATTTAATATTGCTTCACCTTCAGTAGGCTCTGTTAATCTTAATATGGTTCTACCTGTTGTAGTTTTACCACATCCTGATTCACCTACTAAACCAAATGTTTGTCCCCTTTTTATATCAAAAGATACACCATCTACTGATTTAACATGTCCAACAACGTGTTGAAATACTCCGGCTTTTATAGGAAAGTGTTTCTTTAAATTTCTAACTTCTAAAATATTTTCGTTACTCATATTTTACCTCCCTTTCTGCCCTACTCGTAAAGATGACAGCTTACTTCATGCGTTTCTGTTATTTTCTTCATAGAAGGATAATCACCAAAACATGTTTCAAAACATTCATCACAACGATTTTTAAAGTAGCAATGATTTGGCATATTAATTGGATTAGGAACATTTCCTGGAATAGAATATAATTTTTCATTTTCTGAATTCATACTTGGTAATGATTTTATTAATCCTATTGTATAAGGATGTTTAGGATCTTTAAATATTTCATGTACTGTTCCCTTTTCAATAACTCTACCAGCATACATAACTACAACATAATCACACATACTAGCCACAACTCCAAGATCATGAGTAATAAGCATAATAGAGGCATTAATTTTACACTTTAAATCATGAAGTAACTCTAAAACCTGTGCTTGAATAGTAACATCAAGAGCAGTAGTCGGCTCATCAGCAACAATTAATTGTGGATTACAAGATAACGCCATTGCAATTACTATTCTTTGCTTCATTCCTCCACTTAGTTCATGGGGATATCTCTTAACTATTCCTTCTGGATTAGCTATACCTACTAATTTTAATAAATCAATTACCTTTGTATTAACTTCATCCTTTTTCATTTTTGGATTATGTAACACTATTGGTTCAGCTAATTGATCCCCTATAGTAAATACAGGATTTAAACTTGACATAGGTTCTTGGAAAATCATTGAAATTTCATTTCCACGAATTTTTTGCATTTCTGTTAAAGGCAATTTAGTAATATCTATTGCTTTTCCTCTATTTTTACAATTAAATTTTATTTCCCCACCTACGATTTGACCTTGTGGTCCCTGTAATAATCTCATTATAGATAAGCTTGTTACAGATTTTCCACAACCTGATTCCCCAACAACACCTACTGTTGCTCCTTTAGGAATACTAAAAGACACACCATCGACGGCTTTTACAGTTCCAGTATCAGTAAAGAAATGAGTTTGTAAATTGTTAAACTCTAATATATTATTTTCATCACTCATAGTAGTTGTATAATAAGACTCTGGCACATTCTTAATTTTCTTTTCTTTATTATACTTTTTATACATCTTAGCATTGAATTTTTTAATTTCTTTCATTTTAGCTTTTTGTTGCTTATTAAATTCTTTTTTTGTCATTTCCATCTAAGCTCACCTACCTTTTCATCCTTGGATCAAATGCATCACGTAAACCATCACCAATAAAGTTAAATGCCATAACTATAAATAAAATTAATATTCCTGGTGGTAACCAGATATTTAAATAATTTTTCATTATTATAGAACTATTAACTGCGTTAACCATATTACCTAATGAAGCATATGGGAATGCAAGTCCTACTCCTAAGAAACTTAGTGCAGATTCCGTTAATATAAATGAACCAAGGTCCATAGTTGCCATTACAATAATTACTGGAGTAACATTTGGTATTAAGTGTTTAAATATTTTACGTGGTACACTAAGTCCACAAGCCTCTGCTGCTTGCATATAATCCATTTCACGAATAGATAGTATTTGGCCACGCACCATTCTAGCAACACCAGACCAGTTAAATACCCCCATTACTATCATTAAAAAATAAATTTTTGATTGTGGCTTAATTCCAAAGGCAGACATTAATGATGCTGTAACTAACATTAATGGGAAAAATGGTATACAGTAAAAGATATCTACCAATCTCATAATTATCATATCTATTTTCCCACCATAGTATCCTGCTACACCTCCTAGAGTTACTCCTAGCAATAACTCTATTATTGTTACAACAACACTAAATACAAGAGATATTCTTCCTCCATACATAAGCCTAGTTAATACATCACGTCCATCCGCATCCGTTCCTAATGGATGAGCTATTGACATAGGTGCCTTAACATTAACACCTACATTTTTTTCTTTAATCTTATCTGTATCTGTCATTCTTATTTCTTGACCATTTGTTTGATTTATATAAAATATTTCATATTCTCCGTAAGGTGAAAAAAAAGGTCCTACAAATGAGAAAAGAGAAATCGCTAAAATAATACATACTCCTAAAATAGCTAGTTTATTTCTTAAAAATCTTTTCATTATTAATTGACCTGGAGTTTGAATTATTTGATTTTGTTCAAATATATCTTGTTCTTCTTGATTAGCTTGATTTGTATTTTTAATTTCCTCTGAAGTTAACATCAAAACCCCTCCTAATTATATCTAACTCTCGGATCAACTACTGCATACAGGATATCAGAAATTAATGTTCCAACTAGCGTAAGTACTGCCATAAACATTAAATATCCCATTAAGAAAGGTAAATCCTTACTATTAACTGCATCAAGTGCAGCTTTTCCTAAACCAGGAATTGAGAATATACCTTCAGCTATAATAGCTCCAGCAAATAGACTTGGTATTGTACCACCAATGAATGTTACTATTGGAATTAATGTGTTTCTAAATCCATGTTTATATATAACTTTATGTTCTGATAATCCTTTTGCACGTGCAGTTCTTATATAATCAGCATTTAAAACTTCTAACATATTAGTTCTAACATATCTTAACCAACTACCCATACCTATAATCGCAAATACTGTAATAGGAAGAATAAAATGATATCCAATATCTAATGTCAATCTAAATCCTGTAAAGTTTTCTCTAGCTGTAACCATACCTGATAAAGGTAACCAACCTAATCCCATTGCAAAAATTCTTTGTAATACTGCTGCTAAAAAGAAACTTGGTAAAGATATACCTGCTAAAGCTAAAAAAACTATAGCATAATCCGTTTTTGTATATTGTTTAGTTGCTGATATAATTCCTAATGGAATAGCAATACAAAGCTCTATAACAAACGCTATTGCTGCTAACGAAAATGATGTCCACATTCTACTTGATATTACCTCTGTAACAGGCTTTGAATAAAGAAAAGATATTCCAAAATCACCTTTAATAGCATTTTTAATCCAACTCACATACCCTTCAATAACACCACCATTTAAACCATAAGATTCTCTCAATAATTCTTTTTGCTCTGCAGTTATACTAGGATTTCCTGAAGTCATTTGCTCAACAAAATCTCCAGGCATAGAACGTAATATTCCATAGATTAAAAAAGATACTCCAAAAAGAACTACAATACTAATTAACACACGACGTATAATATATTGCTTCATAATACACCTCTTTCGTTTATATTAAAATTATTAAAATATTAAACATAATTAATAAGCTCTATAACTATCTAATTTCAATTCATATATATCAAAATATGAGGATGCTAATTAAAACATCCTCATACCTAAATACTATAGAACTACTTTAACTCTAATAAATGAATTTCATTTACATAGTTATAGTAAGTTGAAGTATTTTCTGGAATTGTATCTACATTAACTGTATTCCCGTTGTAAATCCATAAGTTTTTACGTTGGTAAACTGGCATATAAGTAGCCCAACTCATAATTTGATCTAACTCTTCTTTTACTAATGCTTTTCTTTCATCAAAATCAAGAGTCTGCATTACTTGTTTTAATAAATCATCTACTTTTTCATCTTGTACCCAAGTTCTATTAGAACCACCAGCTTTTACGAATTCACTACCGAATAATTGAGTTAAATCACAGTCAGTAGAATTACCCCAAGCCATAACCCACATATCTATATCATCATTTTGTTGACGATTATTTAAAATTGAGAAGTCAAGGTCACTAACAATTAATTCAGCTCCTAATTCCTCCATATCTGATTTCATTTGAGTTAATATTGGTGTAGATGGATGAGATGCTGCACTACCGATACCAACTTCAACGCTTAATTGTTTTCCATCCTTAACTAATTTGCCATTAACTTGCTCGTATCCAGCCTCTTTGAAACATTCTAATGCCTTATCTTTATCATATCCCCAATATTCCTTAGCATCTTGTGGATATTCAGCTAATGTTGGAGTCATTGGTCTTTCAATAACTTCTGCTAATTCACCATAATAAGTAGCAATGGCTTGTTCTCTAGTCATTAAATGCATTAAACCTTCACGAACTTTTAAATCTGGAATTCTCTTGGCAGAAATTGCAATGTATCCATAACCTGGATTACCAATCAAAGAGTATTTAATTTCGTTAGCTTCCAATTCTTCCATTATCTCTAAAGAAGCACTTGGATCAGTGATATCAATATCACCTGAAATAACAGCATTTACTTTTTGCTCTTCATCAACTACTTGATATTTAATATTTTCAATTTTAGGAGTACCTAAAAAATAATCATCAAATTTAGTAACAGATACAACGTTATTGTCATATCCAACCCATTTGTATGGACCAGATCCCATTGGTGAATCATTCTTAGATTTTATTTTTGATAAATCCCCTTTAGTAAATTCAGCATCATAGTAATGCTTTGGAGTTATAGGGTTTAAAGTTAATTGACGATCTGCTGTAATATTTACTCCATTTACCAATACTGTACAAGTTAAATCATCAACTTTTGTTATACCAGTAATTGTTTCAACATCAATCCCATCTGCAAGACCTGCATTTATATAATCCTCAGATAATTTACTTACCCACCATGAAACTGCATCATAGTTATCTTTATATTTCTCATATTCACATTTAGCTAATAATTCTAAGAATTTATCACTATCAGATGCAACGCTATCAGCATCATAACCTTCATTTTTTAAGTACTCAACGAAAGTTGTTCCATCTCCTGGATCTCCATTTGGATCCCCTGCATACCAACCATCGCAATTTGATTCAATTAAAAATTGCATAAAGCTTTCTTCATTTCCAGCTTTTTCAGCAGCTTGAGCATTGATTTCTGCTACTTTTGTTGAATAATTAGCATCATCATAATAATATTCCTTCATTCCTACAATATCTACTGCTGAAACAAATGATGACATTCCATCATATGTAGGGTCTGCATATACATAATAAGAAAATATTAAGTCATCAATAGTTACAGGCTTTCCATCATGGTATGTCATTCCATCTTTTAACTTAATAGTATATAAAGTTTGTACACTTCCATCCTCTGCTGTTACTTCTTCTGAACTTATACTACCAGCCTTATCTATCAATTCATTATTTTCATCTCTTTCACAAACCTGTGTAAAAACTGTTTCAAATGCTTGTGCATCATAAGCTGATGTGTAAAAGAATGGATTAAATACTCCATTAAATGTTTGAGTACCGATAACTAATGTATTACTGCTGCTACTGCTAGTAGTTCCATTATCCGTACTACTTCCTTCATTGCTTTTACTATTACCACACCCTGCTACAGTTAGTAACATAGTGGCCGATAATAATACTGCAAGTATCTTTCTTTTCATAATAAATTTCCCCCTTTTTATATTTCTAAAATTTATATAATAATCTATAAAAACCTTATAGAAATTATCCCCCAATAATTTTGTTCCTTTTTTGTAATTTACTTTATTATATTACAGTTTATTACATTTTATATATTGTTAAATATATCATAGGTTTTTTATTAAGTCAATTATCAATCCCTATTTTTTTTAACACTTTATTCACTATTTTTTTATCTTTTTAATCATTTTACTGTCATAACCTATTTAAAAATCAAATTTTATTATTTTAATATAAGTTCTCATTACGAAATTCATATATTTTTATCTATTTATTACAAATTTTATATTAATTTACATATAGAAATAGTAAATTATTTTATAAGTAAAATTTACACTGTTATTTAATAGTTATGTTATAATTTTATAAGATTTAAAATAAGGAGATGTAAATAATGAGTAGTAAATTTTTCTTACATAAAGGAAAAAATAAAAGAGCTGAGCAAGGTCGTCCTTGGATATACATAGATGAAATAAATGAATATGATGGTGACTATGAAAATGGAGACATAGTTGAAGTATATAATCATAAAAATTACTTCATAGGTAAAGGTTACATAAACGATAAAAGTAAAATAACAATTAGAATAATGACAAGGGATATAAATGAAGAAATAGATGAAGCTTTCTTCAAAAAAAGATTTGCTGCTGCATGGGATTACAGAAAAACTGTCATTGACACTTCTTCTTGCAGATTTATATTTGGAGAAGCAGATTTTCTTCCTGGATTAACTGTAGATAAATTTGAGGATTATTATGTAATACAAATTTCTACTTTAGGAATGGATAAATATAGAGACTTAATAGTTAAAATATTAGTGGAAGAATACAATGCTAAAGGTGTATATGAAAGAAGTGATATAAAAACTAGAGAAATTGAAGGCTTAGAACAAACTAAAGGCTTCTTAACCCCAGCCTTTGATACTAATGTTGAAATTATTGAAAATGGAGTTAAATACATAGTTGATTTAGAAAATGGTCAAAAAACAGGATTCTTTTTAGATCAAAAAGAAAATAGAGCTGCAATGCATAAAATTTGTAAAGGTAGAGATGTTTTAGATTGCTTTACTCATACTGGTTCATTTGCCTTAAATGCAGGTATTGCGGGTGCAAAATCAGTTTTAGGAATTGATGTATCTCAACATGCAGTAGACTGTGCAACAAGAAATGCAGAGCTAAATAACCTACAAGATACAGTTAAATTTGAATGCCATAATGCTTTCGATGTTCTTGGAGATTGGTCAAGAGAAGGTAAGCAATATGATGTTGTTATTTTAGATCCTCCTGCATTTACTAAATCTAGAAATACTGTTAATGCTGCAATTAGAGGTTATAAAGAAATTAATCTTAGAGGATTAAAGATGGTTAAATCTGGAGGGTATTTTGCTACTTGTTCATGCTCTCATTATATGAGTGAAGAACAATTAAAGAAAACCGTACTTGAAGCTGCTCATGATGCAAGAAAAACATTAAGACAAATTGAAGTTAGAACTCAAAGTTCAGACCATCCAATTCTTTGGAATTCTGATGAATCATACTACTTAAAATTCTTTATATTCCAAGTAGTTTAAGATTAATTAAGTGATAATTTAATGTAGAAACTCTTTAAGGAGTTTCTACATATATATTTAAAATTCAGCCTAAGCTGAATTTATTCATTAAATTGTTACTTATCAACCTTGCTAACTTATAACTGATTAAATATTGCTTTTTCATTATATTTCATAGGTTCTACAGTAGGAAATAAAATTACCATTCTTATAATATATACTGTTATTAATAAAATAATAGCTATTATTAATATACATTTAAAATATTTTCTTTTAAGAACTAAAAGTAATATTACTACAAATGGTAACCAAAATAATGGATGAAATTTAAATGCTTTTATAATATCTCCATTAATTACTTCTGTAATAGCCCTACTCATACCACATGATGGACATGGAACTCCTACAACACCCCTTATTAAACAAATACTTCCAGTAATTGAAGAAATTTTTTTCATAATCAAAAATATAATAAGTATTCCAAATGCTATTAAACTTAATACTTTTATAAATTTTATCTTTTTAGTATTATAACTAAAATATTTATTCATCATCTTAACCTAGTCACATATAAATTAATAGTTACAATAAGGTATCGTATTTTCATCATAATTTAAATTATTATACATATCTTTAAAACTATTAATTTCCTCAGGATTTATTTTATAATATTTATCATCTATATTCATAATATAATCCTTAATAATTATAGTATGATTACTTTCTAACCCATTAGTCTGAATTAAAAAATCCCATTCTCCTAATAATTGTTCTGGAACTTTTTCTTTAGAAATATTATTTATAAATTCAATAATATTATCTATATCTATTTTATTATCTATAGACTTATAAGTGTTTCCATCTATTATATTCTTAATTATTACTTTATCAATATTAGTAGAATCTATAAAACTATCTCCTAATGTATCTTGTAAACTAAACTCTTCTGGTATTCTTTTTTGTGTATCATTATCAACGGCACTTCTAGCTTCAGATTCATTATTACTAGCTATCTCAGGAATATCTCCACTATATCTTGCAATTTGATTATCTAAACTTTTTTCTATAGAATCTGACTTATTAAAATCAACTCCATATTTTACTGACATTCCAGCTATAAATATAAATGCAAAACATGCAGCAGTAGTCCATAATTTCTTGTTATTATACCATCTATTAGTTTTCTCTTGTTTTTCCTTATCTAAATTTTCTAGAGTTTCTTCAAGTTTATATTCAAAAGATTTTGGTAAGTCAAACTCTTGCTTTTCATTTTCACTTTTATTTTCTAAATATTTATCAAATTTATCCATGAAGCTCCTCCTTTAAAATATTATATAGCTTTTCTTTTGCTCTAGATAACCTGGACTTTATAGTTCCTTCCCTTACATTAAGGACTTTTGCTATATCCTTATATTTCATATCCTCAAAGTAAAATAATATTGTTGTAGTTCTTAATTCATCATCTAAAGAATTAATTGCATTATATAAAGATAAATCTTTATAACTATCATTAATCCTTATATTTTTAAAGTGATCTTTATCTACCGCTACTTCTCTAAATCGCTTTTTATATAAATTATTACTTTCATTTATAACTATTCTTATTAACCAAGTTTTAAAAAAGGCTTCATCCTTCAATGTTTTTATATTTTTATACGCCTTTAATATAGCCTCACTAACTGCATCCTCTATGTCTTCTTCCTTACTTAATATAGATTTAGACACTCGATATAATGCGACCTTATTTATTCTAATTAAGTTACAAAAAGCATCCTTATCGCCTCTTTTTGCCCTTTTAACTTCCATTATCAATTCATCTTTACTTAGATTATCTATTGAAGCCTCCAAACTATTCGCTCCCTTCATCCATTAGACTTAAATTCATCTCTCTTTGTTCCATAAAAGAACACTATAAAACTTTAATTTTATTAACCTAACTTATCCCCACTAACATAAAACAGAGTAGGAGTTCTCTTAGATATATTATAAATTAAAAAGCGACTGTTGCAAAAATTATTTGTACAGCCGCTATTAATATATCTATAAAATTAAAATTATTTAAAATCTTTTCCTTGCCAAATATTATTATCTACAAGTGCTTTATCAATATCATTTAATACTTCCCATTTTTTCAAACTCCACATTGGCCCAACTAAGCTTTGTCTTGGTGCATCACCTGTTAGTCTATGAACTACCATATCTTCTGGTATCATAGCTACACTCTTACATATTAAATCGATATAATCCTCTCTACTTAGAAGTTGTAATTCTCCACTTTCATATTGTTCTACCATCTTAGTTCCCTGCATCAGATGTAACAAATGGAATTTAACTCCTTGAGCCCCTGAATGTGCAACATAATCTACGGTCTTTAGCATATCCTCTTTAGTTTCTCCTGGAAGTCCAAATATAGTATGTACAACAACTTCAATTCCTCTTTCCTGTAATTTCTTTAAACTACTATCAAAGGTTTCAAAATCATAACCTCTATTAAAATTATGTGCTGTTTTGTCATTTATAGTTTGTAATCCTAATTCAACCCAAAGATAAGTTTTTTTATTTAATTCTTCAAGATAATCTAAAACATCATCATCTAAGCAATCAGGTCTTGTTCCTATAGATAAAGCAATAACATTTTTTTGAGCTAATGCTTCTTCATATTTTCTTCTTAGTTCCTCAACTGGAGCATATGTGTTTGTATAAGCCTGAAAATAAGCAATATACTTACCATCCTTCCACTTCTTTTCCATCATTTCTTTTCGGTCTTCAAACTGTTCTGTGATAGATAGTATTCTACTTCCAGCAAAATCTCCTGAACCTCTTGCACTACAAAAAGTACAACCTCCCTTTGCTACTTTTCCATCTCTATTAGGGCATGTAAATCCCCCATCTAGTGATATTTTATATATCTTTTCTCCAAATTTATTTCTTAGGAAATAATTTAAACTGTGATATCTTTTTCCATTCCACTCTTTTATCATTTTTCTCTCCTTATATTAATAGCTATTTATATTAATACATTTATTTTAATATTAAATAATGTAATTAAAATAGAGGTAACGCATATAAGCATTAACCTCTTTTATTTTTTACTATATTATAAATTACTTATTAATTAATTACAATTTAATCATTTCTTCGCTTTTCATATTAAAACTGTATTTACCTGTAATATCATCAATACTACCATCAGATTTATAAACATCCATTATTAATTTATCTCCATCAAAATATCCAGCTTTAACATTATATATATCTTTATTAAAAATATCATCTAATTTAGCATCTACAGCTTTTCCATCATCAGCCTTATATATATTTAATCTACTTATCCCACTTTGATTTTTATAATTAACCGCTATATTATCATCCTCTTTAGAAAATATAAAATCATCTATTTTTATATTATTTAATAAATCTACTGATACAATTTTACTTGTAACTGGCTTTTCTAAAACTTCTTGCAGACTATTTAGTGTTGAACCTTGAGATGCTGTGTCTTGAGATATATCATCAACTCCGTCTTTCATTAATGAATTATCAATATAAGCAATACAAATAAATGTATTCTTATCATCTATAGTCGAAATAGCCACCTTTTGACCAGTAAATCCCAAAACTACTTTTCCAAAGTTATTATTAGGTACTTTTTCCTTGTATAGCATAATCTTATTTTCTCTTAAATATGTATCCTTAGGAATATTATTCAAGCTTATTATTAAGCTACTTTTACCACCCTTTTCTCCAATTATTCTTAATGAATTATTATTTATGTATAATTCTCTTTCTGTCTTTGAGTTTATTTCTGCTATACTATAATTTTCATCATTTCTATTTACCTTGATAATATAACTTTCTAAGTTACTCTTAGGTTCAATACTTGAATCTCTAATAACATTAAAAATATAATATCCAAACTCACTACTTACTATAGTTTTATCTAATTGAAATCCTGTTATATCAGAAACTCCTTCTGATATACTAACATTCTCCTTAATTAACTCACTTTCACAAATATCATTAGCTTTTGCTATATCACCATTTCTAATATTTATTAAATAATTAGTTGCTAAATCCTTTCCTTTGAATACATCAAATAAATCTATGTTTGCTTCCGTATTCTCATTTATCTTAGTACATCCTATTAATAAACTAATTGTTAAAATCAATATGCTACTTAAAACTCTTTTAAAATTAACCATATCAATCTCCTTATATACTTTTATTACTCTTAAATTTATTTTTCCTAATAAAATATAGCTTATTCACAAAAAAAGAATAATTGTACTGTAACCTTTATATATTAGATATTAGAAATATATTGGGGGGATATACGTGAAAAAGGATTTCACTAAGATTTTTCAAATTGCTGTTGTATTTATTGGAACAGTTGTAGGCGCTGGACTTGCTTCCGGTAAAGAAATTACTCAATTTTTTACCTCTTTTGGTTTGACTAGTTTTTTGGGAATACTCTTTTGTGGAGTGTTTTATGTATTGATGGGGTCAATAATAGCTAAAATAGGTATTAAATATAGTCTTAACTCTTATAGCGATGTTCTAAAAATAATAAGTCCTAATTTATTAGGTAAAATAACAGGAATAATAACAACCTTTTATTTAATTTCTAGTGCATCAATTATTCTAGCTGGAAGTGGTGCTTTAATTAATCAATTTTTTGGTATCCCAAAAATTATTGGTTCTCTAATTATGCTATGTATAGCTTGTATATTTTTATTAAGAGATACCGAAGGTCTTATTGAAGTAAATTCATTTATTGTTCCAGCTTTATTAGGTACAATTACTCTTATTCTAGTGCTATATTTTTTATTTTGTAAAGACTCTATTTCATTACAACATATTGCTAGCTTTGAACCTCCTAAAAAAGGTGTTTTTGTTTCTACAATACTTTATGCAGGATATAACATACTTTGCTGTTCTGGTGTATTAGTTCCATTAAGTAATGAAACTAAAAATTCTAAGATAATGGTTTACGGAGTTGCATTTGGGGCTTTAGGCCTAACATTATTATCTGGAGCTATTAACTTATTGTTGCTAGCTAATCAACCATATATATTTGAACTTGAAATACCATTACTTCTAGTTGCCCAAAGATTTGGAACTGTTATTCAAGCTCTATTATTAGTAATAATTTGGCTTGAAATGTTCTCTACCGAAGTTTCAGATGTTTACTCAATTAGTAAAACATTAGAACAAACTTTTAATATTAAATTTAAAAAAGGAATCTTTATTGTTTTAGCTGTAGCTCTACCAATATCACAAATTGGATTTTCAAATTTAATCTCAACACTCTATCCTCTTTTTGGTTTACTTAGCTTAATATTTATAACACAATGTATTTATTTCTATTATAAACATAAATCCGAGCTTAATAGTTAAATTGCGAACTAAAACTTAGATACCACTTTTCTGAAAATCAATGGCTTTAAAACTTTAATTTATAATTTAAAGCTGATTTCCCCTAAAATTAACAACTTATCATACAAATTTGTAGCAAGAATTGTTAACTATATGGTGGGGAACTAAGAAAAACAGTGAAGATAAAAAATGAAATATTAATTTGGAGGGAAGCATTGAAATTGAGCTGTATAATTTAATAATTTATGTAGTAAAACTTGCCTGAAGAAGTTTTTAACATTTGAAGCTTTAGCAAATTTTACAGAATCAATTATATAAATTTAAATTCAAAACTTCACTACTTCCCGTAAAAGTAATATTCCATTTTCATCCTCACTGTAGTTCGAAGTTTTATTCAATTAAGCGTCAAAGTAGTTTATTTTCGGTATTTCTTTTGAGTTCATGATATCAAATGATAGTGGTGGAACAAATACTTTTTGATTAACAGATGATCTTAATTCTGCAATTCTTGTTACACCAACATAAACATCTGATATCTTATACCAGGTTGCATAATCTACAACTCCTGTTTGTGGTAAGTTAAATACACTTTGGAATACCTTAACCGCTTCTTGAGTCTTTTGACCATATACTCCATCAACTGCAGACTTAGGTATTAATGGATAGTTTTGAGCTATTCTATTTAATTGATTTTGAATTGTTTCAACTTCTGAACCACTAGATCCTATAGTTAAATCATATCCTGGATAAGAACTTGGACTTCCTTTTACAATTTCTGCAGTAACTAATTCTATATCATTTCCATAATAATTTGTTAATATCTCATAAGGTGTTTTGCCTTGATCACCTAAATATTTGCTTCCCCACTGAGTCATCCATCCTGGACATTGAACATTCTTACCATCACAATATTGTGTTAATAATGGTTGTTTTCTTCCCATCCTTCTTATATAGCTTGAAAAAATATCATCAACAACCACACTTATACTGTCATAAATATTTCTTCCATAAGTAAAAGCATGATCATATGCTGTTGAATTTGTAATATCGTAGTTTTTACCTTTTCCCTTATACCATTCTGTATAAATTCTATTTAATGTAAAAGATATTATCGCATATATATTAGCTCTTATTGTACTTTCAGGCCACGTTGAATAAATCTCACAAGATGCTACATTTTTAATATAATCCTTATATAGAACCTTATAATTTGGTGCTGAATCATTACTTGGTGTACCTGTATGAACAGTTATAAATTCTGGAACTACTGGTTTAGGAAGTACTACTCCACTAGTTGGTGGTGGTAATGGTTTATCAACCTCTTCTGGAATTTTTGCTGGATAATCTCCATTTAATGTGTTAGGTCCAATATTTATTACCTCTGCTCTTGATGGACCTCTTCTATTACTTTTTATTAATTGACATTGTTGTATAGCTGTTTGCGTCGGAAAGACCTGAACCCCATTTATAACAAGTGTTTCAAATCCATCCCTTTCAATTTTTAAATCATATAAACTATATGGTGTAGGTTGTGATGGTTGTTGTGAATACTCTAAAGGAGGAGCATCTAATTCTATTGTTTGCGATTCACCTGATGAATTTGTTACTAAATTTACCTCCTTACTATCCCCCTTCTGTCCTGTAGATGGTACTAATACTGCCTTACTTCCATCTACTGGTATATACGTATCACCTACAAAACATTGTATTTTTAATCTACCTTTATCAGCCATAATTACTCCTCAATATATTAATCCATTAATATTAATATGCTTTTCATTCAGCTTTAGTTACTAACACTATATCTATTTAGGCCTTCTAATAAATAAATTTCCAATACTGTATTCGTCATAATTCTCTTCATTTCTAGCACTATCTTTTTCTTGATAAATTTCTTTTATTGTATCGAATACTCCTTGCAAGCTAAAGGTCCCATATCCCCACTCTCTATTTGGATAAATATCTCCACTTCTTGTTTTTGCCCCGGCAATGATGTAGGTCTTTACTTGAGGAGTATATATTGATTCTTGATTTTTATTAACTATTGCCCATTGTAAAATTAAAGCACATCCACCTGCTACTACGGCTCCTGCTACAGAACCTCCGCTTGCAACTCCTATTCCTCCCCCTGGTTTAATAATAGTTGCATTTATACCTCCTGCCGCTATATCAGGTTTTATTCTATTATCTCTTGTATATCCTCTACCTGATTCACTTACAACTGAATTATTATTTTGATTATAATAAGCTACACTAATTGCCCCATTTACTGTACTTGGTACTGTTAATGTTGTAATCTCTGTAGAGTTTAATAACTTGGTATCTTCTTCTAATAATTCTCGTTGTGGAATCCAAGCATAATACTTTCCATCAACTATATACTTACCCTTTAACCTAAACTTCCATATTCCTTCTCTTAAATTACTTGCTTTAATAATAATTAAAGAATCTCCTGTTACATAATCAGGACTACTAAAATTTATAATCATTTCCGTGCCTTCATAAGTAAATTTTATTTTTTCGTTTCTAGCCAATTTCGATGTTAAATTATCAATAATCTCTCCTGATGGTGATACTATTGATAATGTTACAATATTAGGCTTATTTATATATATTTGAATTGGTAATATTCTTTGATTTTTTCCTGCTCTAAGTTCAATATCTTTAACATCATCATTAGCTTCAATTATCCCTTCAACATGAGTTTCCGTATTTCCTTGATTTCCAGTGTTAGTTACTACAATCGTTCCTACCTGCCTTGAATAGTTTTCTATCGGTCTTTCTATAATACCCTCACCGGAATGCGATGCCATATTAGTACCAAGTGGTATATATATAACTATAGGTCTATTAAGTTCATTTCCTACAGAACCTGCATATCGTAACCCTAAAAGTACATTCCAAGGTGTATATCCTTGTTTTTTAGTATCTATATAAGCTTCTTTTAGTTCATATTCATTTGCTTTTTGCAACTTTACTATAACAAATTCACAATCCGGGGCAGCTCCTTTTAATTCTGGATTAATTCCCCTACCTCCAATAATTCCTGCTACCATAGTTCCGTGCCCTACTTCATCTTTTGATTCAACTATAGCATAAGGATCTTCTCCTTTTGCTTTAGCTGATATAGCTTCTGTTATTTGTTCCTCTGTATATTCTCTTCCATATTTTATACCATAAATTTCTTTATCTTGATTAGTTAAAGTTTGATCCCATATTCTAAATACCCTAGATGTTCCATCTTCCCTTTGAAATTCTTCACTTAAATAATCTATACCAGTATCAATTATTCCTACTAGAACTCCCCTTCCATTTAACCTTAAATATGGATTATTATTAAAATCTGGTGCCCCACTTGCATCAATAGGAGATATCTCGCTTAATGTTAATATCGGCGTTAAATCAAAATCAACTATATTATTAGCTAATTTTCTTATTTCTTCAACTTTATCAATAGGAGTTATTATTATTGCAAAAGCCTCAGATATCATTACTCCTTTTACCCCAGGAATTGAAAGTATCTCCTCAAATCTTTTTTTATTAGCCACCTCTATTAATAGAACAATATTATTCTGATTTACTTTACTATCGCTTACAGTATTTGATATCATATTATTTATTCCTTCATTATTAGAGCTATTTACTATATTAGGGTCAGATGAAGATTTTTCAGTTACATCTGTACTTATATTTGAATTATTCTTAGGTTCATCCTGCCTAGTTAATTCATCATATCTAGCTCCTAATTGATTCATAGTTAATTTCAAACTATTATATGCACAAACTTCACCATAGCCCCAAGCTGGATTCGGATAAATTACATCCCTTCTTTCCTTCTTTGCACCAACAACTAGATAATACTTTAACCTTTCTCCATAAAGATAAGGATCATTTTGTTTTACTATTCCCCATTGCATCATTAATGCACATATCCCAGTAACATTCGGTGTAGCCATTGATGTTCCTGTTTTTCTATCAAATGATTTATCAGGAATTGTAGAATAAATATTTTCTCCTGGAGCTACTATATCTGGTTTAATATATTGACCAACATACTGATTTCCTCTACCACTAAATGGTGATATATTATTAGTTAGATAGTTATAACTTCCAACAGAAATAATATTATTTACTGTAGCTGGAATTCCTAATGTATTATCTATTGTTGGATCTAAAAATTTTGTAGTTACATTTAATCCTTCTGATATTGGTAACCATATATTAAAAATTCCCGTATAATTATTAACTCTTTTAATTATTAGCTTCCATTGACCAGATGTTACAAACTCATTGACACCACTAAGTATTATTCCTATTTCTCCACTAATATCAAAAGGCTTAGCTCCTGTGTTATACATTTGATAAACACTGCCACCTATCCTACCTTCTCTAAATCCTTCTGCTAAAAATACTTCTCCACTGCTTATTCCAGAAGGAGATATAATCTCTATACTAACTTCTGGTAAAATAGATTTATATATGTTTAATGCTATAATAGTCTCTACATCCCCAACATTAAAATAAATTTCATTTACAGCTTTTAATTCACCTGAAATATGATGTGCGGCTTCACCTTCATTTCCTGCTGCAATTACTATAGTCTCCCTTTCTAAAATTGCTGTTATACTTATATATTGCTCTAATAGACTACTACCATTATGTGCTCCATCATTTGTACTCAAACTCATATTAATAACTAATGGTAATCCCAACTCTTTTGACTTATCTCTTAAAAATTTAAGACCTCGCATTATTTGACTACTAAGTGCAAATCTAGTTCTTGCAACCTTAACCATTGCTATAGAACTTTTAGGTGCTACACCATAAAATTTTTTATCTATTTTTCCACCAGCACAAGCAATACCAGCTACATGTGTTCCGTGCCCAACTATATCTACAGAATTAACTATTGAAAATGGATCTGTTGCCTGTAATGCTTTATTTATTATTTCACTATCATATATTTTTCCCCCTTGCTCTAAATCATAAATATATTTAATTCTAGTGGTTCCATCATCATTTATAAATGCAGGATGAGTATAATCTATACCAGTATCTATAAAACCAACTAATACCCCTTGTCCATCCAAATCGTATGAACTTACAACTTGTGGAATACATGATACTCTATTAGCTTGATCATCTGTAATATATAAGCTTTTAGGCAATTCTATATATTGAATAAGAGGATTTAACGCTAAATCTATCAACTTATCCACAGGAATTACTACAATTCCGAAATTATATCCTAAATCCTCATACTTCCCTCCCAACTTATCCACAGATTCTGATACTTTATCCACACTATCCCCAGAAATGATAACAACCTCTATTTGTGGCTCTATATTTTGTGATAAAAAACTATTTGATATATTCAATTTTCCTAAAACCTGTGCTGGGAAATTTTTTAATAATCCTAAATAATTCTTATTTAAATACTTAGTTTCTATATTATCAACCCCACATAAAATTGCTTTATATAGTATATGCTTATATATGTTTTTTGTATTAACAAAAAAAAAGTGCAATTAAGCACTTTATTACAATCTAATCTCTACTCTTTCTAATTTTGCAATTACTGATATTTCTTTACTTTCTAAAGTCTCAGTCATAAGAGTTCCTCCGTTGCTTACAAGTAATAACTTAGAATTTCCAAGACTCTTTATTTGTCTTATTTTTCTATTTCCCTTATAATCAACTAAGAATATTCCATTATTACTTACTTCCTTTACTAAATGAGCAAAGGCTAAATCTCCTTGCATCATTCTAAACCCAGACATTTCATTATCCTGAATTTCTAAATACATAACTTTATCCTGCGGAAAACCTTCTACCTTATTTGAATGGATAGGTAACTCTATTTTCCCTTTAACATTTTTCAAACTATAATCATAAATTGGAACATTCTTTAAAACAGATGAAAATGCATTATCCCATACTTCTTCAGTTTCAATTTTTGATGGCTTCTTATTAACTACAGCATAAGTTTTTCTCTCTTCCATTAATGCTTCATCAGTCACTACCATACTTACATCATTTAAATCTACTTTTAAAATTTTAGCAGCCTTATCTATAAATGATTCCTGTACAATTCTTCTTCCTGTTTCAACTTCATTTATAAATTTCTCTGCAACCCCTAACTTCTTTGCAAATGCCTTTTGTGTCATACCAGATTTTACTCTAGCTTCTTTTATTTTTTCACCAACTCTACTCATTGTCATTTTCCTTTCTAACTTTTGAATACCATTCTTTCTCATCTTTTAAATGCTTAATAAGATAGTTTATCTTCCAATTAATTGACTGCTCAGTTACTACAGCTAAAATTCCATCCTTAATCTTTTCCCTAGTATCAATTATCGCTTTTCTAAGTTCATTCTCTGATAAATTATTATATAATATTACTTTCTCCTTAATTGGATTGCAATTAAATATATCTAATCTAGTACCTTTTAATACATCCATTAATGTCATTTCGCACATTTCAGGAGTTATTTCTATTATCTTATATCCAAACTCACTTAAGTTTAATAACTCTATATTAGATAATCCATATACTAAAATACATTTATTATTATCAAGCATACAAACACCCCTTTTATACATGAAGATTTAATTTTAGGCTGCATTAAAAATTAATGTGAAAATAAAAATATTCACATCTTATTTAATACAGCCTATCACTCATAAAAGCCTTCTATATTAGTCTTCTATTATTTCAGGTTCTTCAAACTTCTCTCCAAAAGTATCTACAGTTACTTTCTTCATTACTTGATCCTCATATGGTTTATCACTATAGTCTCTCTTAGTGTTAACTATCTTTGTAGCAACATCTAATCCTTCTATAATCTTTCCAAATGAAGCATATTGTCCATCTAGGTGTGGTGCATCTTCAACCATTATAAAGAATTGACTACCTGCTGAATCTGGGTGCATTGCTCTAGCCATAGATAAAACACCTTTTGTATGTTTTAAATTATTTGCAACTCCGTTTCTTGAGAATTCACCTTTTATACTATATCCAGGACCTCCAATTCCCATTCCTTCTGGACATCCACCTTGAATCATAAATCCTGGTATTACTCTATGGAATATTAATCCATCATAAAATCCTCTATTTATTAAATCAACAAAATTTCTAACTGTATTTGGGGCTACTTCTGGATATAACTCCGCTTTCATTATATCTCCATTTTCCATTTCTATAGTTACTATAGGGTTTTTCATATTAATTACCTCACTTTCATTTTTTGGTATAATTTATTATTATCATATTTCTATACACTAATTCAATGTTTTATAAAAATTTTATATAAATTTTTACTTCAACTACACCTAATATCATTGAATAAATAACACTAAAGCAAGTATTTAAGTCATGAAATTGAAGTTCAGAAACTCACTTAAAAGAAAAAAAGCCTCGAAAATCGAAGCTAAATAGGTTTTAACTAATAAAAAAACGAAACTTTAAAATATATTTAATTTGAGTCTTTATTTATTGTTGAAAAGCAGTTCCTAGAACTACTCTTGAATAATCACTATAGTTTGATAAATTTTTAACATCTATTTGTTTAAAAATGTAGTCTCTTCCAAATTTATTTATTAAATCACTAAATAAACACATTAAAAAAGTTGATGGGATTCTATCTAATCCACAAAAATCTAAGCTTATCCCATTATCTAAATTATTTTTTACTATCTCTCTTAATAATATAGCGTCCTCTATTGAATATCTCTCTCCTAAGAAATCCTTTATTTTTATATTCATACTCATTACCCCAATCTCCTTTTTTAAATATTCTGAAAATTCCCTCTACAATAATAATATATACAATTTTCAGAATATTGTCAATGATTTAACAATTATTTTTTAATAATTTCCTTTTATTTAAAATTTTAATAAAAAAAACGCCTTATGGCGTTTCTTTACGGTTGTTGAATTAACTTAAAACTCAAATCAATAACCTTTTTTTCATCTAAGGAATTATATATATCTACATTCCCTTTTTCAATCCTATCAGTTAATAGATTTTTTTCTCCTAATCTTCTTTTTATTTCTTTAGCAGTTCCTTCTCCACCATCCATTATAATAACATTACTTCCAACAATTTTAGCTATTACATCTTTAACAAAAGGATAATGAGTACATCCAAGTACTATAGAACTTATTTCACTTTTATCATATATACTTAATTTTTCTTCTAAATATTCCTCTAATTCTTTTCCACTCAAAACACCATTTTCTATAAACTCCATAAGTCCAGCACATGGTATTGGAATTATTTCAGCCTTTTCCTTATATTTATTAAGTAACAAATTAAACTTCTCTTGTTTAATGGTCATAGGTGTCGCCATTATTAATATTTTTCCATTTCTATTTAACTCTACCGCAGGCTTTATTGCAGGCTCTATTCCGACTAAAGGCATATCTGGATATACCCTTCTTAGCTCACTTACAGCTGCACTTGTTGCTGTATTACAAGCAACAACTAATCCCTTTATCCCTTTTTCAATTAAAAAATCAACAACATTAAAAGTTAAATCTCTAATTTCTTTCGTTGGCTTCACACCATATGGAGCATTTTTTGAATCTCCAAAATATATATAATTTTCATTAGGCATTATTTTTATAGCTTCTCTAAGTACACTTAAACCACCTACGCCAGAATCTAAAAAACCTATTGGTAAATCCTTTTTATTCAAGTTCTCTCACTCCAATTTATATATTCCTTAATTTTATTTTATACCTTAATTAATAGTAAATCTACTTTCAAATTAATATTATATATAAATTCTTGTGTATTTTTCTTTCAATAAAAAACTATTAATTATTAGACATCCAAGATGGAATTGACACCCTATCATTTTCCATTAATTGTGATTGTAATATATGCTTCTTTTTATCTTGCTTTCTCTTAGCTGAATTTATATTTAATAGTTCTTCTGCCTCTCTCATACTTTTTGCTTTAAATACCATTGTCCATCCATCTTTATTATATTTTCCTGCACACATAACATACTTATCTTTATTTTTATTTACACCATTCATACTATCGTAAATAAAACTATTAAGTTCCCCGATATTTTTATAATTAACTTTTACAAATATTCCTCTATTACCTTTCATACCGCACCTCCGAACAAATGTTCATTTCTTAACTAAATAATACCAGAACATTTGTTCTTGGTCAACATTTTTTTACTTTTTTAGAGTATTTTCTTTTATCTTATATCAACCCAAACACCCCATTCAATCTAATTAACCTGGTAATGCTCACTAACTTATTCTCTTTCCTCTTTTTATTATTAAAATAATAAAAAGAGGATCCTAATTTGAATCCCCTTTATATATAAATTTATTACATTATTCAGCTATATTAAATACTTCTAAATCTCTCTTGTCAATTTCAGATACCTTAACATCTGCAATTGCTCTTAATGTATCTAATGCTGTTATAACTCCTATATTTCTTTCTATAGCAGCTCTTCTAATTAAGAACCCATCTCTCTTAGAATCATTTCCCTTAGTTGGCGTATTTACTACTAAATCAACTTCTTTATTCTTAACAACGTCTAATATATTTGGCTCTTCTTCATTAAGTCTTCTTACTTCTTCACAATCTATACCTGCATCTCTTAATAACTTGCAAGTTCCTTCAGTTGCAATAAACTTATATCCAGCCTTAGCTAAATCCTTAGCTATTGGTAAGAACTCTGCCTTATCATGCTTATTAATAGTAGCTAAAATCTTTCCTTTTTCCATTGATGGATACATGCTACCGCCAACAAATCCCTTATATAAAGCTTCCTTAACATCTCTACCTACACCTAAAACTTCTCCTGTAGATTTCATTTCAGGGCCTAAAGATACTTCAACCTTTGGTAATTTTTGAGTTGAGAATACTGGTACTTTAACTGATACTAATTCTGGTTCTGGGTAAACATCTATTCCATACCCTAAATCAACTAACTTTTCTCCAAGCATAACCTTAGTAGCTAAATCTACTATTGGAACTCCACTTACTTTACTGATATATGGGACTGTTCTTGAAGCTCTTGGATTAACCTCAATTACATAAAGATTTCCTTCAAATTCTATGAATTGAATATTTATCATTCCTTTAATTCCTATAGCTAAAGCTAATTTCTTAGTGTAATCTAAAACTTTTGCTTTAATTTCATCACTAATATTTTGGCTTGGGTACATTGTTACAGAGTCTCCTGAGTGAACTCCAGCTCTTTCTAAATGCTCCATTATACCTGGTATTAAGATATTTTCTCCATCAGATATAGCATCTACTTCTATTTCTCTCCCCATTAAGTATTTATCTATAAGTATTGGATTTTTCTTATCCTTTTTAAATGCATTACTTAAGTAGTACGTTAACTCTTCTTCATCATGAGTTATTTCCATACCTTGACCACCTAATACATATGAAGGTCTAACAAGTACTGGGTATCTTAATCTATTTGCTTCTTCTATACCTTCTTCTAAAGTCCAAACACCTTTCCCCTTAGGTCTTGCTATATCGAACTTTTCAAGTAATTCTTCAAACTTTTCTCTATCTTCAGCCATATCTATTTGATCTGCTGTAGTTCCTAAGGTTTTAATTCCTTTTTCCTTTAAGAAGTTTGCAAGCTTAATTGCTGTTTGACCACCAAATTGAAGAATAACTCCATATGGATTTTCTTTTTCAATGATATTTAATACATCTTCTTCTGTTAATGGTTCGAAGTAAAGTTTATCTGAAATATTGAAATCAGTACTTACTGTTTCTGGGTTGTTGTTAACTATTATAGTTTCAATTCCCATCTTCTTTAATGCCATTACACAGTGAACTGAAGCATAGTCAAACTCTATACCTTGACCTATTCTTATTGGTCCTGAACCTATTACTATAACTTTTTTCTTATCTGATACTTCAACTTCATCATATTGTTCATAAGTTGAGTAGTAGTATGGTGATAATGCTTCAAATTCTCCTCCACAAGTATCAACCATCTTATATGCAGGCTTTATGTTCCAGATGTTTCTTAATCTATAGATATCATCTGGGCTAACTTTTAACATATCTGCTATAGCCTTATCTGAGAATCCCTTTCTCTTAAGGTTTAATAACCATTCTTTATCTAAATCATCTATTTTGCTTAATTTTAACCTAGTTTCTTCATGCACTATCCACTTGAATTTTTCTAAGAAGAATATATCTATTCCAGTAATTTTAGCTATGCTTTCAATTCTATAATCTCTTCTTATCATTTCTGTAAGAGCAAATAATCTTTCATCATCCGGCTTCATTACAGCTTCTTTTAATTCTTGAATACTCATTTCTTTAAACTTTGGATGGTCTAAAGAATATTTTCCTATTTCTAAACTTCTTATACCTTTTAATAATGCTGACTCTAAGTTAGCACCTATAGCCATTATTTCTCCTGTTGCCATCATTTTTGTTCCTAAAGCTCTGTCAGCTGTAAAGAACTTATCGAAAGGCCATTTTGGAATCTTAACTACTACATAGTCTAATGTTGGCTCAAAGCATGCATAAGTCTTTTGAGTTACTGCATTTTTAATTTCATCTAATCCATATCCTAAAGCTATCTTAGCTGCAAGCTTTGCTATTGGATATCCAGTAGCTTTTGATGCTAAAGCTGAAGATCTTGAAACTCTAGGGTTGATTTCTATAACTGCATATTCAAATGAATTTGGATTTAAAGCAAATTGTACGTTACATCCACCTTCAATTCCTACCGCATTAATAATGTTAATTGATGCAGTTCTTAACATTTGATATTCTTTATCTGATAAAGTTTGTGATGGAGCTACAACTATACTATCTCCTGTATGAATTCCTACTGGATCAATATTTTCCATGTTACATACAGTTATACAGTTTCCGTAAGAGTCTCTCATTACTTCGTACTCTACTTCTTTCCATCCCTTAACTGATTTTTCTAGTAAAACTTGCCCTATAGTACTTAATTGTAATCCTGATGCAAGAATAACTTTTAATTCTTCTTCATTTTCAGCTATTCCACCACCAGATCCTCCTAATGTATAAGCAGGTCTTACTATAACTGGGTATCCTATTTTATTTGCAAATGCCATACCAGATTCCATGTCAGTTACTATTTCTGATGTAATAACTGGTTCATTAATTCTGTACATCATATCTCTGAATAACTCTCTATCTTCTCCTTCTTTGATAGAAGCTATTGATGTTCCTATAACATTAACGTTATACTTTTCTAATATTCCAGCATCATGTAAATCAACTGCTAGGTTAAGTCCTGTTTGACCTCCCATACCTGCAAGTAAGCTATCTGGTTTTTCTTTTGCTATTACTTTTTCTACAAACTCTACTGTTAATGGTTCTATATAAATTTTATCTGCAACTTCTCTATCTGTCATGATAGTAGCTGGATTAGAGTTAACTAATACAACTTCTATTCCTTCTTCCTTTAAAGCCTGACATGCTTGAGTTCCTGAATAATCAAACTCAGCGGCTTGCCCGATAACGATTGGTCCTGATCCTATAACTAAAACTTTTTTAATATCTTTATTTAATGGCATTTTCTAAACCCTCCTATAGTGCATATTCCATAAATCTGTCAAATATATATTCACTATCCTTTGGACCTGCTGCAGCCTCTGGATGGAATTGAACTGAGTATATTGGTAAAGTAGTATGTTTCATACCCTCTACTGTTCCGTCATTGATATTTAAGTGCGTTGCTACAACACCCTCTGGTAATTCATCAACTACATATCCATGATTTTGAGAAGTAATATGAACTCTGTTTCTTTCTAAGTCTTTAACTGGATGGTTACATCCTCTATGTCCAAACTTCAATTTAGTAGTAGTTCCACCTAAAGTTAATGCTAATAATTGATGTCCTAAACAAATACCAACTATAGGTTTAATTCCAACTATCTTTTTAACATTTTCTATTACATCTGTTAAATCCTCTGGATCCCCAGGGCCATTTGATAAAAATACTAAGTCAGGATTTACTGATAATACTTCTTCTGCAGTAGCAGTCATTGGAAAAACTGTTATTTTACAATTTCTCTTTTTGAAATTTCTAATTATATTAGTCTTTATCCCAAAATCCATTATTGCAACATGCTTTCCTGTTCCCTCAATTGTGTATGGTTTCTTAGTTGAAACTATACTAACTGCTTCTTTATTTGAAAAAGCACTTATTTTTTCCTTAACCTCTTCTAAAGTTTCATGTTCTAATGAAATTATTCCTCTCATTGTCCCATTATTTCTTAATACTTTAGTTAAAGCTCTTGTATCTATTCCTTCTAATCCAATTATTTTATTTTGTTTTAAATAATCTTCTAATCCAATTTCACATCTAAAGTTATTTGGGAAACTACATTTTTCTCTTACTATAAATCCTCTTACTTTTGGTGTATCAGATTCATTATCCTCTAAATTAATTCCATAGTTCCCGATTAACGGATATGTCATAGTAACAATTTGACCATAGTATGATGGATCTGTTAATACCTCTTGATATCCTGTCATTCCAGTTGTAAATACAACTTCTCCTACGCTATCTTTTAAGTATCCAAATGCCTTACCTTCAAAAGTCATACCATTTTCTAATATAAGCCTTGCTTTCATTCCTAGCCCTCCTGAAATTTATGTATATAACAGCTAAAAATACACTTTCTAAAAGCTCTTTAACCTTAAATATATTTTCTCTATTTTCTTCATCTTATATTAATGAATTTATAAGAAAAGGATAGTAGGGAGACATTTACCTATGTAATCTCTCCATACTATCCTTATTATATTTAAAATCTACTTTAGAAAATTCTTTTGATAAATCGATGTAACTATTGCTATTTACGTATAACATACCTACATACTCCTTTCTGGCCTCTCTGGACCAATTTAAAGTGTACTTTTTAACTAATTAATTTATTCTATATCTTTGTATATTATTGTATATTCAGCTCGAATTATTGTCAAGATTAAATTGATTATATTCGTCCTATTTTATATATTCAGTTAATTGCACACTTCTATTCCAATTATTTGATTGTGTATTTTTTATAATTATACATCTTCGTGAATATTTATGCAACATTATTGTATTTTTATAAATATATAAATTAATAAATCCACGCCTACTTCTTTTTCATTTCTGATAATATCCTTAGAATCACATCCATATTTTTCAATTAATTATTTTTAAAATTACTTTCTATCCATTTAACGATAAACTCTATTGGATTTTCATCATTACTTGGAGCTATGTACTTTGATTTTTTCTTTAATTCTTCGCTTCCATTTTCTATACAAAATCCATAATTGGCCACCTCTAAAAGCTCCACATCATTCATATTGTCTCCAACTGAAATTACTGTAAACTCTTTAATGTTCTTATGAGTTATTAGCTTTTTTAATGCTTGTCCTTTTGAGACATTCCTTGGAATTACTTCTAAATAAACTTCTGAACTTCTTACAATATTACTATCTCCATAACTATCCTTTAAATATGCTTCTACACAATTTAGTTCTTCCTTTTCACCTACGATTAAAACTTTAGTCCACTTTTTATTCCAAATACTATCATCAACATTATAAATCACATCATATCCAAGCTTATTAAACCTTTCAGTTCTTCTACATGATTGATAAATATACACTGTTTCATCGCTATATATTTCAATACCTACATTTTTATTAATTTCACTAACTACTTTAATTATTACCTTTCTTTCTTCCTCTAAAAAGGTTTCCCAAACTACTAGGTCATTATTAAAATCATATACCTTTGTTCCGTTATACATAATAACAGGTAATGTAACCTTCATCTTATGAATATGTCTCTTTATAGATGGTAACATACGACCAGTAGCTAATGTAAATTCCCCCCCATTATCTACAAAGTACTCTATAGCTTTTTTATTTTCTTCCGATAATTTTCCTTTACTATTTAAAAGTGTTCCATCCATATCTGAAACTAATACATATCCATTAAAAATCTTCATATATTATCTCCTTATTTCTTATTAGTCTTTAATATTATTTTTCTTGAAATGCTATCTGGTAAAAGTTTATTTCCTAAAACTAACAATTTATTCTTCATACCTGGAATTATAATAAGCTTGCCTTTATTAAATTCTTTATAAGCAATTTTAGCAACATCTTCTGCTTCCATTAAATATTTTTTAGCTGCATCACTTTTCTTAATTCCAGCCTTAACTTGAAATCCTGTTTTAACTGGTCCTGGACAAAGACATGAAACTTTAATTCCAGCTTCTTTACATTCCTCATATATAGCTTCTGTTAAATTTAACACATATGCTTTTGATGCATAATAAGCTGCCATTCTAGGTCCTGAACAAAAAGCTGCTGTAGAAGAAACATTTAAAATTCCACCATTTTTATTTTCTATGATTTTAGGCAAAAAGTATTTTGTTAATCTAGTTAATGACTTTATATTTATATCAATTAATATTTCTTCCTTTTCCCACTCTATATCCTTAAAATCTCCAAATGTTCCTACCCCGGCATTATTAATTAAAGTATTTATATTTAAATTATTTATTTCTACATAGTTAAATAACTTTTCTATATCATAATCTTTTGATATATCTAAGCTAAGAATCTTTATTTCTACATTATATTTATTTAACTCAGATTCTACTTTTTTTAATCTATCTATATTTCTAGCAATTAATATTAAATTTTGACCACTACTAGCATATAATTTTGCTAATTCATATCCTATTCCAGAGCTAGCCCCTGTAAGTAATACATATTCTTTGTTAAAAGCTCTCATTTTTTCCTCCAATAATATATTTTTATTTTTTTATTAAAAAGGTTCCTAAAATTAAATTATACATTGTATTTAATTATGACAAAGTTCTTAAAGCAAAAAACTTAATACTTATATAGTAAAAGTTTTAAAAAAAGTACCTAAATTAAAATTACATATTGTATTTAGTAATGACAAGATTAGTACATTAAAAATTTAAAATTAAAAATAAAAATTTTGAGAAAAGTACCTAAACAAAATTTATACATTGTATCTAATAATGACAAAATTAATCAAACTAACATTTAACTATTTATTTAAAAAATTTATTAAAAAGGTACCTAAAACAAAAATGATAATTGTAATTAATAATATAAGAAAAAATGGAGGAATTAAATTATGAAAAAATTAATGATAGGTTTAGTATTAACAGCAATATGTGGTGGAGTTGGAGCAACAGCTTGGGCTACAACAAACAATGGAGAAATAAATACAAAAAGTGTAAATGTACAACCTGTAAATAATAATATGAAATCAGAAGTAGAAAATTATATAAACAATACTTATGGTTCAAACTGGGCAATAGATTTATATGAAAAAAATGGTAAAGAATGGGATGATATTTTAGAAAATGAGTTAGAAACTAAATTTGGTCATAACTACGAAGATATAATCGACAATATTATTGATGCAAAAGAATTTGAATCCGGCTTAGATATAGATAATGATGATCTATACGATGATCAAGACGATATTGATGATATCTATGATGATATTGATGATATCTATGATGATATTGATGATATTAATGACAATGATGATAACCACGATAATGATGACATTAACGATACTCATGATGATGATCATGATGCTAATGATAGATATGATGATTAAACTTTAGAAAATTATAATTTAAAATATATAAATAGAAAATAAAAATTATGTTTTATTTTTAGGAGGCTATTATGGAAAAAAGCAGAAAAATAAGTGAAGTTATTAATAAATATGGATATACATTAAATTTACATGAAATCAAAACTAAAACTGGTGCTGGAAATGGATATAGACATACAATTATAGATGTTGATAATAATATATCTAACAACTCACCTAAACTCGAAAAACTATATGATATAATAACCAACACTAAAGGAAGAGTTAACCTTCATAAAATCAAAGCTCAAACTGGTGTTGGCAATGGATATACTCATATTGATAAAATAAATATGTCAACTACTATAAATAATTCTGACACAGCTAAAACTTATACTCATAAAAGTCATAAAATTAATGATTTAATTCTTAATACTGCTAAAAAACTTAATCTTCATGAAATAAAGGCACAAACAGGTGCTGGAAGTGGATATAAGCATTAATTTAAAACTAAAAATAGCCTTATAAAGATACATTATTAATGTATCTTTATAAGGCATAAAAAGAAATCTTTAATTTGAGCTAAACGCTCTCTTCTTCTATATTTTTTCATCCTATCATATTCCCTCTTATCTGAGGCAATCCCATAAGCTTCTATTCCAAATCTTCTTGCAATAAAAATAGCTCTTGGCAAATGATATCTATTAGTTGATATTATAGCACTTTTTATATTAAATTTATTTTTTGCTCTATTAATACTATCATAAGTACAAAAGCCACAATTATCTATTAATAAATCTTCTCTTCTAACATTTGCTTCCGTATAATTTTTCATAATCCAGTTCTTCATTACTGCAAGTTCATTATACGATTCACCACTATTATCACCAGTTAATAAGATAGTTTTACAAATTCTTCTTACATATACTTTAGCTCCTGTATCTAGTCTATCAGCTAATAAATCGCAGGGATTTCCATCCTGTCTTACACCTGCCCCTAAGATGATTACAGTATCACAATCTATCGGAAGGTCCTTTAAATCTAAGATATACTTATCCCCATACAGATCCATTATTGCAAATATACCAAGAACAATTGCCACTACTATTAAACAAAAAATCAATACATAGGTCATATAGTATTCCTTCTCGACTATTTCTCCTACTATATGATATGTATCGATTTATAAATTTGTACATAAATTTTTATAGTTCTACTTTCATCTTAACATGAGGAATATTTACTTCATCATAGATATCAGATATAACTTTAAAACCTACACTTTCATATAATCCTTTTGCATAAAGCTGCCCAGATAATACTACAATATTTTCATCTAAATTATTTTTTATAAAATCTAATGCCACTTTCATCATTTTCTGAGCTATACCTTTTCTTCTATGACTTGAAAGCACTAAAACTCTTCCTACTGAAACATAATCATACCCTATATTCTTAGGCACTATTCTACTATAAGCAACAATTCTTCTATCTTCTTTTAACATTATATGATAGCACTTCTTATCCTTATCATCAAAATCCTGTTCTTCGACTATTTTTTGTTCACAAACAAAAACTTCAAATCTAGATTTAGCAATTTCATACATTTCATCAACATTTAATTCATCAAACTTCTTTATCTCAAAATTCATACTATTTGCCCCTTATATGTTTAAATTACCTAATCTGCCCATTTCCATAAATAATATACTTAATAGTAGTAAGCTCTTTAAGACCCATAGGTCCTCTTGCATGAAGTTTTTGAGTGCTAATTCCTATTTCAGCTCCAAATCCAAATTCTTCTCCATCAGTAAATCTTGTTGATGAATTTACATAAACAGCCGCTGCATTTACCTTCTGTAAGAACTTTTGAGAATTTTCATAATCTCTAGTTACTATAGCCTCTGAATGACCTGATCCAAATTGGTTAATTATATTAATAGCTTCATCTATATTTCCAACTACCTTTACTCCAATTTTATAATCTAAATATTCATTATACCACTCTTCATCATTTGCCTTTACTATTGATGAATCATAAGCAATAGAAGATTCATCACCTCTAATCTCTACATCTTTTTCTCTTAAGGCTTTTAATACTATTGGCATAAACTCCTTCGCTATTTTTTCATTGACTAATAATTTTTCTGCTGCATTACATACAGATGGTCTTGAAGTTTTTGCATTAACCACTATATTTTTAGCCATTTCAAAATCAGCATATTCATCAACATATATATGACAATTTCCTGTTCCAGTTTCAATTACAGGAACAGTTGCATTTTTTACTACGGCTTGAATAAGACCTGCTCCACCTCTTGGAATTAAAACATCTATATACTCATTTAATCTCATCATTTCAGTTGCAACTTCTCTACTGGTATCCTCTACTAATTGAATCGAATCCTTTGGAAGTTCTACAGACTCAAGGCCTTCTCTTAAAACCTTAACTATAGATTTATTAGAATTTATAGCTTCACTACCACCTCTTAAAATAACTGCATTACCAGCCTTAAAGCAAAGTCCAGCAGCATCACTTGTTACATTAGGTCTTGCTTCATATATTATTCCTATAACTCCTAATGGTACTCTCTTTTGCCCAATTTGTAATCCATTAGGTCTAGTCCACATTCCTAAAACTTCTCCAACAGGATCAGGCAGTGATATAACTTGTCTTAATCCATTTGCCATTCCTTCTATTCTTTCTTCATTTAAAGCTAATCTATCAAGCATAGCTTTTGAAGTACCTTTTTCTATAGCCTTTTGTAAATCAATTTTATTAGCATTAATAATTTCTTGCTTATTATTAACTAAAAAATCCGCCATTGCATTTAAACCCTTATTTTTTTCTGCAGTACTTAAATTTCCTAATATAAAAGAAACTTCTTTTGCTTTTTTACCTTTAACAATTAATTCATTCATTTATTAATTAACTCCCTTCTTATTATTTTTTTATAAATAATGTTCCAATTTCCTTACCTTCAGTTATATCCATTAATATTGATGGATTATCTCCATTTGCTAATATCATATTACACCCTGCCATTGTAGCTCTTTTAGCAGCTGTCAATTTAGTAGCCATTCCACCTGTTCCAAGTGAACTTCCTGCACCACCAGCACATGCCTCTAGCTCTGATGTAATTTCTTCTACAACTCGTATTAACTTAGAATTAGGATTTTTTCTTGGATCTGAATCATAGAAACCATCAATATCAGATAATATAATTAATAAATCTGCTGATACTAATTGTGCAACTATTGCAGATAAATTATCATTATCTCCAAATCTAACTATATTTTCTATCTCATCTATAGCAACAGTATCATTCTCATTAACTATTGGTATTATTCCATTTTCTAATAAAGTTTCAAATGTATTAACAACATTTTCTCTTATATGATCATCTTCTATAACATCCCTAGTTAATAACACTTGTCCTACTATATGACTATATTCACCAAACAGTTTACTATATATATGCATAAGCTCACATTGTCCTACTGCAGCAACAGCTTGCTTTTCTTTTATGCTCTTTGGCTTTTCCTTTAATTTTAATTTATTAACACCAACTCCAACTGCTCCTGATGTAACAAGAACAACTTCTTTTCCTGAATTCATTAAATCCGATAGTACTCTTGTTAACTTTTCTATTCTTGTTAAATTTATATTTCCATTATCATATGTAAGAGTCGATGTTCCAACCTTAACTACTATTCTATTACAATTTTTTATTTGCTCTCTGAAATTCACCTTAATCATCTCCCAAATCATAGCTTGTTATTTTTATATTATAATTATCTTTATTAATATTTGCTATAAAAATTTCCTTTACATTTATGTCCTTATATTCCTTTTAAGATGTTTTGTAACCATAAATTTGAATAAAAACCATGTAAAATTTAATGTTTTTGCATAAAAATTAAATTTTACAAGACTTTTTTTAATTTTTATGCATCAAAAGTATTGATTTTTAATATTCTTACATTTAAAATTAATGTAGTTGAATAAATATAAAAAAATCATGTATATATATAAAGGAGATAAAATGGAAATTTCAAAATTTAAACCATTTGATAATAATAAAGTTACATTAAAAGATAACTTAAAATTTATAATTCCTTCAATTATTGGTGTGCTATTATTTATGATTCCAATAAAACATGAAGGCGATGTAACAATTCCAATAGCTATTTTCTCAGGAATGTTAGTAAATTTTCTTGGTGAATATCTAGTATATATAATTACTGGAACATTAACTGTATCTGCTATAATTAGCTTAGTAACAACATTATTTAAGCCTAAATTTATTACTAATAATAAATTATTAAATTCACTTTTTAATACTACACCTTTATGGTTAACAGCTAGAGTTCTTGGTGGGATATTTGGAGTTCTTGCAGCATTTAAAATAGGACCTGAAATGATAATAAGTGCAGATACTGGTTCATTTGTATTACACGACCTTTTAACTGTACTATTCTCTATATTCTTATTTGCAGGATTATTTCTACCACTATTACTTAACTTTGGTTTATTAGAATTCTTTGGTTCTTTATTAACTAAGGTAATGAGACCAGTATTTAAATTACCTGGTCGTTCATCAATTGACTGTATTACTTCTTGGTTAGGTGATGGTACATTAGGAATAATGCTAACTAATAAACAATATGAAGATGGATTCTATACTGAAAGAGAAGCAGCCACTATAAGTACTACATTTTCTGCTGTTTCAATAACATTTAGTTTAGTTGTAATAAATACCGTTGGACTTGGTAATATGTTTGTGCCATTCTATTTAACAGTTACTTTTGCTGGTATAGTTGCTGCTGTAATAGTTCCAAGAATTTATCCATTATCGAAAAAGAAAGATACTTATTATAACGGTGAAACTAAAAAAATAGATGAATCTATTCCTGAAGGATATACTCCTTTTTCATGGGGATATGAGCAAGCTATAACAAAGGCTAGAAAGAATTCTAGTGTTAAAGAATTCTTTATTGATGGTTCTAAAAATGTTTTAGATATGTGGATTGGTGTTCTTCCTGTTGTTATGTGTATGGCAACAATTGCTCTTATAATAGCAAATTACACTCCTGTATTTAGAATTTTAGGTTTACCTTTTGTTCCAATACTTCAATTGTTACAAGTGCCTGAAGCGCTTCAAGCTTCTCAAACATTAGTAGTTGGTTTTGCAGATATGCTATTACCTTCAGTTGTTGCCTCAACAACTATAACTAGTGAAATGACAAGATTTATAGTTGCTGCAGTTTCTGTAACTCAACTTGTATATATGTCTGAAGTTGGTGGAGTTTTATTAGGTTCAAAAATTCCAATAAATATAAAAGAATTAATAATTATTTTTATAGAAAGAACTTTAATAACTTTACCAGTTATAGTTTTAATAGCAAACTTTATTTATTAATATATTTAAAAGCTGTCGCAAATGCGGCAGCTTTTTTATTTTAATCTATTTCATTATTTTTAAATCATCTAATATTCACTAAAAAAAGGAGCAAACTTATAGTTTAACTCCTAAATCCTTGATAATGGTGACCTGTAGGGGAATCGAACCCCTGATTTCACCGTGAGAGGGTGACGTCTTGACCTCTTGACCAACAAGCCTTATTGTAAATAAATTCCTTACAGTATTAATATTACCATATTTCTTTTAAATATACTAGATATTTTTTTCCAATTATTATCTTTTTAACTATTTTTTCGTAAAATAAAAAATTTATTTAAAAACTCTTGACTTTTTATTAAGTAATAATTATTATTAGTTACAAGAGATAAATGATAATAACTATCATTTGAAATGAAATATCAGGAGGTTTTATTATGTCATTAATAAATAAAAAAGTTTCAGATTTTAAGGTTCAAGCATATCACAATGGGGAATTCGTAGAAGTTACTTCAGATTCATTAAAAGGTCATTGGTCTGTAGTAGTGTTTTATCCAGCAGATTTTACATTTGTTTGCCCAACAGAATTAGGAGAATTAGCTGATAACTATGCTAAATTCCAAGAAATCGGTTGTGAAGTTTACTCAGTGTCTACAGATACTCACTTCGTTCATAAAGCATGGGCTGATACATCTGATACAATTGGAAAAATTAAATATCCTATGTTAGCTGATCCAACTGGTAAATTAGCTAGAAATTTCGAAGTTATGATTGAAGAAGAAGGTTTAGCTTTAAGAGGATCATTCGTTATTAATCCAGAAGGTAAGATTAAAGCATACGAAATCCATGATTTAGGAATCGGAAGAAGTGCTGAAGAATTATTAAGAAAAGTTCAAGCTGCTCAATTTGTTGCAGAGCACGGAGATCAAGTTTGCCCAGCTAAATGGCAACCAGGTGAAGAAACATTAACACCAAGCTTAGATTTAGTAGGAAAACTTTAATAAATAAAAAGAGTGGTACATCCACTCTTTTTATTCAAATCTTATTATTCTCAAGATATCTTTAAATTATTTAAAATTGATAATTTAAAAATGTTTTGATATTAATGCAAAATATTTAATGTTAGGAGGTATATTAAATGAATGATATATATGATTTATTAATAATAGGTGGAGGTCCTGCTGGTCTTTCAGCAAGTATTTATGCAGGAAGAGCTAAATTAAATACACTTATCATAGAAAAATCTGAAATAGGTGGTCAAGTAAATAAAACCTTTGATATTTCTAACTATCCAGGAGCAAAAAATAGTAACGGTCCAAAATTAATGTCTGAAATGAGAGAGCAAGCTGAAGACTTTGGTGTAAGCTTTATATCTGCTGAAGTTACAGAAGTATATTTAGAAGGTGAAGTTAAAACTTTAAAAACAGATAAAGGTGAAGTAAAAGGTAGGTCGGTAATAATAGCAACTGGTGCTTCTCCTAGAAAACTTGGCTTTAAAGGTGAAGATGAATTTACTGGTAGAGGTGTTGCTTATTGTTCAACTTGTGATGGACAATTCTTTGAAGGATTAGAGGTATTTGTAATAGGTGCTGGATTTGCAGCTGCTGAAGAAGCTATATTCCTAACTAAATTTGCTTCAAAAGTTACTGTAATAGCAAGAGAACCTGAATTTACATGTGCAAAATCAATTGCAGATAAAGTTTTATCTCATCCTAAAATTGAAGTTAAATTTAATACAGAAATCCTTGAAGCTAATGGTGAAGACATGGTAAACTATGCAAAGTTTATCAATAATAAAACTGGTGAAACTTTTGAATATCATGCCAAAAAAGAAGATAACGCGTTTGGAATATTTGTTTTCGTTGGATATGCTCCTAAAAGTAACTTATTTAAAAATATATTAGATTTAGATAAATTCGGTTATATTCTAACTAATGAAAATATGGAAACTAATATTGATGGAATATACGTTGCGGGAGATTTAAGACCTAAGCAATTAAGACAAATTGTTACTGCTGTAGCTGATGGTGCAATTGCGGCAACAACCGCAGAAAGATATGTTATTGAATTAAAGGACAAATTAGGAATTAAAGAAGATACTTATTCTCCTAAGAAACCTGTTAAAGAAAATAAAATTATTGAAAATAATTCTTTAGGTAATGTTTCTAGAAAAAGTTCTCTTTTAAATGATTCTTTAAGAAATCAACTTAAAGGTATTTTAGAAAAATTTGAAAGTAAAATTACTCTTGTATCAATTGTAGATGAATCAAATGCTAAATCTATTGAATTAAAAGATTTAATATTAGATATTGCTGATTTAGGTGAAAAGATATCTACTGAAATATATAAAGTTGGTGAAAATTTAGATATTGAAACTAAAATAAATGCAAATAAATATCCAGTAATAGCACTTTTAGATAAAGAAAATAACTATAGTGGTGTAAAATTCCATGGAGTACCAGGGGGACATGAATTAAATTCATTTATTTTGGCAATGTATAATTTAGCTGGGCCTGGTCAACAAATTCCAGAAGAAACTTTAAATAATATTAATGAAATTTCTAACTCTACTAATATTAAAGTTTGTGTGTCATTATCTTGCCACTTATGCCCTGATGTTGTTGTATCAGCTCAAAAAATTGCTATAAATAATAAAAATATTGAGTCTGAAATGATAGATATATCTAACTTTAAGGAAATAAAAGATAAATTTAAAGTTATGAGTGTTCCTGCAATAATAGTAAATGATGAAAAAATATATTTTGGTGCGAAAAAAATAGATGAAATTATAAATTTAATAAAATAGCAAGGAGAGTAGATGGGAGAGTAGATGAATTTGTGTAAAACACAAATCTATCTACTCTCAATTTACTTTAATCTTAATTTTCTATATCTATTATATGCACATATAATTTCTTGCTTTCTAACCATAGCAAGACTTCCATAGCCACCTCTAGCATTGTCAATTCCAATAAGATTCGTATTTATTTCTTTAATAATTTTATCTGTAATTTCAATTAATGTTGAATCTTTTCCCATAAATCTATTTTCAACATATTTCATTATGGCACCAATGGTATTTAACTGTTCACTATCTACTATTTGTTCAACAGCACGTAAATCTATATTTTCTCTATTAATAGAAATTCCATCCTTACCTAATGTTTTGACTTTAACTCCTTTAGGTCCACTTTCTATTGTTCCTTTAAGAAGTACTCTATTAAAATCTATATTAATATTTATATCTTTATTATGCTCTATATTTCCTTTGCTTAAAGCTTTAGCCTTTTCCGTTACTTCAAAGGGTTCGTAATTATCCATTTGAATAACTAAATCCGCAATATCGAAGAAATCCCCTGAACTCCCAGCTACTAAAATTGTAGATATACCTTTTTTATTATAAAGACTTCTTGCAACATCAATAAATGGTGTTATTGGTTCTTTATCCTTTGCTATAAGCTGTTGCATAATACTATCTCTAATCATAAAATTAGTTGCTGATGTATCTTCATCAATTAAAAATAATTTTGTTTCACTTTCAATTCCTTCAATTATATTAGCTGCTTGTGATGTACTGCCACTTGCATTTTCTGTATAAAAATTCACTGTATCTTTTCCATTAGGGAGATTATTTATAAATAACGATATATCTGTTTTAGTTATTGCTCTACCATCTTCAGCTCTAACTTTTAATGCAGTATTATCTGTAATAACAAATTCTCTTCCATCACCTTCAATATGATTGTATATCCCAAGTTCTAGTGCTCTTAACAATGTAGACTTTCCATGATACCCCCCACCAATTATTAGTGTTATTCCTTCTGGAATTCCCATGCCTTTAATTATTCCTTTATTAGGCACATTAAATTCTACTTCTAACTCCTTAGGTGATATAAACTTCTTACCATTTTTTAATGGTTTCTGTGAAACCCCACTTTCTCTTGGTAAAATAGAATTATTAGCTACAAATGCTATTAATTTTCTCTTATTAAGCTCACATCTAATAAATTCTTGATCCTCAACTAAATCTATTCTATCACTTAATGCTTTAACATTTATATTATTATAAATTAAAGTATTTTCTACTATGTTAGGTAAAACATTAAATAATATTTTTTCTAATTCAGAAGATAATACACTTCTTCCTTTAGCAGGAAATCCTATATAAAATCTAGCTTCAACTTTATCATTATCAATTATTATTGAAGTTCTTTCTAATATTTGTTGAGTACATCTACTTATTTCTAAGAGCCCACTTTTCCCTGACCCAAATATTTTTTCACTATATTTATATATATTTTTACTAAATAACCTATTTAAAAAATCACATAATGCAATTCTCTTGTATTTCTCATTAAATAATTGCCCTGGAAATTTATTAACTTTATTTTCAACTATTACCCTAACCCGCGAAGGCGATGCGAAAGGATCACCCTGAACATAATCTATACTTAATACATAGTTATTAAATTTATATTGACCTTCTAAATCCTTATAACATTTATATCCACGACCATTAATTCTATCTAATTCTCTTTTTAAATCATTTAGATTTTTCATAAATTACTCCTGTTCAACAAAAAATTCATCAATTAACTTTTCACTCATTCTTCTATACATATTACTCATATTTACTAAAGAACATAATATTAAAAACTTCTTTTCAAACTCACCATCTAATTTTTTATTTTCATCAACTTTATTACTTATTTTTTCTATTTTATTATTTACACCAGCAATAAAATTATTTTCATCTTCCCTACACTCATCTAAAAAACAAGAATACATTTCTCTTAATGGATAATTATCTTCTTCTGATTTATTTATAATTTGATCTAAACATAGTTTTATATCATTAATTGATAAAACACCTTTTAAATTATAAATTAAAGACATTAATATTATATGTTCCTTTGAATACTTCTTATTTTTTATTGGTAATAGTAATTTACCTTTAGCATAATTATTAATCATCGTTTTTGTTAATATTTTTTCATCTTCATTTCTTTTTTGTTCATTTAATTTTGATTCAAATAACTGTATTACTTGATCCATATATAAATCTATCTCGGGTATTTCATCTAATTTTATATTGCTTTGTAATTGTAAATTATTTAATACATCTAGTATTTCCATGACATCCTCCATATAGTTTTAAAAACTATCTCTTATCACTATTATATTTTAATAATAATAGTATTTTCTAATATTTGCAAGAAAAACAGATGTATTTAATGATAATTTCCTTAAATCTCCTATTATAAACTTTGACTCTTTTGCACATATAATAAATAATATTAATATAATATCATGTAGTTTTCAAAACTACATATTGAATTGAGAGGTGTTTATTATGTATAAAAAATTGAGAGAACCAATTAACTCTATAACTCATTTTGCAGGAGCTGGATTATCTTTTATAGCTTTAATAGCAATGCTAATTAAAGCTATATCATCAAATGCATCTAGTATCACAATATTATCTGTAGCTATTTTTGGAATTAGTTTAATTCTTTTATATACAACTTCTGGAACTTACCACGGAATAATTTCCAGTGAAAAAGTAATTTCTATATTTAAAAAACTTGATCATTCAATGATCTTTGTTCTAATTGCTGGATCTTATGCACCATTCTGCTTGCTTTCTATTGGTGGTAAGTTTGGTGTTACTATGTTCATAATAATGATTACTCTTGCTATTGCAGGAATTATCTTTAAACTTTGTTGGTTTAATTGTCCTTGTTGGGTAGATAGTGCTATGTATATCGGTATGGGATGGGCTGCTTTATTTATGATTAAACCTTTAGCTGCAATTTTACCTGGAATAAGTTTATTTTGGTTGGTCCTTGGAGGAATTCTTTATACAATAGGTGGTATTATTTATGCTACAAAATCTGAAAAGTTAAAAATAGGTAATTGGGGATTTCATGAAATATTCCATATCTTCATATTGCTTGGTAGCTTAAGTCACTTTATTTGTGTATTTACTTATGTAATATAATTAAATTCATTTATGAGAGGTATATATAATGCTTAATTTTGATTTATATGAAGAAGGTGTAGAGATTGGTATAGAACGCGGGCAATATTTATTGCTAATTCAGTTGTTAAAAAAGAAACTTGGTAAAATTTCTGATTTGCAACTTAATAAACTCGAAGATTTAGATAATAGTAAAATTATTAATGTTGCTTTGAATATTTTTACAATAGAAAATATGGATGATTTAAATAAATATCTAAATTAATTATTATTATAAAAAATACTCACAATAAATTTCATTGTGAGTATTTTTATGTCTTAAATAAATATTATTTAAATCAATTATATTATTTGTTATAATATTTTTCATTATACATTATTTAATAATTATTAAACTTAATCGGGGGCGAGAACATTGAAAAACACTTTAAAAATTTTATTAGGCAGAGTTGGTATTATTGGTTTATTAATATTTATACAACTATTAATATTAATTCTTTTTATGATTAACTTTCAAAATTATTTTGTTTATTTTTATGGAATCTGTAGTGTATTAAGCTTAACCTGTGTATTTTTTATTCTTAATAATAACTCAAATCCAGGATACAAGATAGCTTGGATTATACCAATTTTACTTTTTCCTATATTCGGAGGAATATTTTATCTTTTATTTGGTAGTAAATTTACCCATAATAAAATTTCAAAAAAATTCGCTCCAATTACTGAAGACTTAAAATTATATTTAGACCAAAACACTCTAGTAAATAATGAAATATTACTTAAAAATAAATTAGCCTCAAATCAATCTAGTTACATCACTAAATATGCACATTGTCCAATTTATAAAAATACCAAAACTGAATATTTAAATCTAGGGGAGCGTAAATTTGAGCGTTTAATTGAAGAACTACAAAATGCTAAACACTACATATTTTTAGAATATTTTATTATTCAAGAAGGTAAAATGTGGGATACAATACTAGATATTTTAAAAGAGAAAGCCGCTACTGGATTAGATGTTCGTGTTATTTATGATGATTTTGGTTGTTTATTTTTATTACCATCTGGCTATGCAAAAAAATTAGAATCTTTCGGCATAAAATGTTGTGTATTTAATCCTTTTGTCCCGTCATTATCTATAAGAATGAATAATCGTGATCATCGTAAAATTATAATTATTGATGGACATACAGCCTTTAATGGTGGAATTAACTTAGCTGACGAATACATTAATGCAATAAATATTCATGGCCATTGGAAAGATACAGCTATTCTTTTAAAAGGTGATGCTGTATGGAGCTTTACTGTAATGTTTTTAACTATGTGGGAGAATCTTTATAAAACAAAAGAAGATTTCGAAAAATATCGTCCTCATGTACATTACAAAGAAGACTTTTATAATGATGGATATGTTCAACCTTATACAGATAATCCAATGAGTAATGAAGAAGTTGGAGAAACAGTATATTTAAATTTAATTAATCAGGCTAAGGATTACATACATATTACAAGCCCCTATTTAATAATAGATAATGAAACTCGTACTGCATTATGTCAAGCAGCCAAAAGAGGTGTTGATGTGTGTATTGTAACTCCTCATATTGGAGATAAGTGGTATGTTCATGGTATGACTCGTTCAAACTATAACGCTTTAATTGAATCCGGTGTTAAGATATATGAATATACCCCTGGATTCATCCATGCAAAAACTATCGTAGTAGATGATGATTATGCAGTTGTTGGAACTATTAATCTTGATTACCGTAGCCTATATCTTCAATTTGAATGTGCTACTTTTTTATATAAAACAAATAGTGTTCTTGAAGTACGTGATGATTTTATAGAAATACTTAAGGTTTCTGAAGAAGTTACTACAGACTTATGGAATTCTATTCCTTTATATAAACGTGCCATATATTCTGTAATAACTATATTTGCACCTTTAATGTAAAAAAGAAAAAGTCGAAAAGTTTTCGGCTTTTTCTTTTTTATTACAACTTTTTATATTAATTCTTTTTTTCGATATTAAATCATTTTTTGTATATAAAAATTTTACAATGATTTTTTTTGAAAAATTCTCACTAATTCACTGATATAATATTGCATATTTCAATGAAAAGATAAAAACTTTATGTTATAATAGCGAAAGAATAATAAATGAAATGAGGTATGTTGAGTGATAAATGTTTTAAATGTAAGTTTAAGATACGGTTCTCGTAAATTATTTGAAGATGTTAACATCAAATTTACTCCTGGTAACTGTTACGGTGTCATTGGAGCTAACGGGGCTGGAAAATCTACATTCTTAAAAATATTATCAGGAGAGGTTGAACCAAACACTGGTGAGGTTATAATTGCTCCAAATACAAGAATGTCTGTATTAAGTCAGGACCATTATAAATATGATGAATTTCCTGTTTTAGAAACAGTTATAATGGGTAATGAAAGATTACATACAATAATGAAAGAAAAAGATGCTTTATATGCTAAACCTGACTTTTCAGATGAAGACGGAATTAAAGCTGCTGAATTAGAAGGTGAGTTTGCTGAATTAAATGGTTGGGAAGCTGAATCTGAAGCATCATCATTATTACAAGGTTTAGGAATCGGAACTGATGCACATTATAAATTAATGTCAGAATTAACTGGGGCTGAAAAAGTTAAAGTTTTACTTGCCCAAGCTCTATTTGGTAATCCAGGAATCTTAATTTTAGATGAGCCTACTAACCACTTAGATATTAAATCTATTAAATGGTTACAAACTTTCTTAGGTGACTTTGAAGGTACAGTTATAGTAGTATCGCATGATAGACACTTCTTAAACGAAGTTTGTACTCATATGGCTGACGTTGACTTTGGTAAGATTAAATTATACGTTGGTAACTACGACTTCTGGTATGAATCAAGTCAATTAGCTACAGCTATGGCTAAAGATCAAAACAAAAAGAAAGAAGAAAAAATTAAAGAATTACAAGACTTCATCGCAAGATTTAGTGCTAATGCTTCTAAATCTAAGCAAGCAACATCTCGTAAGAAGTTACTAGATAAAATTACTTTAGACGATATCCAACCATCAAGCAGAAGATATCCTTTCGTTGGATTCAAACCTGAAAGAGAAGTTGGTAATGATATATTAGTAGTTGAAGGATTGTCTAAAACTGTTGATGGAGTTAAAGTTTTAGATAACGTAAGCTTCAGAGTAAATAAAGATGAAAAAATTGCTTTTGTTGGTAATGAAATTGCAATCACAACTTTATTTAAAATTATAAACGGAGAAATGGAAGCTGATACTGGTGAATTCAAATGGGGAATCACTATAACTAAAGCATACTTCCCTAAAGATAACTCTGAATTCTTCAACGATTGTAAGTTAAGCTTAGTTGACTGGTTAAGACAATTCTCTGAAGAAAAATCTGAAAGTTATATTAGAGGATTCTTAGGAAGAATGTTATTCTCTGGAGAAGAAGCTTTAAAAGAAGCTAATGTATTATCTGGAGGAGAAAAAGTTAGATGTATGCTTTCTAGAATGATGCTTTCTAGTGCAAATGTATTAATTTTAGATGGTCCTACTAACCACTTAGATCTTGAATCAATCACTGCTGTAAATAATGGATTAAAGGATTATAGCAGCAACGTATTATTTGCTTCTCATGATCACCAATTTGTTCAAACAGTTGCAAATAGAATAATAAGAATAAATGATGATGGATCTATCTTAGATAGAACAATGACATATGACGAATTCTTAGAAAAATTCGGTGAATAATAAAAAAGCCAGCTTTGCTGGCTTTTTTATATAATTTTTATCTAATAACTAAACCTTCAAACATTATATCTACAATATCTTTCATTACTTCTTGATACTCTAAATTCTCCTTGTATAAATAATCATCTTCCAATAAGTTTCTTATACCACCAATTAAAACACTTTTCATTAAAGTTAAATTTACCCTTTTAATTAATCCTTTTTCTATACACTTATTAATCAATTCACCTGTTGGTTCCCATCCAGAATCCAACTTATCTATTATCTTTTCATAAATTTTAGGATAGAACTTTCTTATTTCATAAATCTTAGTATAATCAATTGTTTTAAATGATGTAGGTAATATAGTTAATAACCTTTTTAATCTTTCTATATCATCTATGTTTTTATCATTAATTATTTGCTTGCTTTCTTCAGCTATAGAATCAAATACAGTATCTACTATTAAATTTAATAAACATTCTTTACTATCTACATTTTCATAAAGTGTTCTTTTGCTAACACCTAGCTTAGTAGCAATATCATCCATTGTAAATTTAACACCTTTTTCTTTAAAGATATCTATTGTTGCTTTTATTATTTTTGTTTCTATACTCATATTTTCCTCCATAACATAATTAAACTCTTTCCCTTAAACTTATTCTATAGTTTTAACTCTATAGTTTCAAATAATTTTTCTATTATATTAATGTTAATAAACTATTAAAAGAAAATATGTTAATATATTATAAGAATATATTATATTTTCACATATATATATAATAGTATTTTTCTTATTCCACTAATTAATATGAGGTAAATTTATGATACAAGTCTATAATAGAAAAACAAATAAATATGATACTGAAGATGTTGCAGGCGAAAAATACATAAAATGGGCATATGAATCTCCAATAGGTAAAGGCTTAGTTGAATTATTTATAAAAAGAAAACTTTTTTCTAAGTTATATGGTAATTATTGTGACAGTAAACTTAGTATAAAAAAAATTCCTTCTTTTATTAAAGGTTTTAATATTGATATGGATATATGTACTACTGATCCTTCTGACTTTAAAAATTTTAATGACTTTTTTGTAAGAAAGCTTATCCCAGAAGCAAGACCTATTGATTATGATAAAAATATATTAATTTCTCCTGGTGATGGTCGTTTATTAGCTTATACTAATATAAATATAGATTCCTTAATACAAGTAAAAGGCATTAACTACAGCCTTTCTGAATTAATAGAAGATGATACTATTGCAAATGAATATAATGGGGGTACTTGTTTAGTTTTAAGATTATGTCCTACAGACTATCATAGATTACATTTTATTGATTATGGTGTTTGTGAAAAATCTAATATAGTTAGAGGAAATTACTATTCTGTAAATCCTACTGCATTAGAAAAAATCCCCAAACTTTATTGTCAGAATAAACGTGAATGGTCTGTATTTCATTCTGAAAACTTTGGTGATATAATTCATGTTGAAGTAGGTGCAACTTGTGTGGGCTCTATAATACAAAGTTATAAACCAAATGAAAAAGTTTCTAAAGGCGATGAAAAAGGATACTTTAAATTTGGTGGCTCTACTACAATACTTTTCTTTAAACCAAATACAGTAAACATAGATGATGATATACTTATTCAATCTTCATTTGGCTTTGAAACAAAAGTTATTATGGGGGAAAAGATTGGAGAAAAAAATAACTAAAGTGCTTAGCACTTTAGTTATTTTTATTTATTAATAATAGCTTTAACTTCTTTAATAAACTTATCTTCATTACCATCAAATATAATCAAATGAATTCCCATTTCCTTTGCTCTTATTTTTACTGGTGATTTTATTGGCTCTTTTGTTGCTACTAATATTTTATAAGAATTTTCTCCACCAAACTTAGAAGCATATACATTTAATTCATTTAGTGCCATCTCATTATATTTGTCGCTATCTTTACAAGAAATGAAAATTGGAACACAATCCTTTACCGCAACAACGTCTAACTCATTTCTTACTGATTGATTTTCATCATTCCATAAAAACATTACTCCATTTTTAGACTCATCAACTTCTTCTATTTTATTAATTAATTTATTAGTCTCTATCTCAAGCCATGTTCCACTTTTAAAAATAAAAGCCTTTAAATAATCATTATTAAAATTAACTGTTATCTTATCATTTTGTTTTCTATAATTAATTTCTTTCATTTCCTCAAGTTTAGATAATATCTTATTTAATAAAATTACTTCCTCTTTCTCTAATCCCTCAGTATGAATGTAAATTTTTTTTCCCTCATTTGCATCATGCTCGAATATATTTGCCTCATATAACTGTTGCTTATATTTATGCCATAAATCTAAATTACTAGATATTTTTTCAGAAAAATAAATTAAATCCTTTTTATTACATAACTCTGAAGAATCCTCAACAATTTTTCCACCTGAAGCTTTTACAATGTCATCAATCTCTAAATCCTCAAAAGTTTTTTCATATATTTTTATATTATCCTTAAACTCATACAATACTTTCTTCTTTATATCTATATATAAAGCTGTAATATTATTACTCATACTAAGATTTAATAAAATCAATGAATTTATTCTTTTTCCTCCAGTTAAATTAATAAGAATATTTTTATCCTTTATACTATCTATAATTTTTTCTAATTCTTGTTGATTTCCCTCTTTTATTATAAACTCTTCAATTTTAACTGACTTAAAGTTTTTTTCATAATATAATCTAAGACTTTTCATTTTTTCTTCTGAATTATTATCCTTTATAAAATAAATTACTTTGGGATTAAATTCTTGAGTTGCTAGGATACTATTTTCATTATGTTCATCTACTTGATTTATTAATATATCAATCATATATCTATACCTCTTTATTTTAACTATATAAATAGTTTTCCTACTAATATTAAATTTTATAAATAAAAAAAAAGAACTGTTGAATTTCAACAGTTCTTTAATGGCAGAGCGTAAAGGAATCGAACCCTTAATGCGCCGTCCGTAGCGGCGTGTTATATCCGTTTAACTAACGCTCCATAGTGTTAACAAATCTATGTTAACACAAAAATTATTATTTTTCAACAATTAAAATTTTTTACATTTAATTAATTGCTTTCTATATCTTGCTTTTCGTTATAAAAAGATATATAGCTCAATCCAAACATTAATATAATTCCACCTATTAATATAGAATATCCTCCTATTGGGAATATTAAATTAATTATTGCTGGTAATGTAACTGCATATAATGAAAGATTAAATAACTTACCATATTCTATTTTTCTATTTGCAATTAGATTACTTAATACTCCAACTAATGATATTAATACTGCATATATTATTAATTGAATAAAATTAATAATTATCATAATTGGAATAATTATATATTTAACTATATCAACCTTTTCTAACGCATTTATTAAAAAATCATTATTAAAATCTATTTTATCTAAACCTAAATCAGAATATTTATATGTTATATCCTCTGATCCATTCTTAATCATGAAACCATCCCTAAGCAATACCGTTACTATATCCTTATGAACAGTTATACTTCTTAAAGCATCTAATTCTTCAACCCCCTTGCTTGTATCTATATATAGCAATGCCTGGCCTTCTTCATCCTTAATTGGCGATGTTTTAAAATCTAATATGCCATCCTTCATTTCAAATTGAACTTCATCTTGTTCTAAAATCATTTTTGATGTTTTTTCTAATCCTGAAATAACCATGGTACTCATCGCACCTTGAATTAGTCCAATAATTATAGAAAGCACTAAAATATATAAAAATGCCTTACTTATTTTTTCTTTATATAAATAAACATATTTTTTAGGGTTAATACTAAAAATAAATTTATTTCTCATTTTTATTTTATTACTCATTGCTCCTCCATAAGTCTAGTTTGTAAGTATATTAAATTAATAATGCTAATTTTCACCCTTTAATTATAACATATTTTACTAATTTTTCTTGTGTACTTTTTGTAAATTTACTCATTCTGGGTTTAAAAACAAATAAATTAGTCAAGTATTAATAATAAAATAAAAGGAGGTATTTAATTGAATAATTTATTTCGAAAACCTAAAAGAAGTATTTTTAAAATTATTACAATTATTTTTGCTGGCTTATTACTAGTATTAGCTGCTAATTACTATATAAACTATAAGTATTCTTCAATTACAGAAAGTTTTTTTTCTAAATTTAACAATTGCGATTTTACTGCTGCAAAACAAACCATTTCAGAAGATAATCTTTATTTAAAATTGAAAAAGAAAACTTTAAATAAAGATTTAAACACATATTTTTCATCTGTAGTAAAAGATATATGTAATTCTGTTTTAGATAATGAAGATGATAAATCAAAAGCCTTATTAGTATTAAATGAAATCAAAAGTTATAATGTATTAAATTCATCTTTAAATAAAGTAATAATTTCATTAGATGATACTTATATTCCAGAAAGTGATTCTGACTATAAAGCAATTTTAGATTTGGGATTAGATAATTGTAATAGTGGTAATTTTACTGCTGCTATAGATTTTTTAAATAAGATACCTGACTCTTCAAAATATTATAGTGACGCAACTAAATACATAGACAAATGCATAAACGATTATAAGGATGGCTTATTTAAAGAAGCCGATGCTTTAGTTAAAGATGATTATTATACCAAAGCTATTAATTTATTGTCTAATGTTGATACTTCTATAATATCTCAAGACGATGCCGATATTACTAGTAAAATTAGCTCTATAGCTGAAGCTAAGGAAAATTATTTAGCTTCTATAGGTTCTAATGATGCTCAAAATTTAACTTTAACTTCTAGTCAACTACTTCAAGCAATTACAAGTAGTAATATAAATACATTAAATATAGAAAGTTTAACCCCTTACTTAGTATACGTAAATTTAGCTGATCAAATTACATATGTTTATAAAGGTTCCATGAATAAATGGGATACAGTTAAATCTTTTACTTGTTCTACTGGTATAGATACTGAAAAAACTCCAACAGGAATTTTCGATGTACGCGAACGTGGTGATTGGTTCTATTCAGATAAATATGAACAAGGGGGAAAATATTGGGTTCAATTCTCTGGAGATTATTTATTCCATTCTGTTCCTTATAACGAAGACCAAAGCGAAGTTGTAGATAATACTTTAGGAACTCCAGCTTCTCATGGTTGTATTCGGTTGAAAACAGAAGATGCTAAATGGATTTATAATAACATAGAATCTGGTACAAAAGTTATAATTAATTAAAATTAAAGGATATATATCTTTAAATTATTTATAAATAATTTTGATATATATCCGTATTTTTTTACTATTAACTTTTTACATAATCTTTATGGTAAAATATATTAATAATACTTAATTTAAAGGATGATTTTTATGTTTATTAATATACCTGATAATGTTCAATTTATTATAGATACTTTTTATAAAAATAATTACGAAGCTTTTATGGTTGGAGGGTGTGTTAGAGATTGCTTGTTAGGATTAACACCCAAAGACTATGATATTACTACCTCAGCTCTTCCTAACATAACAGAATCATTATTTAAAAAAACAGTTCCAACAGGAATACAGCATGGAACTGTCACAGTAATTTTAAATAATGAAAATCTAGAGGTTACTACATATAGAACTGAAGGGAATTATATTGATAATCGTCACCCTGAATCCGTTGAATTTGTGTCAAATATAAAAGATGATTTATCAAGACGTGATTTCACAGTTAATGCACTTGCTTACAATAATAAAGTTGGTTTGTTAGATTATTTTAATGGTATAGAAGATATAAATAAAAAAATAATTAAAGCTGTTGGTGATCCTAATAAGCGCTTTCAAGAAGATGCTTTAAGAATGTTAAGAGCTATAAGATTTAGTTGTCAATTAGGTTTTAAAATTGATGAAGCAACATATTTAGCTATAAAAGCAAACTATAATTTAATAAAAAATATCAGTATTGAAAGAATTAGAGATGAGTTATGTAAAATATTAGTTTCTAATAATCCTTGTGACGGATTAAATTTACTTAAAGATACAGGAATCTTAGAAATAATTATTCCTGAAATTCATAGTTTAATTGGCTATACTCCACTTTGTAATAATCATAATAAAGACGTTTTTAGTCATACACTAAATGTTATTAATAATACAAATAATGATTTAATATTAAGATTATCAGCACTCTTTCATGACGTTGGTAAACTTAATACTTTAAAACAATTACCTAATGGGCATTGTTACTTCCCTGGTCATGCTCAAGAAGGTGCAATAATGTGTAAACCAATATTATCAAGGTTAAAATTTGATAATAATACTATAGATAAAGTTTCTAAGATTATTTATGACCATTTAGTTTTAGATGTAAATTATATGCCAACAGATGGTGAAATTAAAAGATTATTAAGACGTGTTGGTACTGAAAATATATTTACACTTTTCGAACTTCAAAGAGCTGATATAAATTCATTATGGGATCCAGTTCCGTTCTTAAAAAAGGTAGATTATATTTCTAATAGAGTAAGGTTAATTCTTGAAAATAATGATCCTCTTTATATTAAAGATTTAGCTATTACCGGTTCTGATTTAATGACAAATTTAAATATTAAACCCGGAAAAATTATTGGAGAAATATTAACTTTTTTATTAGACAGTGTTTTAGATGATACTACTTTAAATAATAAAGAAAGCCTTTTAGAAATTGCTAAAAACTTTCTTTAACTATAAGAAAAGCGTTGTACTTATTTCTAAGTTCAACGCTTTTTTATTTATAATAAAACTTCTTTATCTATTCCAAATAAGTAAAGATAACTTTCCTTAACTTTCTTTTCAGTTATTTTCTCCAAAGCATCTTTATAATACTTAAGCTGTGATCTATATCTATCTATTATTTCTTCTTCATTCCCCTCTTCTACATAATCAGTCTTATAGTCTAAAAGAATTATTCCATCCCCTTCTTCAAAGAAACAATCTATTATTCCTTGAAGTCTTATTTTTTCATCAATATAAACTTTCTCATTTAATTCTGGTTTATATTCAACACTACTTAATTCAGTAAAGAAAGGTAATTCTCTACTTACTAATCTTCCTTCCTTATAAGCCTTTATTAATCTTTTCCCTAAATTACTATTAAAGAAATTATAAATTTTCTTATGCCAAACTGTTGATGCTTCCTTTTCAGTTAATGAATTATCTAATACCATTTCTTCTATTTGAGCTTTAATCTCACCAATAGTATTCACCCTATCATAATTTAATCTTTGCATAACATAGTGAATTACAGTACCTCTTTCTGCTGCTGATAATCCCTTTTCCTCTTTTAAAAATTTAGGCTTTAAAACTTCCTTTTCTTTAAATACTTCAACGGTATCATGTACCTCATCACCATAAGTAAATTCTTTTTTCTTTAAATCAGAAACAGAAATATTACTTGGTAACATTGCACCTTCTATAAACTTATATTTATAATCAAGCCTTCTTTGAATTTCTTTATCCACAACTATATTTTTAGAAGTTATAAACAAGCTCTCATCTTCAATTTTATCCACAGGCTCTAAATTTTTATCCACTGTTAATAAGTCTTTTGTCCAGAATTTAATATTCCATGTGGAAAAGTCACTTGTTATTAGGTCTCTAGTAGCACCCGTTACCCCTCTAAGTTTTTCTCCACAGGCATGTTTACACATTGCCATAGCAATCCAATCTAAATATGATTTTCCTTTTAAAACTTCAGAAGGTAAAACTATATCTTCATCTAAAGATGCTGATGATATCCAACTGCTAATTGCTTTTTCTAAATTGCTAGTAGCTCCAGTTATTATTAACTTTTCCTTTGCTCTAGTAAATGCAACATAAAGTATTCTCATTTCTTCAGAAAGGGTTTCTAATCTTATTCTTTTCTTTATAGCTTCCTTTGCTAATGTAGAATATGAGTTTCTAGTTTCTAAATTAACATAATTAGGTCCAAATCCTAATTCCTCGTGATATAAAATAGAATTTGATAAATCCATTAAATTAAATTGTTTTCCCATTCCACTAGTAAATACTACAGGAAACTCAAGCCCTTTACTTTTATGAATACTCATAATTCTTACTACATCTTCATTTTCTCCAAGAACCTTAGCGCTTCCCATATCTCCAGAAGACTTTCTAAGCTTATTAATAAAATTTATAAAATTAAATAAGCCTTTAAAGCTTGTGCTTTCATATTGCTTTGCTCTTTGGAAAAGAATTTTTAAATTTGCCTGTCTTAGCTTACCATTAGGCATAGCTCCAACATATCCATAAAAAGCAGTATCCATATATAAATACCAAATGAATTCATCTATAGGAGTATAAATTGCTCTTTCTCTCCACTTTGATAAATCATCCATAAACTTAGTACATTTAAAACTTAATTCTTCGTTTACTTTATGAATACCTTCTGATACTTCCTTTATTACTTCATAAAAATATAAGTCCTTATTTAATAATCTTAAATCACTTAATTCCTCTGCTGTAAACCCTACTATAGGCGATCTTAATGTTGCTATCATAGGAACATCCTGCAGAGGATTATCTATTACCTTTAAAAGAGACATAATAGTTCTTATTTCAATAGATTCAAAATATCCGCTGCCAGTATCCGCATATACAGGAATACCTTCTGAACCTAATTCATCTAAAAATATTTCTGACCAGTTTTTTGTTGCTCTTAAAAGAATTACTATATCTTTATATTTAACATCTCTATATTCTTTAGTATCTTTATCAAATACTTTAAACTTTTTACCATCTTTAACTTCAAATAATTCTTTTATTCTTTTAGCAACTATTTTAGCTTCAAGAGTTATTCCATCAATGTCTTCTTCCTCTTCTTTAGAACCTTCTTCATTGTCTTCATCAGTATGCTCTTCATCTTTTTCTTTAATAATTCCTGATTTATCTAATATATGAAGTTCTATTTCTCCACCAACTATTGACTCTTCATCATTAGCACTTTCAAAACTAGCTCCTAAATTTAAGGCTTCTTCATCAGTATATTCCAATTCTCCTACAGTTTGAGACATAAGCATTTTAAATATATAGTTAACTCCTTCTATAACTTCCTGCCTACTTCTAAAATTTTTATATAATTGAATTTTTCTATCATTAGTACCTTTTTCTAAAGAATATCTATTATACTTATCTAGAAATAACTCTGGCTTTGCCTGCCTAAATCTATATATACTTTGCTTAACATCTCCAACCATAAATACATTAGACTCTTCAAGTCTTCTTCTTGAAACTAAGTCTATTATAGTTTCTTGAACATTATTAGAATCTTGATATTCATCAACTAAAACTTCATCAAATAATTCCATGAAGTGTTCTGCAACTTTAGATGGAACTATATTATTATTTTCATCTCTATCTATTAATATCTTTAAACAAAGATGCTCTAAGTCATTAAAATCTAATATATTTTTTTCTCTCTTCTTTTCATTAAACCTCTTAGAAAACTCAAGTGTAACAGCTGCTAAAGTCTTCATAAAAGGATATACTCCAATTATTCCATCCAATGCCTCTTGAGGAGTAAATTCAAATGTACTTTCTATTAAAGCTTTAATCTTTTTCTTTACAGAATCTCTTATACTTTTAACTGAATTTTGGGCATTTTCATCTGAAACTTGATTTTTCTTTACTGTCTTTAATTTAATAAAAGTAATAGAATTTAATGCAGTATATATACTATTTAAATTTTCATCTAAACTTACATATGCTCTTTCTAAATAGTCATAATCACTATTAAAAGCATCTAAATAAGGAGCTAATCCATCAGTATCATTAATAATATCAATAGCTTTTTTATACATATTTAAAAAACCTAATAATTCAACTCTTAAGCTATCTTTTAACACCTTAACCCATGGACTTTTATCAAGCTCTTCAATTGTACTTATATTAAAATCTTCAGCCCTTTCTAGTAACCACTGCTCTGGCCAAGGCCCACTCATAGAAAACCTATATAATGAAAGTATCATTTCCTTTAGTTTTTCATCATCTTTAGAACCACTATATGCTTCAATTAACTCTTTAAACTCTTCATTATCTTCTTCATAATATTCTTCAAAAAGCTCTTCAATTATTTCATTTTTCATTAAAGTTGATTCAGTTTCATCACCTATTCTAAAACTAGGGTCTAAATCTATAGTATAAAAGTAATTTTTAATTACATCTAAACAAAAAGAATGCATAGTAGTAATATTAGCTCTACTTAATAAAGTTAGCTGTCTTTGAAGATTTTTAGAGTTAGGATTATTTTCCAACGCTTTAGATATAGCCGCTGCTATTCTTTCTCTCATTTCGGCTGCTGCAGCACTAGTAAATGTTACAACTAAAAGCTTATCTATATCTACTGGATTTTCTTCATTGGTTATTATTCTTATAATTCTCTCTACTAAAACTGCCGTTTTTCCTGAACCAGCAGCTGCTGCTACAAGTAAGTTACATCTTCTAGTTTCTATAGCTTGAAGCTGTTCTTTAGTCCATTTAGTACCTGACATAATTACTCTCCCTCCTCTTCCTTTACTTTATTAATCATTGCATTCCATAAATCATCCTTTTTCTTTTTTAAGATAATCTTATATTTATTATCTCTAATAGAAGTATCAAACTGACATATTGCCGAGTAATCACAATACTCGCAATAAGTTACTTTAGATGATTTACAAGGCTCTATTTTTACCTCTCCACTAAGCATTTCCTCACAAATTTCAATCATCTTATCATTAACATATTTTCTTAAAAGCTCAAATTGTTCTTCTGTTACTACAGAACTAGTACTTGTAAAATCTCCATCCTTTTTAAATGCCGCTGGTATTACAAGTGAATATGTCTCCATATCTTTATCCATTGCTTTAACAAGCTCAACATTTTTTAATAATAATCCATCCATCTTAAGCTTTTTTAATACTTCAACTTGAATTTCCTCTTCTGTTAAAGCTTTTTTAGACTTAATTATTGGGTTATCAATTTTAAAGTATAATATTCCACCAGGCATACATTGACTCTTTAAAATTTGCTTAGAGTTTTTAAGTATTGCATCTAAATAAACTAATAACTGCATTTGAAGACCATAATATAATTCATTTAAATCAAAATTCTTGGAACCTGACTTATAGTCAACAATTCTTATATATGTCTCTCCATTTAAATCAACCTTATCAATTCTATCTACTCTACCTTTTAAATATACTGTTTCCTTTGAAGGTAACTCTAATTTAATAGGATCTGAATCTTTAAAATCTCCAAAGTCAAATTCACTTTTAAATATATCAAACTCACCTTTTCTCATTTGTTCTGATATTACAGTTACTGATTTAGTTATAGTCTTTTTAAATCTTTCAGAAAAATATTGATATTTCTTATTACTATTTAATATTGAGTTAGTTTCATTTTTTAACTTATTATTAACTAGCTCATTTACTATTTCACTACATCTTTCCTTAGTTAAATCACCCCATAATATATGATCTTTTCTTATTTTATTAGTAAACTGATCTAATATATCATGCATAAATGAACCTAAGTCTGGTGCTGTAAATTCATATACTTTTCTATCCTTAGCTTTTAATCCATATTGAACATAATAACTAAATGGACATTGAGCATATTTTTCTATTCTAGAAACACTAAACATTAGTCTTCCATTATCATTGCTATAAAGTCTCTTTATCTTCTCTCTTGGTATCTTTTCAACTAAGTTAGTATAATTTAATCCATTAAATATAATTTTAGTTCTATCTTTAAATTCCTCATTTTCTTCAAACCATTTAAAAGTCTCTACCCAATAAGGCTCAATTTCCTCTTTTTCATATTCTCTTCTTAAGGCCTCAATAAGCTCGTTAAAGGTTGGAGTTGGTGCAGTTATATTATGATACTTATCATTAAATAAGTTATTGTTAAATATTTCACTTTCTTCCCTTAATCTAGGTAAAATCTTTTTTAATCTAGGTATTATTATTGAAGGTCTTAATGATTTCCCTTCAAAGTCTGCCATTGGATAAGTAATCATTAAATAGTTTGAAGGTATTGTTAATGCTGTATAAACCATAAATTGCTCTTCAAAGACTCTACTTCTTGTATCACTTGCAAGCTCTATTCCCATAGCCTTAAGCTCAATTCTATCTTCATCAGATAATATACCTTCATCCTTATTAGCAGAAGGTAATACTCCATCATTTGCACCTACTATATAAAGAGCTTTAACATCTCTACCTTTTACTCTTGCAATATCACCTATATTTACTTGATCTAAAGCCATAGGTATTACACCTATTTCCTTTTCTTCAAAACCAGATACTAATATCTTAGAAAATGTTTTTAAATCAACTTCCTTATCACCTAATACTTCAACTGCCTGATCTAGCATATCCATAACTATAGATGGTACTTGAGTATATTCTTTAATTTTATCTTGCATTCCTTTTTCATTAAAATCCTCAAGCCATTTATCCATAGTTTCAAAAGCATTTATTTCTAATAAAAATTCATATAACCCAGTACAATACTTTCTTACCGTAACCTCACCTTTTATCTTATTATATAAATTAATTATTGGCCTTCTTATTTCTTCCATATATTCAAAGACTTCAATTTCTTCTTGTGTTAATTCCTCACCTTGGGAAACTAATAAATCTCTAGTCCATTTATATCCTTTAATTCCATAAGCTAAAATATAATTTTCTAGCTTATCAATAAAAGCAGATTCTAATGTTATAAGCCCACTTTTTACATACTTAAATACACTTTCATAGGACCAATTAGTAATTAATATTTCTAGTACAGATATTATTAAAACTACTAATGGATTGCTTAATACCTCTCTTTTTTTATCTAAAAAATAAGGAATATTATACTCATTAAATATTACCGAGGTTATTTTATCGTAACTATCAATTTCTCTACAAACAACAGCAATATCCTTATATCTATATCCTTTATCTCTAACAAGTCTTAATATATCCTGAGCAACCCATTCTATTTCTGAATAATTATTATTAGCCTTATACAGTCTTATATCATTACATCTATCTTTATATATTTTAAAAGGAAAATTAAAGAAATATTTTTCTATATGCCCTAACTCCTTACTATCTTTAAATCTATAAATATCTTTCTTATTTAAATTAACAGGCTCTTTATAGGAAATATTATTTTCTTGCATCATTTTTAGAATTCTATTTTCTGTATTCTTTATTACATCAAATATATCCGTTTCACCTTCAGTAAATCCTATATCTCCATCACTACATAATGTTATATTTACATTCTTACATTGCTTAGCTAATACTTTTAAAACCTCTAATTGTTGTGGTGTAAAAGTTGTAAACTCATCTATCCAGATTTCTGCATCATTATATAGTTCACAATTTTTTAGCTTTTGTGCTAAAATAGATAATATATCATCTGAATCTATATAACCTTTATGCAAATTTTCATTAAAAATTTCATATATAGAAGTTAAATCATTAATCTTTTCTCTTAAATCTTTATTATCTATCTGTAATTCTTTTTCCTTTAACATTTCCTCGGAAATATTGTACTTTTTAAACTCTGTAATTGATTTTGATACTATTCCAACAAAACCTTGTTGCTTACTTATTCTATTAAAATATTGAAGCTCTTCGCCTTTATCCTTTAACAGTTTATATATAAGCATATTTTTTCCTGAGTCTTCTATTACATTAATAGCCCTTCCACCACATTTATCAAAAACCCTTGTAGCCATTCTCTTAAAACTTAAAACTTCAGCTCTAAGTAATGCTTTTTCTCCTACATGCTCTAGTAGTTTTTTTTCAGTTTGAAATGTATATTGATCTGGTACAAGCATTATTAACTTATTATTTTTATCATTATCTATCTTTTTCTTTATTTGATTTAAGCAATAATAGCTTTTTCCTGAACCAGCTCTCCCAAAAATAAATCTAATTCCCATATACAACTCCTTACGCTTTAAATTCCTCTTTTAATAACCCCATCACAATAGTATCTAAATACTTACCTTTATAGTAATATTTTTTTCTTCTTATTCCTTCTTCAATAAATCCACACTTTTTATAACATAACACAGCTGCTTCATTTTCTCTGACTACTTCTAGTTCAATCTTATGAGCCTTTCTCTTAAAAAACAAATATTTTGATATAGCATTTATTGCATCTGACCCATACCCTTTTCTCCAATACCTTCTACCTATGGTTATACTAATGTTATAGACACTTCTCATGTACATATCCTCTGAGTAAATTATTACTCCAACAATAGACCCTTTCTTATTAATTATTACGTAATTTCTTTTTGAAGGTATATTTAAATATTTTAAATGTTCAGCTATATACTTCTTTGACACTCTTTCATATTGATCTCCATTATATTTTAATACTTCACTATCTGAACATAAATCATAAGTTTCATCAATGTCTTCCTTTAATATTTCTCTTAAATATATTTTATCTCCATAAATCACATTAATTCCCCTCCCTAATTAATAATACTATTGTTCTTTAAATTTTTCTAATTATTACTCTTCATAAATTATGCAATAAAAAAACTACAACATATAAAGATGATTTCTTCATATATTGTAGTCTATATAATATATATTATCTTTCAGTTATAGCTAAAGCTGCAGCACCTAGTACTCCTGCTTTACCACCTAATAAAGCTTTTTCAACTGTACAGTTTTCAACAAATGTAGGCATACATCTTTCTTCAACTACTTTTCTTATAGTATCAATAACTATCTCTCCACCATTAACTACTCCACCACCAATAACAACTTTTTCTGGATCAAAATTTGTTATTGTGTTAGCTACAGCTATTCCAAGATAAGTTAAAGAATTCTTTAATATGTTTTTAGCAACTCTATCTCCGTTTGAAGCTTCTTTAAATACTTCTTTAGCTGTAACATTATCATAATTCTTTAATGAAGTTGTAACGTTACTTAATACAGCTTCTTTAGCTCTTTTACCAATAGCAGTTCCTGAACCTAAAGCTTCTGCACATCCTATATTTCCACATCCACATCTTGGCCCTTCTGTTGATACAGTCATGTGTCCAACTTCTAAAGCATTTCCTGTTGATCCTCTAAATAATCTTCCATTTAAAACAGCACCACCACCGATACCTGTACTTGCTGTAATAAACACCATATTTTCAGTGCCTTTTCCTGCACCAAACATAAACTCTCCTAATGTTGCTACGTTAGCATCATTATCTAGATAAGTTGGTAAATCATATGCTTCTTTTATCGCTTTAACTATTTCAAAGTTTTTAAATGGTAAATTAGCAGTTTCTAAAATCACACCATTTTTAACATCTAATGGTCCAGGAGAACCGATACCAATAGATTTTATTAAATTTTTATCTGTTCCATCTATAACATAATTAATTGTATCTACTATTCTTCCCATAACAGCTTGGTCACCTTCGTGTGCCAATGTTTCAACTGTTTTTTCTTTTATAATATTTCCTTCTAAATCTACTAAAGCTGTGTAAATTTTAGTTCCACCTAAATCTACACCTACAACATACTTCTTTTCCATTTATTACCCTCCCACTATAGGTTATACTATTTTAACTATATAAAAGTATACCATTTAAGATTTACGTTTACAATTATTAATTATGGAAAAATTGGAATTAATTCAGTTATTTATAAATTAATACAGTCATTTTGTCACTGTATATATAAAAATTATTATAAACGCCAAAAAAGCATCTAATAAATATTAGATGCTTTTGGCGGAGAACAAGGGATTCGAACCCTCGCACCAGTATTATCCAGCCTACTCCCTTAGCAGGGGAGCCTCTTTAGCCACTTGAGTAATTCTCCATTTTTGGCGGAGAGACAGGGATTCGAACCCTGGGTACGCTCACACGCACGCCGGTTTTCAAGACCGGTGCCTTAAACCAACTCGACCATCTCTCCAAGACAAGATTAATTATAACAACAGTTATAATTTATGTCAACACATTTTAAATTTTTTTTATATTTTTTTATTTACTTAATAATCCTTAGTAATAACTTCTAATTTACCACTTTCAGGATCCATTATTAACCCATGTACCTTAACATCTCTAGGAATTAACGGATGTTTTTTTATCAACTCTACACTTTCCTTTACAGACTCTTCTACCGAATCAAACCCATGTAACCATTTTTTAATATCAATTCCAGAGTTATTTAATGTTTCTATGGTTTCTTTTGTAATTCCTCTATTAATTATCTTATTAATTGTTTCTTTACCATTAATATTACTCATTCCGCAATTTTTATGTCCAATTACTAATACTTCATCTGTATCGAATTCATAAATAGCAACTATAATGCTTCTTATAATACTTCCAAATGGATGCATTATCGTAGCCCCTGCATTTTTTACTATTTTAGCATCACCATTTCTCAAATTTAGTGCTTTTGGTAATAGCTCTGTTAATCTTGTATCCATACAAGATAATATTACTAACTTCTTATCTGGATATTTGCTAGACTTATATTTTTCATACTCTCTATTTTCTACAAATTTCCTATTAAATTCTAATATTTCATCTAATTTATTCATATATACCCCAACCTATTATAAAAGATTTTATAAGTTTATTTTACCATAATTTATATTATATATTCAAAAAAAGCTTCTAGCGTTTGCTAGAAGCTTTTGGCGGAGAGACAGGGATTCGAACCCTGGGTACGCTCACACGCACGCCGGTTTTCAAGACCGGTGCCTTAAACCAACTCGACCATCTCTCCTGGACAAGATTAGTTATATCAGTATTTGTGAGTTATGTCAATATAATTTATTTTTTATTTTCTTTTTAGTCTTTCTAAAGTTCTTTGAATTATATTTTCATTAGCTTCTCCATTACAATTTCCTGTTGCTTTATTTCCATTACAAGAACAAGCTGATGAATTTTTAATTTTCATATTATTTAATACTTCTTCTGTTGTTAATGAACCACTTGATAACATTCCAAAGTTGATTTCAGCAGCTTTATAAGCATCTATTCCTGGTGCTGCAGTAGCATCTTTTGCAATATATACTTCAAATCCCTGCTCTACTAAATCCCTCATATGTGATTCAATACAAATATTTGAGTTCATTCCTGCAAGTATTACTGTATCTATTTTTTGCTTTCTTAGTTGTAATACTAAATCATTTGTTTGCGGACCAAAAATCTTATGTGGACTTGCAATTATAGTTTCACCATCTTCTATATATGGCTTAAATTGAGCAAGTATATCAGCTCTTGAATCCTTTTCTACAGCTTCTGATGGCCCTTTTCTTTCAAACATTTTCATATTATGCATCATATGTTCGCCATTTGTTCCAAACTTCCACGTATAATCATGTGGATAATAATAATGTGGTGATACAAATACTTTATATCCATTTTCCTTTGCTACTTTAAATAAAGATATCATATTTTCTATAGTGTTGTTGGCTTCTATAACACCTTTTGCTAATTTATATCCCGCTCCCATTTCATGTAAAAATTCATTTTGTGGATCTACCACTACTAATGCTGTTTCCTTATTATTAAATTTCATTTTAATCACTCCTGTTTATTTATTTAAAATTATTAAGCTATGTGCTATGGATTAATAGTAATACTTAAATAAATAAACAACAATTAGGCACTTAAAAGTTACTAGAAACCTTTAAGTGCCCTTAAATGAATATATTTTTCAACATAAAATGTAATTATGAATAGTTACATTTTATGTTATTCCTAATTTTTTTACAAAAAAACTCCTAGCAAATGCTAGAAGCTTTTGGCGGAGAGACAGGGATTCGAACCCTGGGTACGCTCACACGCACGCCGGTTTTCAAGACCGGTGCCTTAAACCAACTCGACCATCTCTCCTCGGAACAATTGTTATTATATCAACCTATAAATATTATGTCAACACTTTTTATAAAAAAATTATGAATTTATTTTATGTCCACTTGCACCAGCTTTATAGCTCTTTAAAAATAATTCAAATACCATATTTATCTCTTCACTTAATATATCTTCATCATTTATTTTAAGTAACTCCATAGCCGCTTCTATTGTACATAAATTTCCTTCTTCCTGACCTCTTCTTAACGTAAACTTAGAAACTCTATTTATTTCTAATGATACTATAGGTAAATTCTTTAAATAATCACTTCTTCTTATTATTTTCCAAGCTTCTTTCCATGTACCATCAACAATAATAAATACTGGTGTATGATTATCTTTACTATATTTAACTTTTCTTATCTCCATTTCTTTATTCATTATTGGAAATACTAAATAAACATTATAAATATCATTATTTATATATTCTAAGATACTTTTGGGAATTTCTCCTCTTTTCCAAATAATTATTTCAGTAGATTTATTATTAATTTGTTTTAATAAATTGGCTGTATTTGTATTTCTATATACTTCTTTTTCACTAGATAAAATTATAAACTTAGCTTTTGTTTCAAGCTCTTTTATACTCTTGCATATACAAGTTATAATTGGTAGTCCACACTTATTGCAATTTTCACATACTCTTGTTATTTGCTTCTTATTTCTCATCCTAACCTCTTAACTATATATTATAACTAACATAATACTATATTTAGCTATTAATTAAAAATGATGAATTTAGAATAAAATATTATACTAAATTCATCATCATAAATTTTTATATTGCTATAACAACTTTATTTATTATTATTCAGAAAGTTGTCCATGTTTTTCATAATTAGTAACTCTATTAATTCTATTTTCCTCATTAACAAAAACAACTTTTGGTTTATGATCTATTACTTCTTCTCTATCTAAATCACAATAAGCCATTAATATAATTTTATCTCCAACTTGTACACACCTTGCAGCTGCTCCATTTAAACAAATCATTCCTGATCCTCTTTCACCGGCAATTGTATATGTTTCAAATCTTGCTCCATTATCTATATCTACAATATGAACTTTTTCATACTCGTATATTCCCGCTGCATCTAATAAATCTTCATCAACAGTTATACTTCCAACATAATTTAATTCAGCTTGTACTACTGTTGCTCTGTGTATCTTACCCTTTAACATATTTACTTTCATTGTTACTTCTCTCCCTACTATAACTCATATATGAAATTATCTATTAATCTTGTTTTACCAATAAACACCGCTATTGCTACTAATACAGAATTTTCTATAACACCTACATCTTCCATAGAAAAACTATCTACTACCTCAATATAATCAATTTTAGCTAATCTCTCTGATTCAATTATCTCTTTAATAGTACTTATAATATTAGCTGAATTTCTTTCTCCATCTTTAATCTTTTCTCTAGCAATATTTAATGATTTATTTAAAATTGTTGCTGCACTTCTTTCTTCCATAGATAAATAAGTATTTCTAGAGCTCTTAGCAAGTCCATCTTTTTCTCTTACTATAGGGCAACCTATAACTTCTACATCTATATTTAAATCTCTTACCATTCTTTTTATTATAGCCAATTGTTGAGCATCCTTTTCTCCAAAGTAAGCCCTATCCGGTGATACTATATTAAATAACTTTGTTACTACAGTACAAACACCTCTAAAATGAGTTGGTCTACTCTTGCCACATAATCCACTTGTCAACCCATTCATATCAACAAAGGTAGAAAAATCCTCAAAGTACATTTCTTCATTTTTAGGATGGAATATAATATCTGCTCCAGCCCCTTCACATACCTTACTATCTCTTTCTAAGTCTCTTGGATAAGTAGATAAATCTTCTTTAGGACCAAATTGAATAGGATTAACGAATATACTTACAACAACCTTGTCATTTTCTTCTGAAGCTTTTTTTATTAAGCTTTCATGCCCTTCATGTAAATACCCCATAGTCGGAACAAATCCAACCTTTAATCCTTGAGATTTCCACCCTTTTACTCTATCTCTTAATTCATTTATTTTATCTAAAACTATCATATCCTTACCCTCTAATATAATTTTTCAATTACTTCATCATTTATTTTAAAAGAATGTTCCTCTGAAGGGAAAACTCCATCCTTAACTTCTTCTATATATTTCTTAAATGCTATATTCATTTTTTCACCTAAATTTTCATACTTTTTAACAAACTTAGGAGTAAAATCACTATACATACCTAACATATCTTGATATACAAGTATTTGTCCATCACAATCTGAACCTGCTCCAATTCCTATAGTAGGAATTGTTAATCTCTCACTTATAATTTTAGCAAGTTTAGCTGGAACACATTCTAATACAACTGCAAATGCTCCTGCTTTTTCTACTGCAATAGCTTCCTCTATAAGTCTCTTTGCAGCCTCTTCATCTTTACCTTGAACTTTAAATCCACCAAAAGCATTAACAGATTGAGGCGTTAAACCAATATGAGCCATAACAGGTATAGAAGCTTTTACTATAGCCTCTATCTTATCACATACTTCAAGTCCACCTTCTAATTTAACTACATGCGCTCTACCTTCTTTAATTAACCTTCCTGCATTAACAACTGCATCATATACTGATGTTTGATATGACATAAAAGGCATATCTGCTACAACTAATGTATTTTTCACTCCTCTTGATACTGCTTTAGTGTGATGAATCATATCTTCCATAGTAACTGATAAAGTATCTTCATACCCTAAACAAACCATTCCTAATGAATCTCCAACTAATATTCCATTTATCCCAGCTTCATCAATTATTTTTGCTGTAGAATAATCATATGCTGTAAGCATAGTTAACTTTTCATTTTTTTCCTTTGCTTGCTTAAATGTAACTGCTGTGTTTTTCATAACTATTCTCCTAAATATTCTTCTAAATTTTTATAATCTCGCTCTAAATTTTTTACTTTTGCTATCTTTAAAATATTTTTTGATAGTAATCTATATAATTCTTTATCTTCTTCACGTAAAACATTTAAATGATTAATAACAGTAGTTAAATCTCCTCGTTCTATAGGACCAGTTAAACTATTAACTGTTCCTCTTTCCTTAATATTTTTTAAGTTAAATTCTATTAAAGGATACAAGGCTTCCATGGCCATTTCCTTTGTAAAACCACATTCCTCTAAATAGTTAACTCCATTATTAATTAATCCTAATACTAAATTACTAACCGTTACTGATGCAGCGTGATATAAAGTTTTATTATCTTTACTAATAACAGCTACACCATTCCCTAATTTTGTGAATAGCATTTTAAAATATTCAATATGTTTTTCATAACCTTCAATTGTTATAAATGCTTGTGATAAATCTTTATATGAATTATATTTGTTCGAGATAGCGAACATTGGATGAATAGAATAACCATATGCACCATGATTATTTATATTTGAAAAGACTTCTGAAGAAATAGAGCCACTACAATGGCAAATTAATTTTTCTTTAATAGGTAACTCTTTTATTTCATTCCATACATCAATAATTTGATTATCTGGTGTTGTAATAAATATAGCATCACTATTTTTTATTAAATCTTCTAATTTATTATATTGTCTCGTATTTGTAAAAATTGCAGCTTCTTTAGATGAATGCTGTGATTTACTATAATACCCACTTACGTCTATATTGTTTTCTTTTAGATATTTTCCTAAGGAAAAGCCAACTTTCCCTGCTCCAATAAATCCAAATTTTATAATTATCACCTCCAAGCGAGTGTGATACTAACAAGTCCCATTCAAAAAATGATATGAGCTATTTCTTTTAATCTTCAAACTTCAAATATATATGGTGCGGTTTAATTAAAATACCACCCATAATAAATCTAACATATTTCTATTTTTTGTCAACTCATATTATAAATTTCTCTCATTATTTGATAATTTTAAACTAATAAATATCCAACAAAACTTGATACACTCATTTTGGATGGTATTTCTACAAATAGATGTATATGATCTACATAGGCATGCGCCTCGATAATTGTAACACCTTTCCACTCGCAAAGTTGCCTTAATCTCTTCCCTATCTTCTTCTTTAACTCTCCATATATTGCTTTTCTGGTAAACTTAGGTGAAAAGACTATGTGGTATTTACAGTTGTATTTAGTATGTGATAAATTATTATTATCCATTATATGGGTCATTCTTTTGTCTATTAAATTTGGCTGCGAACCTTTTTTAATTATCGAAAAAGGAGTTTTTTTATATACTCACCGCTTAAGCTATTCTGAAAATATCTGCATAGCAGGTAGTATTCTTTTATACAAAAAAATAGAACTATCAATTTATATAATAGTTCTATTTTATAGTACCTTAACTTAAATACTTATAATTTTTATATGTCCCAATTAAAAAAGATAGTATTGATATAGGTAATATTATCATGCATTTATTTAATATAATCTCGCTCATAGTAATTTCTTCTACAGTAAAAATATTTAGATAACTAATATTATATTTAAAAAATATTGAAAATGAAATTATATAGGTTAAAATAATCATTATTGATATTGATACTGATTTAAAAACATATATTAACATATAACTTATACTAATAAAAAATACACTTTGCATTAATATAATAATGTATTCATATATTATATTTTCAAAAAATAATGAATAACCTAAAAATAATATAGAAATATTAAATATATACCAAACAAATAATAAAATTACTTGGATACATCTCATTTTTTTATACACATATAATATTTCATTTCCATCTACTTCTATATATTGCCTAGAAATCATAATTATCCACCATATAGATGAAATTGCTGAAAATAATTCAGTATAATTTATCATATCTATTTTTAAAATTACCATATCTCTTACTGCAAAATATTTTAAAGTAAGCAATATTGGAATTAAGATAAATATAATAATTATCGGTAAAAAATAATATTTTTTTAAATTTTTCAAATCCAAATACGTAAGTTTAATATCTTTTTTTAAACTCCCTTTATCATACATAAATATCCATCCTCAATAGTAGGGTTAACTTCTTCAGCATTTAATTTTTCTTTAGTTAATATCCTATAAACAGTATTAGAGTTTTCTTCGTATATTTTTATAATTTCAAAACTCCCATTTATCAATTCCAATTCTTTTTCGTTAACATTATAAATTTTACCTAAAGCAATATTTTTTGTATCCTCACTACTTTTAGTACTTAAAATTTTTCCTTTATTCATAATAATTATATTATCGCAAATAGCTTCTACGTCCTCTACTATATGAGTAGAAATTATTATAATTTTATTTTCTTTAATTTTCGCAACTATATTTTTAAATCTTATCCTTTCCTCTGGATCTAAGCCCACTGTTGGTTCATCAAATATAATTATTTTAGGATTATTTATTAATGATTGTGCTATTCCAACTCTTCTAACCATTCCCCCCGATAAAGATTTAATCTTATTATTTTTTTTATCTTCCAAATTAACAAGCTTCAATATATTTTCTATCTCTTCGCTAATGGAACCTTTTATTACACCTTTTAATACACAGAAATACTCCATAACTTCATATACGGTTGATTCTTCGAATAAACCAAACTTTTGTGGAACATAACCAACTTCCTTTAGATAGTTTTCATCATTTTTAATATTTTTCCCATTTACAGTAATTTTACCTTTATTAAAGCTAATTAAACTAACCAAACACCGCATAAATGTAGTCTTTCCAGCTCCATTTGGACCTAACAATCCATAAACCCCATTGTCCATCTTTAAATTGATATCATCTATAATAACTTTTCTTTTATAATTTTTACTTAATGATTTAATTTCTATCATATTAACTCTCTCCTATAATGAGTTGAAAAATTCATTTTCATTTTGTAGACTGTTTTCATTTTGTAAATACTTATATATAATTGAAATGAATTCTTTTTTATCATATAGTTTTTCTTTATCTTTTATCAATTGCTCAAATTCTTTATCTTCACATAAAAATTCATTTTCCTTATTTCCATACAACATATCATCAACATACCCTAAAAATACTTCTCTTGTTCTCTGTTTTTCTTTCCTATATGAAATACTGTCCAACAAATAATATTTTATAACTTCTTTAGGATCATCTATAAAATACATAAATATATGATCTGAATACCTTGTTTCTATAAATTTAGTAGTAGCAGAATTCAGCTGTGGAATCTGTATTATTTTTTTATCTATAACTTGTGGAACTCCCTGCTCTCCAAAAATCCAACTTACTTCATTAAAAGCATTTTGTAATTCATTTATATATTCACAATTAATATTATCTAAATTTTTGCTTAATGGTGATTTTATGACATCTACTCCATCTGCAGCAATTTCTTCAATTAATCCTGCAATCAAAGTTACCCCCTCACCGACACCGCTGTATATATTTTCATTTTTATTTAAATTAGAATATACATCTAGTTTAGATTCTACATTAACATTAAACTGCTTTTTCCCTAATAGCCTTTCACTTTCGTAACTTCCTGATGAAGTATATATTTGTTGATATCCCTCCATTGGATAATAAGGAAAATATGCTGGCAAATATATAGCTTTTTCATTACTATAGTAAGTAGGTGCAAAGCCTGAATATTTAATTTTTATATAATCTATATTCTTATTACTTTTATTAATTATACTAAAGTAATCTCCATTTCTACTAAACTCTAACTCCTTGCCTTCGTTATCTATTATACTTTCAATTTCATATGCTCTATATAAGGTGAAATTATATTCTTTTATATAACTATTATTAGTTAAGTATATTTCTACCTCTGCATTTAACTTTTTATCTATAAATAAATTCATATTATATTTATCTATAGTAAATTCAATATCATTTGAATTTACTATATTTTCAATTTTATTAAGTTGATAATACCTTTGATCATATATTGAAAAAGACATGGTTCTATAATCTAAACATAATCGTTCTCCTGCATTAACAATTAAAATAAATATTATTACGATACTTATTCCTAAAGTTGCTAAACTACTTTTATAAATAAAACTTTTTTTATCAATTACTTTATCTATGAGTATTACTATACATACTAATATCCACATAAAAACAATTAACCATCGCTTAGTATCAATAGATAATCCATATAGCCATTCTGCTACATAATTTGTATCTGGAATTAATATCTGAATAAAATCAGTAAAATTATAAATATCTATATTCAATCCTTCAATCAAAGGAAAACTTATATACTCAACTACAGGACTGACCAATAATATTATTAATAGTATTACTGTATATGCCTTAATCCTTTTCCCTATAAAGGAAATAATTATACCAATAAAGATTGCCAATATTGATATTAATAATATGTTTAAAATATTATTTTTAAATATGTGATATAAGAATTTATTAAACTTTACATTGCTTATATAATATATTGTTATATTAAAAATCAATATATTTATAAAAACTATTAATGCCGTAATAATTAAATTGTATATATTATATACATAAAATTTACTTCTACCTCTATAGTTGCAAAAAATTATTTCTTCTATATTTTTCCTTTTAAAATATGATAATTTTTCATAAGATATAAATACAAAAAAGATAAATATAAATATACTAATCTGCTGAGTAACTTACAAAAAATATAAAGCATCTCTATGAATACTATAACAATATACTTGATAACCTAAAAAAATATTAAGTAATAATAACATTATTACTTTAGTGTACACAACAATAGAGTTTTTTACGTGTCCTATTGATTTACTTCTCATTAACTACTTCATCCTCTCTTAAAATAAAAAAACTAAGATTATATAGAATAAACTACTCTATATAATCTTATTTTAAATTTTCGCTCGTTACTATTTTTCCTGAAGCTCTACAATTTGTAAATCCTGCACCTTGAGGATTTAATTCTAATTTCCAACTTGAACTTGTTGATACTTTAAAAGTCCCTGGAGATGTAGAATCTCCTTTTGCAATTAATCTACTATCATATTTCTTCCAACCTTTCCCTGGTTCAGCATATTTAGTATTAAAGTACACTGAATGTTTTGAACTTCCTTGATTATTTCCTGATATAGTTGCATTTTTTGCTAACCCAATGCTACTAGATTCTTAGGATGATTGATGTGTATATAACTCTACTGTTGCTGTAGCCGCTGCTGCATTACTTGTCAATAACATAGTAGTTATCATTCCCCCTAATGTAAAAATAGATAGTTTTCTTAATTTACCGCTCATTATTTTTCCCCTTTATTTTTCTTTTTTCACTTTATTTTGTGCACAAAATAGATTATATTATATATTCTTTATTTATTATGTAGATTTCTGTAATAAAAAAAAATCTCTTTTATTACAAATTTCACTTTTTTTTACATTCTATCACCCCTTAAACTCTATTCGTTTCTCCATTTTCCAGTATGTGTAATTCCCTAAGGTCAATTTTTCAATTTAATCTTACTGAATTTTTTATATGTTAAATTCTCTATAAAAAAAGCACCCTATAGTTAAATTTTTTATTAATCTACACTATACGGTACTTTTTAACAATATTATCTTATAACATCCATTCCGCCCATATATGGTCTTAAAGCTTCTGGTATATTAATTGATCCATCTGCATTTAAGTTATTTTCTAAGAATGCAATTAACATTCTTGGTGGAGCAACAACTGTATTGTTTAATGTATGAGCAAAGTATCTACCATTTTCTCCATTTACTCTGATTTTTAATCTTCTAGCTTGAGCATCTCCTAAGTTAGAACAGCTTCCTACTTCGAAGTATTTCTTTTGTCTTGGAGACCAAGCTTCAACGTCAATAGACTTAACTTTAAGATCTGCTAAATCTCCTGAACAACATTCTAAAGTTCTAACTGGTATATCTAAAGAACGGAATAATGCTACAGTATTTTTCCATAATTTTTCAAACCATTCTTTACTTTCTTCTGGCTTACAAACTACTATCATTTCTTGTTTCTCGAATTGATGTATTCTGTAAACTCCTCTCTCTTCTATTCCGTGAGCACCTTTTTCTTTTCTGAAGCAAGGTGAGTAACTAGTTAAAGTTTGTGGAAGATTTTCTTCTTTTAATATAGTATCGATGAACTTACCTATCATTGAGTGTTCACTAGTACCTATTAAGTATAAATCTTCACCTTCAATTTTATACATCATAGCTTCCATTTCAGCAAAACTCATAACACCAGTAACTACTTCACTTCTAATCATGAAAGGTGGAATACAGTAAGTAAATCCTTTATCAATCATGAAATCTCTAGCATAAGAAAGTATTCCTGATTGTAATCTTGCAATGTTACCCATTAAGTAATAGAATCCATTACCAGCTACCTTTCTAGCTGCATCTAAATCTATTCCATTTAATTTTTCCATTATTTCTGTGTGATATGGAATTTCAAATTCAGGAACTACTGGTTCACCAAATTTTTCTACTTCTACATTTTCACTATCATCTTTTCCTATTGGAACACTTGGATCAATAATATTAGGGATAACTAACATTATATTTCTAATTTTTTCTTCTAATTCAGCCTCTTTAGTCTCTAATTCTGCAAGACGAGCTGCTTGTTCATTAACCTTGTTTTTTAATTCTTCAGCTTCTTCTCTCTTACCTTGCCCCATTAATGCCCCAATTTGCTTAGAGATAGTTTTTCTGTTTGATCTTAATGAATCTGCTTCTTGTTGAGTAGCTCTATTTTCAATATCTAAAGCAATTACCTCATCAACTAAAGCAAGCTTTTGATCTTGGAACTTATTCTTAATATTTTGCTTAACTATTTCTGGATTTTCTCTTAAAAATTTTAAATCTAACATAATATCCTCCACATGTATCTTATTATTTTTTTTCTGATATAAAAAAAAGAGCTCTTTCTTCCCATATAAGGGACGAAGAACTCCGTGTTGCCACCCTAATTGATAATAATTTTATTTATTATTATCCACTCTTTATAAACTAACGGGTTTATCCGTACTGCTCATCACAGTCCCTCCAAGGTGGATTCATAAAGTATTGCTATCAGTTTTCACCAACCACTGACTCTCTTAAAACAATCAATTTATTACTAGCCTTTTCAACGGTTTAATATACTATTTATGATATTAATATATTATAAGCTCCTACTTTTTGTCAATACATTTAAAATTCTAATTTTACAAATGTTTTTAATAAAATAAGCTCAATATCTAAAACAAATAATAAATATTTATTTAGTTTTAATATCTCTAGTACAAATTATATCTACTCCACTATTTAAAATGTTCTTACATATAATACTTCCCATTTTTATAGGAATACTTACATATAATCTACTAACAACTTTAGACATTTCTATCCATAATTCCTTATCAACTTCATCACTACTTTTAACAGGAACAACTTTAAACCTATCACTTCCTTTAACTCTAACTACAGAAGTGAAAATATCTTTTTTCCTCATACTTACTACTCCTATTATATATCTTTAAATTCCTTAATTCTACCTGATATTATATTTGAATTTTTTGAGTCATCTACTATATCAGTAATTTTTCTATCTAACTCCCTAGATAATATTTGAATTATCTTTTCATTACAATATGCCCCATGACAATTTCCAAATCCAGCCCCTGTTCTTCTCTTAACACCTTTAACTGTTCTCGCACCTAATGGCCTTCTAATAGAATCAACAATCTCACCCTCTGAAACATTGTTACACATACATACTATCTTTCCATAACGTTTATCTAAGTTAATAACCTCATTAATCTCATTTCTGTCCATCTCTCTAAATCTATAAAATTCTCTTCTTTTATCAATAAAATTCTTTTTTAATCTACAATTTAAATTACTACTAATAGTATCACATAACATTTTCCCTATAGCTGGTGCTAATGTAACTTTTCCGTAATGTGTTCCTATAACACTAATATAACCCTTATCTATTTTTTCATCATCTACTACAATAGAATCCTTATCATAACTTTCTCTAAATAAATTATTTATATTACTTTTATTTAATCCCTTTAATAATTTAGATGCATAATGTAAATTATCATCTAAACTAGTTTTTTCAATACTTTTTATTCCAATAAGAGACCCACCATTTAATACAGGAGTAGAAACAACAAAGGTATCTTTATCAAAAGTTTTAGTAACTATTCTTTCTAAATTATTTTCATAATTATCATCTAGTAAAATATAACTCATGTTTTTAAAAGAATTTATTCCATCGTCTGATTCTTTTTCTTCAACTACGCCCTTTTCATTTATATAAATTTCATTTGCAATTGTATTTATAACTACTTTACAAGAAAATTTATTTTTATTAGTTTCAACCCTAAATCCCTTAGTAACATTCTGAATAGTTAAAACTTCTTCTTCTAATCTAAAATTAACACCATTATCAAAGGCTACTTCAGCATATGCAATTGCTAAATCATAAGGAGCTACTATTGCAACATTCTGAGAATATAATCCTTTTTTCACTTCAGCATTAATATTAGGCTCTATTTCATATACCTCATCTGGATCTATTAAATATACTCCATCAATTCCACGTCTTATTGCTCTTTCATACATCTCATTTAATTTAATTACACCATTATCATCATTAACTACCCTTAATGATCCAATTCTTTTAAATGGTACATTGAATTTATCACATAAATCTTCTAATAATATATTTCCTATATACTCTAATCCAGCCATAACATTATTAGATGTTTCTGAACCATCATATACTATTGAAGTATTAACAAATGAAATATCATCTGCTATATCAAACTCCTTTTCAATTACAGCTATATTTAAATTATATTTTGATAATTCATAAGCAACAGCACATCCAATTATGCCCCCACCTAAAACTAAAACATCATAATCCATAATTCAATTCCCCTAATTTATAAAATAAAATTATTTTCCTTTAATTCCTCTTTTATTAACTCCATATTTTCAACAGAGTCAGCAGAAATAGTGTGCAAGTGTACCCCATTAGTTAAGGCAGATAATGGTTTTGCATTTATTTCTTTTAATGAATTTTTAAATTTATTTAAATCGTTAAGATTTTTTATCATTAATATCCCCTTTATTTCACCATATAAAGGATGCTCCACTATTACATCTTCTATTATTCCACCATATTTAACTACTATTTCAAGTTCCTTAATAACGTCTTCATCATTATGATTTACCGCAATAACTGATTTTACTCTACTACTATTATCATCATTAATCATATATCCATCTGGAGTCGCTATTATATTATTTCCCTGTGCTCTTAAAATAGCAATATCTTTAACTATTATTTGTCTTGTTACATTAAAACTATCAGCTAATATTGTTCCCTTAATAGCCTTTTTTTCTCCTATTAACATTTCCATAATGTTATTTCTTCTTTCATCAGCTTTCATAATTCACCCCACAATTTAATTTCTATTATCACTTTCTCTTATTACATCTAATAATTTACTTCCATTTACCTTGTTACTATGATGATATCTAACTGTATCTAAGAATTCTTTATCATATGTATTAAATTGCTTTAACAAATTTGCACCTTTTTCTGCATGATAATAATATGAATTAATAGCCTTAATTGTATTATATTTTTTTAACCTACCTTTAGTCATTTTATTTAATATCACTAATATAGATTTTTCTATAACATTAAGACTATATTCACTCTTTCCTATATCATGTAATAATGCAACCTTTGCTACTCTATTTAAATTTATATTTTTTCCTTCAGATAATTTTACAGCATCTTTACTAACTCTAATACAGTGCTGTTTATCCATTTTTCTTAATTTATTAAATAAATTTCTTTCCTTTTTATTTAAAAATTTATTTACATATGCAGTATCAACATCTTCTGATAAAGATTTTACTGCCCAAACAAATTGTTTAACCCTATATAAAGACATTTAATTATCACCTTGTTCTTTAACATATATTGTAATACATATTCATATTTATAATACCACTATTATAAATAAATTTAAAATATAAAGATATATCTTATTTAGTTATATTTCTACATTTATACTCTAAAAATGATAACTTATATTTAAAAATTTATTTAAAGCAAAAAAAAGCTACGATTTAAATCGTAGCTTTTGGTGGAGGTAAAGGGATTCGAACCCTTGACCCCTTGCGTGCAAGGCAAGTGCTCTCCCAACTGAGCTATACCCCCAAAAATGGTGGACCTTCAGGGACTCGAACCCCGGGCCGACCGGTTATGAGCCGGTTGCTCTAACCAACTGAGCTAAAGATCCTTATTACCTGGCAACGTTCTACTCTCCCACACAGTCACCCGTGCAGTACCATTGACGCTGTAGAGCTTAACTTTCCTGTTCGGAATGGGAAGGAGTGTTTCCTCTACGCCATCATCACCAGAT
>NZ_JADPEL010000015.1 GCF_015667795.1 Clostridium sp. D53t1_180928_C8
TTAATAGAATTTAATTGTAGTGATTTTATAACAATACATATTATAATTAATAAGAAGGTAAGTAACTAATATATTTAAATGTGAATAAATATATATAAGTGCTATATTTAAGTACTCAACTATAAATTAAAAGGATATTTTTGAATAATGAAGTATAGAATGATTTGTATAGATATGGACGGAACCTTATTAGGAAAAAATAAAAAAATTTCACAGTTTAATAAAGATATAATAAAGAAAGCTCATGATAAAGGTGTAGAAATTGTTGTGACTACAGGGAGGTTATACAATAATGCAGCTTATTTTTCAAATATTTTAGGGGTTAGCTCTCCTGTTATAGCAGCTAATGGAGCAGTTGTTATTAATAAAAGAACAAACGAAATCATTTATGAACGTGAAATTCCAAAAGTAGATTGTATAAATATTTATGATATATTGACAAAATATAAATTGCCATTTAATTTTCATACAACTAATAAAATATATTGTAGCAATTGGATAAGTAGAATAGGAACAGAAATTTTAATGACTAAGCAAAAGTGTTTTGAACATTTGAATATAGAATATATTACTGTTAGATCTAGACATGAATGGATAAAAGTTTTTGAAAAGGAAAGTGGATCCATGGCAAAGTGTATAGCATTCAGTGCTAATACAAAAAAAGTTATAGAAACTAGAGCTGAGATTGAAAAATTAAGTAATGTTGTAACATTTGCATCAGGTGGGCATAGTTTAGAAATTAATTGCAAGGGAGTATCTAAAGGCAATGCAGTTAAGGTATTAGCAAAAAGGTTTGGGATAAACAAAGAGGAAGTTATATGCATTGGAGACAATGAAAATGATATCTCAATGATAGAATTTGCAGGGCTAGGAATAGCTATGGGCAATGCAATTGAGAGAGTAAAAGCTGCTGCAGATTATATTACAGATACAAATAAAAATAATGGAGTTGGAAAGGCTATAGAAAAGTTTATATTGAATATAGATAATATTATTTAATAATTCAAATGTTTTAGGAAACTAACTAAGGTTAGTTTCTTTTTTATGAAAAATGTTGACATAATATGGGGGTTATAATAGAAAAAAATTGAAGTATATGATATTATATGTATAAATTATATATAACTATGGCTTGAGGGATGTGGAGACAATGTATAAAATCTTAATTGTTGATGATGAGTTTAATGAGAGAAGAGGGATACAGGGGCTCATATGCAAATATCAATATCCATTAGAGGTAAGACAAGCTCCAAATGGAAAAATTGCGTTAGAGATAATGGAAAAAGAAGAATTTGATATTCTACTTACAGATATAAAAATGCCTTTCATGACGGGGATAGAGCTTATTGAACAGGTGAATAAACGGGGATGGCATCCTATTTGTATTATATATAGTGCATACGGTGAATTTGAGTATGCTCAAAATGCAATTCAGTTGGGAGTTCTTCAGTATCTTTTGAAACCGATTAAATTAGAAAAATTCCAAGAGGTTTTTCAGAAGGTTATTGAGATATGCAAGGAAAAAAGAACACAGAAGGTTAAAAATGAAGAGCTAAAGAAAACGTTAAAATCTATTGAGTGTGAAAAGTATGCACAAAAGATTATAAGATATTTGGAGCTAGAAGAAGGTGAAGAAAGCTTTGATAAGTTTAATGAAACAATACAGAATGAAGCTTTTTATCCAATTATAATATCCTTATATTCATCATCAATTTTTAAATATTGGGAGAATTATGAACAAGATATTTTAAATGTGGTTGGAGAGGAGTCTTTAATTATAAATAAAAGTGATACACAGTTTTTAATTTTAATACGAAATAGAACTTTAAATTCAAAACAAATGGAAGAAATATGTAAAACTTTTATTGAAATTTCCCAAAATAAATATCAGTCAGAAATTTATGTTGTAGCAGGACAATTCTGCAAAGATATAAAAGAATTAAAAGAAGAATACACAAAAATGATAAATCAGTTGGATTATCAGTTTTTTGTGTCTAAAAGTATGTATTTTATTAATAATGAAAACGGTATAATAAGAAAAAAAAGTGAAATGCTCTATTTATATTATGAAAGAATTCTAACATTTGCAAAATTAAAAGATTATCAGGGGATGAATGATGAATTCAAAAAGGCTTTCAAATATGTAGAAGAATCAGAAGGTTTTACTTCACTTTATATAAAATATAATTTTTCTGAAGTAATAAAAAAGTGTTGTGAAATTTTGAATAGTGAAGAACGTATGATGGAGATAGTTGAAGACATATATGGTGCAAACTCAATTTGCCAAGTAAAGACAGCTATATTTAACTTAATTGAGACTTTATCTAAAACTGGAAAAGATAAAAATAAAGAAAATAGGCTTATTGTATTAGTAAAAAGTATTGTTAATGAACGGTTTAGTGATTATAATCTAAATGTTTCGCAAATTGCGGAGGATATGAACATGTCAGCAGCATATCTAAGTACACTTTTTAAAGTAGAGACGAAGCAGAATCTAGCAAAGTATATTTCTCAATATAGATTAGAAAAAGCTAAAGAACTATTAAAAACTACAAATATGAAGATATCTGATATTTCGAAAAAGGTGGGATATATGAATCCATCATATTTTATTTTATTATTCAAAAATAACGTGGGTTGTAGCCCAGCAAAATACAGGGAGAAGTTTTTCAAAAATGAATAAAAAAATAAAATCTTTTCGGGAACAATTAAAAAGAGCATTTATTGTAGTTATTGTAATACCGGTTTTGAGTCTTGGTAGTTTTATGTTCTACTCATCTTTTAGATTTATTGAAAATCAAATATTATCGGAAAGTATGAATTTAATTAAACAAAGTTCGATAGATATGGAAAATCGTATTAAAGTTTGTGATGATTCATTACGTTATTTGGTTGCAAATTATGATTTAAGAGATTTTCTTTTAATTAATAGGGAGGATTACCTAGATTTAAGTAAGGCATCTAAAAATATAAGGGAATTACTTTACAATGTTCTTATGGTAAATAGATATTATAAGTCATTAACTATATATACTGACAAAGAGTTTTTTGTACTTACAGATTTTCTTAAAGATTCAAAGCAAGTGGAAAATGAGGAGTGGTATAAAAACATAGTAAAATCAGAAGGTAGTTATTGGTGGTATGAAGATGATAAGGTTTTTTTAGGAAAAACAATCATGGCAGCATATCCTCCAAGCCCAATTGGAGTTATTAAAGTAGAGCTGAAAAATGATGTATTTTTAGATAGTTTTCTTATTTTTAAAGATATACCTATAAAAATAGAGATCAAGGACAGTGAAGAGGTATTTTATGAATATATGGATTCAGGGTGGAATGGAAATCCAAGATTAAAAAAAGATGATAAGTTTGAAACTAATGGATGGAGCATTACATATCAGATTGATAAAAATTATTATGATAACTATATGAATATTAGCTTAGTAACGCCAATATTGGTTATATTTATGGTATTGATATTGTCTTGGTTTCTAATATATTATTATTCAAATAGGCTAGCTAAGGGGTTGTCCGTATTAGTTGAACAAATAGAAGAAGTTCAAAAAGGAAATCTAGATATTTCTATTAAGTTATCAGAGACTACAGAAATTAATATTTTGGCAACAAGTATACAAAACTTGTTAAATAAAATTAAGCAGTTGATAAGAGAAGTATATTCAAAGGAAATTGAACGGCAGAATTTAGAGTTAAATTTATTACAATCAAAAATGAATCCGCATTTTTTATATAATAATTTATCGGCAATTAATTGGATTGCACTGGAAAATGGACAAGAAAAAATTTATATTATAGCAACAGAGCTAGCTAATTTTTACAGGACTGCTTTAAATAGAGGAAAAAATATTGATAAGCTTTCAATAGAATTGGAGAATATTAAAGCATATATTAGACTTCAACTTATTTCTCATGAAAATTCATTCAATGTAAAATATCATATTGATGAAAGTGCGCTAAATAAAGAGGTACCGTTATTCATTTTGCAACCTCTAGTTGAAAATGCTATTGAACATGGAATCGATCAACTATGGGATGAAGCTGGAAAGATTGAAATAATAATTGAAAGGGATGAGGAATGGCTTCTTATGAAAGTACATGATAATGGAACAGCATTATACGAAAAAATAGGAACTGCTGAATTGCCTGAAGAAAAATTTGGATATGCAACTAGTAATGTACAGAAGCGGATTAGACTATTATATGGAGATGAAGGTGGATTAAAAATACTAGCAGATAAATCTGGAACAACTGCTATTGTAAGAGTTAGGATTGAAGATTTAAAAAAATTAATGTGATTTAAAAAATATAAGCCTTTAAACTGATAAATATTCTTCAGTTTAAAGGTTTATTTTATTTATAGAAAAATTTAAATTTAGAATATAAAAAAATTGTTATATTTCTATAAAGATTTGGATAGAAGATAATGAAAAATAAAAATAAAATATAAATATAGACACGCGCTAATAAAAATTATAGAAAATGTATTGAAAACGTATAGAGGTGTTAAAAGTAATAAAATTATTTTAGCCTTGTTCATTATTCTTTTTATTTTGGAAGATAATAATTTCGTATATTTAAATTAATTATATTATCCAAATAGAGAAGAAAAATGTTCATATAACTTAACATAATGTATAGAGATGAAAGGGGAAGGTATTATGAAAAAGAGAGTAATAAGTAGTTTAGTGAGCATGGTATTAGCAACAACAATGCTTGTTGGATGTGGAAATGGTAGTAATGGAGGAAGCTCACAAAAAGATAATAGTAAGGGAGGGGTTACAGTTACAATGACAGGGTGGTATACAGAAGAGAATATGGAACCTGTAATTAGTAAAGTAAATGAGATGCTAGAAGGTAAATATAATGTAGAGTATACGTATATCAATCTTGATGAATATAACAATGTATTAAGTACTCAGTTAGCAGCAGGAGAAGGGCCTGATATCATAACAGACGGAACAAATTTCCCAGCGAGAATAAAGGCAGGAAATCTGAAGGAAATTACAGGAAGTGATTATTTAGATGGAATAAATGAAGCAGGAATGGCTTTATCTACTTCTGAAGATGGAAAGGTATATGGTATTCCTTCATATGGATGGTTCTCTGGACTTTGGTATAACAAGGATATATTTGAAAAAAACAATATTACCGAATTACCTCAGACATTTGATGAACTTGTAGCTGTATGTGATAAGTTAAGTGCTGCAGGAGTACAACCTCTTGGATTTGGATTATCAGATGGAGATCAAGGTATGCATTCTTTAATGGGCTATATTGAAAATACATTCTATGAAACAAGTGAAGAGGGAAAAAATTTTGATGAAGAATTTTCTTATGGAGAGAAGAAGATGAATGGCACTCTAAATAAGTATGTCAAAGAGTGGAGTGTATTAATTGAAAAAGGATACATTACACCTGAAATGGTCGGTACTTCAAATGAGCAGGCATTAAGTAATTTTATTTCAGGAAAAACTGCAATGTTTAATGCAGGGCCTTGGTATTACACAAATATAAAAGAAGCAAATATGAATGTAGGAATGATGCCTCACCTTGGAAAAATGGCAGATGTACAGTATATGCTTGGTGGGCCAGCAGCAAATTTCGGTATTAATGCAAATACTAAGAATGAAGAAGGAGCAGATGCAGTTATGAAAGCTCTTGCTTCTGTAGAAGTACAGCAGGCATTCGCAGATGCAAATGAAGGAAGCTTTAGCTATAAAGAAGGTGTAAAGGTAGATATGCCGGAAGAATATGATATAGTAAAACCTATTCTAGAGGCTGGAAATGTAGCATGTAGCTGGGAGCGTTGGGGTGTAAATATGCCAGCTCAAACTCTAATTGATGAACTGTTATCTCAGCTTCAAGGACTTGTAACTGGTGATTTAACTGTAGATGATTTTATAAAGTCACTAGATAGCAGAGCAGATGCTATAAGATATAAGGAGTAATAAGATAAAGGAGAAGTCTGACTAGTATGTTAGGCTTCTCAATAAAAAGGAGGAGCTATGAATAGGAGATTAAAACTAAAGGGTAATATGCCGTATATTATTATGGTACTTCCCGCAGTGGTATTATTTGTCACATTTTTTATAATCCCATTGATTTTTACCGGACGATACAGTTTTTATAATTGGACTAACTATTCACCTAATATTCCATTTGTTGGATTAGATAATTATAAAGCTATTTTTGGAGATAAGACAATCTTTGTAGGGATTAAAAATTCATTGATTTATGCATTTTCAACAGTAATTCTTCAGAGCTTTATTGCTTTGCCTGTGGCAGTTTTACTGAATAAAAAGTTTAAAGGAAGAAACTTCTTCCGTGCATTATTTTTCTGCCCTGCAGTATTAAGTACATTAGTCGTAGGATATTTGTGGAAGTACTTACTTTCAGCAAGTGATTATGGATTTGTAAATCAGGTACTTGTAAACCTTGGATTTGAAAAAGTTAACTTTATGGGAAATGGTAAAATTGCCCTGATAGTTATTATATTGACGCAGGTATGGCAGTGGTTTGGATGGTCTATGGTTATTTATTTAGGAAATCTTCAAAGCATAAGTGATGATTTGTATGAAGCGGCATCCATTGACGGAGCAGGAACTTTAAAACAATTTTGGCATATTACAATTCCAGGATTGGCACCAGCAATAAAAATTAATTTAATTAATGGTACAATTGCAGGATTGAAAGTATTTGATATTGTAGTATCTATGACTGGGGGAGGTCCTGCACATAAGACTGATACAATTCTTACCTTGATGTTCTCTAAGTTTTCAGAAGGTAATTATGGATATGCATCAGCATTTGGTATTGTATTTTTAATTGTAAGTATGATTGTTGCATGTATCATGCTTGGGTTATTTGGAAAATGGGAAAGGAGGTTAGAATAATGAAAATGAAAAGAAAAAAAATGATAGCAAGCACTGCAAAATATGTTTTATTAAGTATTCTTGCAATAATAGTGGTTATTCCTATTTATTATTTGGTTGTTACGACTTTTAAGACATCAACAGAAGCTGCTCTATCACCTATGGCATTACCATCACGTATTGATTTTAGTTCTTATGTGAATGCATTTGAAAAGATGCAGTATCCAAGAGCCTTTAAAAATACAGTAATTATAACAGGATGTTCGGTGATTGGATTGATTTTATCTGCTTCTATGTGTGGATATGTATTGAATAGAAAAGGTAAATATAAGACGGTTCAAGGAATATTTCTTCTTATCCTTTCTGGTATGATGTTCCCTTATCAGATGTCAATTTTAGGATTATATAAGGTAATTCAGCAAATGAATCTTATGAATTCACTTCTTGGTGTAATTTTAATTAATATTGCAATTAATATACCATTTGCTACGTTCTTAATTAAGAGTTTCGTAAATACGATTCCAATTGAATTAGAAGAAGCAGCAAGGATTGATGGATGTGGTACTTTCCGTACATTTTGGACAATTATATTTCCGCTGATGAAGCCAACTATTGCTACAGTTGCAATTTTAAATACGCTTACAATTTGGAATGATTTTATGGGACCATTGTATTTCTTACAGTCTCGTGAGAATAATGTTATTCTTCAGGAAGTATATAGAAATATCGGTCAGTTCTCTACAGATTGGACTAGCCTATTCCCAATGATGGTTCTTGGTGTACTTCCATTACTTATTTTCTATCTATTCATGCAAAGATATATTATAGGTGGAGTTATGAACGGATCAGTGAAAGGATAAAAAAATGAAAGAGTTAATAAATGAAAAATTTATAATTAGATCAGATAAAGAAAATAAACTTATCTTTTTAGGCCATAAAGGTGATAGTACTGGTATGAACTGGATAGAAGGGAATGAAAAATGGGGAACTGTTTTTTATCCAGAAGGAATTAGTGTTTTAATAGAAAGAAAATTTTCAGAGGATGGAAATTTAAGAGAAGTATATAGTTTCACAAATACTACTGAATTTCCAATTAGTTTCAAAAGAACAGATATAGGAATTTATACAACCTTTAATGATAACTATGAGGATACTGATATTTGTATTGAAAAGAAATGTCATACACATATTTTCTGTGGTGAAAATGCTGCCTATATTATGGCTTTACAAATGGGAGGAAGAGCTCCACATTTGGGAATGAAAGTTATAAGAGGAAGTATTGTATCTTATAGTGTAGAGCGTGACTTGACTGAAGAAAGCAATGATAGGGGAGATTTTATTCTGCATCCAGATTTTCCGATTTTACAGCCAAGGGAAACTATAGAGATAGAGTGGGAGCTTTTCTGGTTTTTAGATAAAATTGACTTTAAAAGGAACCTTATGAAAACTTATGGATTTCCTGTAGTAAATTCACAGCAATTTACTTATTTTATGGGAGAAACAATAAAGTTTGATGTGTTATCATCGGGAGTATTTAAAAAGGAACAGATTGAAATTAAATACCAAGGTAGAGAAATTCCATTTCAATTAGAATGTGATGGTAATATAACAGTAGTTAAATGTAGATATTTAGTAAAAGAACCTGGAGAACTTAAGTTTGATATCAATTTTGCAGAAAGAAGGACACATGTAAATTTCCTAGGATGTAAACATTTATATCAAATGATAGAGGAAAGATGCCGTTTTATTGTGGAAAAGCAACAGTATCATAAGGAAGGAAGTGTTCTAGATGGAGCATACCTAATTTATGATAATGAAGAAAAAAAGCAGTATTATAGCCATTTAGATGATCATAATGGAGGGCGTGAGAGAATTTGCATGGGAATTCTTATTGCAAGATATTTGCAGAAAAATAAGAATGAAGCTTTTTTTGAAAGTCTTAAGAAGTATATAGCCTATATTTATAGAGAATTGTATGATTCTAAGACTGGGGTTGTATTTAATGATGTAAAACGAAATAAGGATTGGCATAGGTTATATAATTATCCATGGATGTCTGTATTCTATTTAGAATTATATCGTTTGTTTAAAGATAGAAAGTATTTAGAGGATTCTTTCAGTACAATGGAACGTTATTATAAAGAGGGTGGAGGAACCTTTTATGGAATTGCAATTCCAGCAATAGAGTTATTAGAGTACCTTAAGCTAGAAAATATGAAAGATGAAGCAGAAATATTTGAGAATGATTTTATAAAACATGCGCTTCATATTTTAGAGAATGGATTACATTATCCACCATTTGAAGTGCGTTATGAACAGAGTATAGTAGCTCCTGCTGTGAGCTGTCTTCTTCAGGCTTATGATATTACTAGAGATAAACGCTTTTTAGAAGAGGCTGAAAAGCAAATGGAGGTTCTAGAATTATTTAATGGAGAGCAACCAGATTATCATCAATATGAAGTTGCTATAAGACATTGGGATGGTAGATGGTTTGGGAAATATAGGAATTATGGAGATACATACCCACATTATTGGAGCTCATTAACTGGAATAGATTTTATTCAGTACAGTAATATTACGGGTAATGAAAAATATAAAGAAAAAGCAAAAGCTTCTTTTAGAGGATGTTTAAATCTGTTTGGAACAGATGGAAGTGCTTCTTGTGCAATGGTTTATCCAGAGATGGTTAATGGAAAAAAAGGACATTATTATGATCCATGGGCAAATGATCAGGATTGGGCACTTTATTTTGCATTAAGATATGAAGAAGCAACTATAAAAAAATAGAAATAAGGGAAAGGAAAAATATATGAGTAAGTTGATATTAAATGTTATTCACAGACCTGAGATGGTTCCAGAATATGCAGAGAAAGTAACAGGGCATGGTAAGGAAGAGGATATATCTAGAGAATCTTTATTAACAGAAAGTCTAGATATTTTTAAAACACAACAAGAGATTGCACATAAAAATGGATTAAAGACAACAATACAAATGACATATGCGAGTCTATTTAATGATGAAGCAGTGAACTTAGCGAAGGAACATCATGAAAAATATGGTGATGAAATTTCACTAACTCTATTAGGATTACCATGTGAGGAGTTTAGAAAAAAATACAATACAAAAGACTTCTGTATATGGATGTTTTCAATGGAGGATAAAAAAGCAATTGTAAAGGATGTATTTGAAAAGTTCTATGAGATATTTGGATTTTATCCAGAATCTACAGGAAGCTATTATATAGATGCGGAGCTTATGAATTATATTAAAGAAGAATATCCATCAGTAAAAGCAGCAGTAGCAACATGTTGGGAAGAAGGGCCAAAGGCATACAGAACTTGTAACAATTCTTGGTATACGTTGTTTGATGGTGGTCCTTGGAATCCATGGATTCCATCAAAGCAGAATACTCATGCTCCAGCAGCAAATAAAGCTGAAGATTGCGGCATTGTAGCAATACCTCATCTTTCAAGAGATTTAATGGCATGTTTTGATGGAAATGGATCAAACTTTGGAACACATCCTCAAAATGTGTTAAGGGGGATGATCTATCAAGATGGGGAATATCCATATTTGTATAATTTAATAGATCAATATAGAAGTTTAGAGAAATACAACAGAGGATATGCATATAACATGATGTTTGTAGGACCTGGCTGGATGAATAAGATGGGGCGTTGGGAATCCCCATATGAATTACTTCTAAAGAGCTACGAAGATGGAATGGCATACTATGGAAAGCTTAAAAAGGAAGGGAAGCTTGAAGATCTTACTATGAGTGAGTTTGCTGATTACTATAGGTCAATCCATTCGTATGAGCAGCCAGAATGTGCAATGTGGAAAGATATTTTATATGGTTCAGATAAGCAATATTTTTGGTATGCTGATCCATATATGAGAACTTGCCTTGATATGAATCAAGGAGGAGCAATAATTGATTTGCGTCCTTATGTAGCAAAACTTGAATGGCCAGTTGGAATTGGAACAAAACATATTCAGGATGCAAGTTATCCATTCATAATTCAAGCAAATTATAGAGCGGGATATTTTACACATTATGCAGGAGAAGGGACTATAAAGAGTTTGAAGGTAAGCTATAAAGGAGAGGAAGTAGACCTTTGCTTATGTAGAACAAAAGCACAATATAGTGAAGATGGAAAGAAACATATTGTTAAGCTAGATCCTGTAACTATAGAATTTTCAGATTTAAGTATTGAGGTAACGTCTACATTTATATTTGAGGAAGGAAGTTCTAAGATTGAAATTATTAGAGAGATAAACAATAGTAGTGATTCAGATGCGTATGTAGAGTTTAATGAGTATATGACTGCATGCTATGGTACAACTGAATATCCTGAAGATATGAGTAATATTACTCTTATGGTAAAAAGTGAAGAAAAAATTGAAGAGATAAAATATTCATATAAATGTAGAGAGGCAGAGCTTCAGTCGGTAGATGAAGTTTGTGCAATTATTCCTGAAATTGAAACTAAAGTAACAGTTACTCCGTATGGAAAAGATATAAAAGGATATTATAGAGAGGGATATGCATTTAGTCCTATGTTTACATTAGGTTTGAAGAAAGAGTTAAAGAAAGGACAGGTGATGAGAACATGGCTCAATCTACAAAAGGAAAATTAAATTATAGATGTCCATCTTGCTTTATGAGAGATTTAGATATCGACATGTTTTATGATAAGGAAAAGAAGGAATACTATTGCCTGAGATGTTGTTATACAGGAAGTGAAGAAGATGTAAAAGCAAAAAATCAGATGGCAAGATTTAGATATAGAAGTATGATGAAACGTTATACTAAGTTTGAGTAAAAGTATATTAATTTAAGTTTGTCTTTATGTGTTATGTTTTATAAAAATAAGATAGACAGAGCGCATAGGACAGGCTGAATTAATAATAAATGTATAAAAGTAGAGGTAGAGGAAATATGAGAAGAAAAACAAGAAAAATAATATCTTTTTTCATGCTTGCATGTATGACAGTCTTTATGATGGAACCTCAGAAAGTAGAAGCTTCTGAACTACCGTATGAAAAGTTAGACAAGTATGTTGATAAAGATGGACTAAAAGAGGTTTATGACACAATATTTGATGAAAATCTTATAAAGCAGGATGTTAAAACAGTACCTGAAAGTGAAGCTGCAAATCATCCAGTTGCTATGGTAAAATTGGAAAATGGAAAGGTAGCTTATTATGTTAATGGTGAACCATATTATCCATTAGCTATAGAGACAGGATGGTGGGATACTCGTGTTGATGATAATGGACAGATGAGTTCTAATCCTGCTAATGTAGGAGATAATTTTAAAGAAATTACAGATGCTGAATGGAATGCATACTTTTCTGATATGCGTAATATTGGTTTTAATACAGTTCAATTAATGACATATTGGCGTGATTGGGAGCCTGTACAAGGAGAATATGATTTTACATTTTTAAATCATGTAACAGATCTTGCAGCTGCAAATGGTTTAAAAACAGAATTAATAATTTTCTTCCATAGTCAGACAGATAATATTCCACGAGAAATGGATGATTTCTGGGGATATCATTTTGATGAACATAATATTGATGGGCGTGATTATGCATTGACTATGCAATGGGGAAATAATCTTACATCAGCAGCAGATATTAGAGCTGATAGAGATGAGCATGGTGGAAGTCATGCCGGAATTGAAAATTTTCTAGAATATTGGCATCCGGATGTATTTGAAGGAATTACAAATGCATTAGAAGCACTAGGAAGAAATTTTGCAAATTCATCTAATATTATAGGATATCAGATTGGAAATGAAGAAGGGTTTAATTTTTACGTAGATGGAGGTAATGATAAAAATCCATACTATAAAGAATTGAAGAAAATGTATCATGCCGATCCAAAAAATATTGGTAAAGATGATAATAAATTCAGGGCAGAGACAATTAATAACTTATGGAAATGTTTTAGTAATGCCCTTCATAAAGGAGACCCTTATAAACCAACTACTACAAATATTCAAAGTGGACATACAGAAAAGAATGATATTAGAGATACACAATATTCCAATGATGGAACAACTATGGACTTCTATAAGAGTGTAGATATGATTGGAACTATGTTTTACGGACAAGCCTGGAAGATTTATAACAATCTTGATAAGGTATACAATACTTATAAAACAGAAGAGGTAAAAGATACTTATGCAACAGGATTCCCAATTTTATTCCCAACAGAAATTAGTGCAACTATGAATGATGGAAGTGTTGCAAAGCAAATTACAGCTCAGACAATAGCTAGAGGTGGTCAAGGAATAGGTTTATATTGTTATGGAGAGTTATATAATAATTTTGAAGTAAATGGAACAAAGTATCCAAAACCAGTTCTTAGCACTGTTGAAACAATGCTTCATGTGTTAAAGAATAATGAAGATATTATTCATTCAGGAATACCTGTAACATCTGAAATGACATCAAATATTTTCATGAAAATTAAAAATATTAATAATGGTATGTCAAAACAAGGTGAGCCAACATTAAGCGTACTTGAAGGTAAAGATGCAAGAGCACTTGGTGTACTTCATTTCTATGGAAATGCTAATAATGGAAATTCATCAGAAGGAAATAGAGAGAGAACAGTAACTGTAACTCTTTCTGCAAAGGAAGCGGGAAATTATAAAGTAATATTAGGTAAGACAGATGGTACAGTTGATGTTAAGATTGTCAATGTTGAAAATGCAAATGGAGAAGTAGATTTTACAGTTAATACAACAGGATTAGACGTAGTTTATATTACAGCTGAAAAGACAAATGAAATAGAAGTAGAAGAACCTACTTTAGAATCAATTGAAATTATAGGAAAGCCAACAAAAACAACTTATAAATTGGGTGAAAGTTTTGATTCTACAGGAGTTAAGATTAGGGCCAAATATAGCAATGGAACAGCAGAGATGATTACAGGTAATGAGGGAGTTAAATTTACAGGGTTTAATACAGAGATGGTAGGCGAACAAACTATTACTGTTGAATATGAAGGAAAGCAAACAACTTTTAAAGTTACAGTAGAAGAAAGTCCTTTCTTAACAAATTTTGATTTGTTTGAAGGTTACTCACTTGAACTTCTTTTTGATGAGCACATAAATAATGGAAGAAGTGCTGCATTTAAAGCTGATGATAAAAATTTAGCTAAAATGAAGGAAGAAAAAGGGTGGATTCAATACAATTTTGGTAAAAAAGTTGAATTGAGTGGTATTGATATGTGGACAAATTATGGAGCAAGTCAAGGTATCAAGAAATTTAAAGTAGCTATTCCTGATGAAAATGGAGAATGGATATTTATTAAGGATGATAGTGGACAAAAAGATAAAGAATTTAATTTAGATTGGACAACAGAAAAAGAAGACTGTGAAAAACAAGGGGGTACATTTGAACCGGTTAATACAGAAAAGGTAAGAATTTATGTTCTTGATGTTGGTCATAAATGGGATGAGGATGTAACTGGAATCAAAAAGTTTGCAATGCGTGAAATTCAATTTGTAGCAAAAAACATAGACCTTACAGGAATTGAAATTAAGAATATGCCAACAAAAACAATTTATGAAGTTGGAGAAAATCTTGATTTAACAGGAATGGAAATAGTAGCTAAATACAGCAATAATACTGAGAAGGTTCTAAAAGCAGAAGATATTCAAGTAAATGGATTTAATAATGAAGTAGCAGGAACTCAAGAAATTACAGTTATTTATACAGAAAATGAAATCACGAAGACAGCACAATTTGAAGTTACTGTAAATGAGCCAGTTATAACAAAAATTGAAATTACTACACCTCCAACAAAGTTAGAATATAAGGTAGGAGAACCTCTTAATACTGAAGGTATGGTAGTAACTGCATATTATAGCAATAATTCGAAAAAAATAATTAATGAAGGATATGAAGTTACTGGGTACAATATAAATACTATTGGAGAGCAAAATATTACTGTAACATTTAAAGATAAAAGTGCAATATTTACTGTATCTGTAAAAGAATCAAATTTAGTAGAAGAGGCAGTTTTAACAGGAATTGAAGTAGTAGCGCCTATAAAAATAGAATACAAAATAGGCGAAAAGCTTAATCTTGAAGGAATGAAGGTTAAAGCAAGATACAGTGATGGAACAATAAAGGAAATTGCTTTAGATAGCCTTTTAATAAGTGATTTAGATTCTACAACAGTAGGAGAGAAAATAATTACTGTAAAATACGAAGGAAAAGTAGCAGAGTTTAAAGTTATAGTAAAATCAGAAGAAGGAAGTCAAAACAAGCCATCTGATAATAATAAACCTTCAGATAATAATGTAAGTACTAATACTAATGGAAAAGGTAATAATAGTTTACCAGCAACAGGTGGAAGTTCACCAGTGCTTATGGGATTATTAGGAACAATAACTTCTTTAGTAGGTGTATTCACGCTAAAAAGAAAAAATTAATTTTTTAGAATAATAAAGTTAAACCTCAGGAATGTATAATTAATATTTCTGGGGTTTAATTAGTATAAAGGAAGAAGAGTCTTTAACTTAATTCACTTTAAGTATTGGAAGTTTGTATTAAACATATATTTTTAGTAGGATAATTATAGTGAGAAGTTTTAAGAGTTAGCCATATATTAGATAGATATATAGTAATAAAACAAAAACAAATTCAAAGTTTAAATATGTTAAAATATGGATAGTTTTTCCTCTTAATATATGATTTACCTTGTTTTAGTAATATATTTAAAACTGATATGGGGAAGAGAATATGTGTGAATATTTGTATTTAATAGAATTGATAATAATAGTTTAAAGATTTATAACTATATTATGGTATAAGGATATAAAGGAGAGGATAATTATGAAAAAGTTATATAAACACTCTTTAAGTATACAGAGTAATCAAACTATGGTAGATATTACAGGTGTAATTAAAGATGATATTAAAGAAAGTGGTGTTAAGGATGGAATTGTAGTAGTATATTGTCCTCATACCACAGCTGGAATAACTATAAATGAAAATGCTGATCCAGATGTTATAAAAGATTTGATTTATGGATTTGAAAAAGCATATCCAAGTGAAGACGTTAACTATAGGCACTTTGAAGGAAACTCTCATGCTCATATGAAGTCATCAACTATTGGGGCTTCACAAACTCTTATATTAGATGATGGGAAGCTTATATTAGGTACATGGCAGGATGTATATTTTTGTGAATTTGATGGTCCTAGAAATAGAAGCTTTTATGTTAAGGTAATGGAGGGATAAAATAGAGGTGAGCTAAAAAAATTACAAAGTTCACTTAATTAGTAATTATTAAGAGTATTCGCAAATTCAGGGGATTTGGTAATAGTTTTTCTTTATGATAAGTGTATTGCTAATGATAGACTTTAAAAGGCAATGTAATATTAAATTTCAGTTAACATATATTAATAAGTCTATGTTATAATATAGGAATTAATAATATGGAAGGTGATTTGAATGAAGGATTATAAAACTTTCATGTTTAAATTAATTTGCTCCTTTCAAGGACTACAATAAAGTAAGCTAAACTTTGTCTGGAGCTAAAATAGTTTTTTAGCTGAAATTAGTATTCCTTGATTATAAATTCATAGTTTTATTATTTGAAATTAAGGAGTAAAGATATGAAAGAATTTATAAAAAAACAACAATTTAATTATATAAAGAGATGTTTAAATGATCTAAATAATGCCTTTAGAAATTGTGTAGATGCCAATGTAGTAGAAACTACTAAGTTATGTTGCCAAGATAAGATATTGTCACAATTTTATAGCTTATCACCAGAGCGAAGAGATGTTCTTAATATAGGAAGAATTAATGAACCATTACAGATTGAACCATTTTTAAAAGAGTTAGATAAATATGTTTATGGTATGAATAAATTAACAAAAGCTGATATTAATAAAGTTTTTAAAAAAGAGAAAAAACTTAAGTTGCCTGATTTGGAATCAGATGAAAAGTTAGTATATACTGGTTGGATTGATGAAGGTACTAAGAAATTATTTATTGTTTATAATTTGGATGGGAAGCTTTTAGGTATGGCTTGTAGATTACCTAAAACAACAAAAAAAAGTAGTAACATCTGTGCTATCTGTAATAGGATAGGCAGTGAAAGTGAAGTAGAATTTGTGTCTCCAATATGTAAACCACTTAGTGAAGAAGATTATAAATCATTAGGTTTTTATATTTGTTTAGATAGTAGGGTATGTAATCAAAGAATTGAATCAGTAGAGAAGCTAGAGCATATTTTAAAAGTTGTTAACAGAATAAAATAATACTATTAAGCAATAATATTAATATGGTATGTAGTACAGATGTACTGCATACCATATTTTTGTTGAAGTACATTTAATTTATATTATATACAGTATTTATAAATATTCACTTTAGTATTAGAGTTACCTTAGAGTGTTAATGATTGCTAGAAAACTTGTAATTAAATGGGAAAGAGGAGTAAAATAATAGTGTTGGTTAAAAAAATATATAATATAAAAGAAATGGAGACGGGGTATATGAGTAAGATTCAAAAAGTAGAAAATATGTGTGGAGGAAAAGGTCATGTAATAATTGAACACATATTAGGTGAAAAAGAATTGAATGGGAAATGTGGACTATATGCAAAGGTAACAATAGAACCAGGATGTACCTTAGGATATCATGAGCATAATGGAGAAAGTGAAACTTATTATATTTTAAGTGGAGAAGGAAATTATAATGATAATGGAATTATACGTCCTGTTAAAGCTGGAGATGTAACATTCACACCAAGTGGAAGTGGTCATGGATTAGATAATACAAAAGGTGAAGATTTAGTATTTATGGCTTTAATAATATTTGATTAATTTAATATTTTTAATATCCCAACTGATTTAATAATTGGTTGGGATTATTTTGTAAAATTAAAGAGTTTAAATTGGTTAAACTTAGAGTATTAGTATAAAGTTATTTGATTGAGGATAATCTAATCCAAGTAGAAATTTTATTAGGAGGAAATAAAAATGTGCACAGCATTAACTTTAAAAACAAAAGATGGATATAATCTATTTGGAAGAAATATGGATTTAGCATATTCATTTAATCAAGCAGTTACCTTATTACCTAGAAATTATGAATATATAGATAGAGTTACTGGAAATATGAAAAAAAATAAATATGCAATAATAGGTATGGCTAGTATTATAGATGATTATCCAGCATTTGCAGATGCAATGAATGAAAAAGGATTAGGGTGTGCAGGGCTTAACTTTCCTGGATATTTTCATGTAGAAGAAAAGGCTATTCAAGGTAAGAATAATTTAGCTCCATACGATTTAATTATGTGGATATTATCGAACTTTGAAACTGTAGATGAGGTTTTAGATGAAATTAGAAATGTAGAATTGGTTGCAGTTCCAATTAATGAGAAAACACCACTTCCAACACTGCATTGGATAGTAGCTGATACAAATGGAAAATCTATAGTCATAGAAAAAACAAAAGAAAGTTTAAAAGTTTATGAAAATCCAATTGGGGTTATGACTAATTCTCCGACATTTGATTGGCATTTAACTAATTTAAATGAATATATAAAAACTACGTCTATTCAGCCAGAGCCTGTAAAATGGGGAGATAAGGAGTTAAAACCATTAGGAGTAGGGCTAGGAACTAATGGATTACCAGGGGGATGTTCAGGAGTAGATAGGTTTGTAAGAATAGCATATTTAAAATCAAGGCTTTCAGAAACAGAAGATTTAATGACTGGAGTAAGTCAATTTTTCCATATGTTAAATAATGTAGCTATGCCAAGGGGAGCTGTTATATCTGATGGTTTAGATGATATAACATTGTATACTTCATGTATGTGTCAACAAAAAGGAATATATTATTATTCAACATATAATAATAATGGAATAAGTGCTATAGATATGAGTAAAGAAGATTTAGATGCTAAGGAAGTTAAGCAATTTGAATATTTAGATGAATTACATATTACATATCAAAATTAATGTCTACTTAATATATATTTTATATTTAACTTAAACATAGAAAAATAACCTTTATAAATAATATTATTTTAAAGGTTATTTTTTGTATAATATATATAGGTAATGGAGGGGAGATTAAATGTTTAATACTTTAAGTTGTATAGGTAAAAAGTTAAATGATGCAGATATAACATGGGGAGTTGGTGCGTCCATGCTGTTGAATAGGTTTGGGCTTATAGATAAACCTAATGATATAGATATTTTTGTAGGTATTAATGATATTGAAAAGGCTGATGAAATCCTTAAAAGTATTGGTGAAAAGAAAAAATGGGAAAAGACTACAACATACTCAACAAAATACTTTTATGAGTATGTAATAAATAAAGTTGATGTTGATGTCATGGCTGGTTTTGTAGTTAATCATAATAATGGAGCTTTTAGATATATATTTGACAAGAGCTCTATTTCAGAATATAAAGTTATCAATGGAGTTAAGATACCATTTACTTCTTTAGAAGATTGGTATGTTATTTATCAGTTAATTCCTAATAGAAAAGCAAAAGTAGAAATGATAGAGAAATACATTATATCAAACGGGATTAAAAAACCAATTTTATTAGAAAGAGCATTACAAGGATGTTTACCCATAGAGGTAAGGAGAAAAGTTGAGGATATATTAAAAATTTGATAAGTCCATTTTTAATAAAAGCATAGTTTCAATTATCAGGTTTTAATCTCAATAAGTTTAGAAGGGAAAATAATATGATAAATGGAATAAGATTTGAAATTTTAAATAAACCTGAAAAATATTTATTTGAAATTTTAAAAAGTATAAATTTAATTAAATATGAATGGCATATTGAAGATGATGAAGTATACTATAATGATACTTATGAAAATTTATTCAATAGTAATAAAATTAGTGGAAAAGAGCTTTATAAAAAAATTTCTAAAGAGAAATATTATATAATCAATATACATTTACTAGGATATAAGATTTATAATATTAGGAATAAAAAAATAGAATCATATGAGGATTTTTTAAAAAGTAAATATGAGATAATGTTGGTTATATATGATTCTGTTAATTGTGAAATTTATTTAAAAGATGAGCTTTTATTTACTAAAGTATATAAAAGTTTAGAAGAAAAAAAGTTTAATCCATTATATATAACAGAAAAAAATGTTAGAAACAAAATAAATATATTTTAAGGTATTATAAAAAGGTGTTAGTTCACTTTATAGTTACATCAATAATTGCAGGATGTGGGTTAATTTATATAGCATTTTAGAAATTAATTCAATAATATATAAACATCAACAATTTTAATATTATGCGAGATAAAAAGTTGGTAGTCTGAAGAAGTTTACTTTATTATAAATTACTCTGTTAAAGTACTTTTGATTTTTTAGTGAAAAAATTTACAAGTAAAAATGAATCGGTTGTTTAGATATATGTATATTTTTATATGGTATGTGGTATAGAGGTACTACATACCATATTTTTGTTGGAGTAATTAATTTATTGATTTTTCATTAGAATTAAGTTAAGAAGAATTTTCTGTGTAAAGTAATTCGTTAGTTGGGAAAAGATGTATAATAGATATGGAGTATATAAATATAGATAAAATAAATTAGAAAATTATTTTAAGAGTTTATCATTAAGGGGTAGTTTAATAAGCAGTAAGGAGATAAAATATGAGTTTAACTAGGTTTTTAAATAATAAAGAGGATAAGAGGTGTATAAGATTTCAAGAGGCTATAAAGAAAGTAACACCAAGCAGGAATGATTTTAAAGCATTTAACAATGAAACTAATCCATTTGATACCAAAATAGACTTAAAAGTAGAATATAAATTAAATAATAATATAGAAGCAGCACTAGTTGGAACGACATTTGACTATTTAGCTAGATTTAGAATTGCTCAAGTAGTAAGAAAAAATAATATAAAGGTAATGGAAGGTATAGTAGCTGAGAATTTTTTCGATATATTTAAAAATAAATTATCTAGAAGAAATTATGATAAGTTAATAGATAAATATAATGATGCAATAGAAAATATAAAAAGATATATAGAACTTAATATAGAGTTTGATGATCAAATTATTGAAAAGGTTTGTGTATTAGGAAAATTAGAGGGATGTTTTAGAGGGGGAAAATTACCTAAGAATATAAAATACCTATTTGATAAACCAACTGAAGAGGTGATAAATGAATTAATAGGGTTAATTCATTTGTTTGAATTAGAGTTTATTAGTAAAGTAGTGAAACCAAATAGTATAGTTATATATAATCCAAGCTTTGGTTTAACATCAGGTGTTATAGGAGGAGCTGATGCCGATATTTATATAGATGGAACAATATATGACTTTAAAACTACTAAGAGTATTGGATATAAGGAAAAGGATGCACAGCAAGTAGTAAGTTATTATATTTTAAATGAATTGGAAAAAAAGATGCATGGGGAACTGTTTGATAATTCTATTAGAAATAAAGTAGTAGATAAGATAGCCATATATTTAGCTAGAGTTGGAGAAATATACTATTTTGATATGAATAATATAGATTCAGAAGTTATTAATACTGTAGTTTCAGAAGTAGATAAAATATTATTTAATAATAGTAATAAGAATAATGTATTAGGTTATGGACGTAAAAGTAAATTAAGGCAAGGAATATTTGTCATCTGTGTAGTATTAGCATTATTTATTATATGTGGATTAGGTTATAAAATAGGAGAAGAGATAAAAGTAAATAATAATTTTGTTGAAAATAGTGAGAGTGGTAATAATGAAGAAAGTATTAAATCTGATTATGATATAGAGAAAGATTATTTAGAGAGGAAGAGTGCGGCTGAAGAAGTATTACCAAAAGGACAAGGATTTTTTAAATATTATAGTAGTTTAATAGAAACATTAAGATCGTATGATGCAACGAATATTGATAATGCAAAGATTATATATAAATTAAGTGATGAATTGTTAAATAATATGTATCAATCTTTTAAAGAAAATTGGACTACAGAAGCTTTTGATGAATTAAAATCAAGTCAGTTAATATGGGTAGATAGAAAAATGAAGATAGAGGAAGAACTTAAGAATGATGAGTTATTAAGATATCGAACTTTAATAAAGATGACATTAGATAAGTGTGAAGAGTGGACAGAATATTATAAGTAGAGAGTAGTTATTATTAAATAAGATTAATAAGTGGAGTTGTGAATATATTAGTTCTTTGGGTGAAAGATTTAAAAATATAAGATTAAATATGGGGTTAACACAGGAAGAATTAACAGAATAAAATAATACTATATTAAGAAATAAAGCCAGTAGAATTTTTAAAAGTTTTACTGGCTTTTTTGTGGTAAACTTCAATATACATACCAAGCTATAGGTTATATTTTTTTATAAGTTTTCTTTTTTATATTATAGATGTACTTAAAATTGTAATAAAAATCCTTTTAATAACTTTAACTGGAAATTAAATGCTAAAAATGGAAAATATAACTTGTTAAGCAAAAGGGTCAAAAGTTAAGATAAACACTTAAAAAATAAGTTAAATTTAAATAATTGAGAATATAGATTTTTACTTATATTGATATTAGTAGTAATATTTATAGAAAGACTGGTCTGGTAATAATTGTGCATAAATTTTTTAATTAATAAAAAAAATTAAGGAGTGTAACTAGTGGAAACTATTAGTATAAAGCTAAGTCGAGAGGTATATAAATGTGATGCAGAAAAAATGGCTAATTGGCTTAGCGATAAAGAAATATCAAGTAATTTAAATGAAGGCGTAAATGCCGGGGAAAATATAATTAATATTATAAATAGAATAGATATGCCTATATTAACTCATTTATTTAATAATAATTGTAGTTTTTTTACTATTAAAAACGCATATGAAACAATAGGTTTTTTAAGGTTAATACCGAAAAATGATGGAGTTGAGATAGTAATTGCAGTTGGAAAAAAAGATTTGTGGGGAAAAGGTATAGGGCATAAAGCTGTAGTGGAAGCCTTAAAAAAAGCTTTTTTTGATATGAGAACAGATAAAGTAGTTGCAAAAATAAAAAAGACAAATAAAAGATCAAGAAATTTATTTAAAGGGATTGGATTTATGGAAGTTAAAGAGTTAGAAAGAGAAATTGAATATAGAATAACTAAAGAAATTTTTTTTGAAATGGCTTCATAATGATATAAGTATTAAATTAATAAAATTAGTATTAATAAAAACAATAAGTTTAATAAAAAATTCTTTGGTGTGGAAAGATATAAAAAATAATGCTATTAGATAAGAGTGGCGAAAGCCACTTTTTTATTATATAAAAAATGAAATTTTATTAGGTATAGATTTTTAAATTTATATCTGAAAACTAATATAAATTGTATATATCATTAAAATGTGTAGAGAAAATCTACAGTTTTAATGTTATTAAGGAGGATGATTTTTCATGTTTAAGGTTGATGATTATATAATGTATGGTATTACAGGTGTATGTAAAGTTATAGATATAACTAATGAGAAAGTTGTAAATGGTGATAAAAGAGAATATTATGTGTTAAGCCCTATTCACCATGATAATACAATAATAAAAATTCCTTTAGATAATAATAAAATTCCAATGAGAAAGATAATTTCTAAGGGAGATGTAACTTCATTAATAAGTGATATGACTAATATGGAGACATTATGGATAGATGATGAAAAGAAAAGAAACAATCAATTTAAGATAATGCTTAAAAGTGGTAAATGTGAGGAGCTAATTAAATTAATATCTAATAAAAGGTATGCAAAATCAACTAGTAAAAAATTAAGTAAAGCAGACAAGGAGATTATAAAAGAAGCAGAAAGATTATTAAATGAAGAGTTTGCAATTATTTTAAATATTTCGCCTAATGAAGTGAATTCATATATATTAAGAGAAATATCTTAATAAAGTATTTTTATACTATGTTTTGTTTAAAGATTTAATGTGGATGTGATTTTTGAGAATTGCCCTACCAAATAAGAATAAATGATAAGATATTATTGTAAAACGTTTAAATATAAAGATTAGGTTATTCTATCATATTTAATAGTGATGAATTTTAAAGTTTATGTATCACCTCCACCAAAGAAATAAAAGGCTACAGTTTTATGTAGCTTTTTATTATACACAAATATGATAAAATTAAATAATAAACTAATTTTAATAATATTTGGAGGGAGAGATATTGAAAGAAGGACTATACGAACAAATAATAAACAAAGAAATACTAGAACAATTAAATAACTTAGAACAAGAAAAATTTATTATAGATAAAGATAAAATAGATAAAGCAGAAGCAAAAGCAATCCTTTCACAATACATATCACAAGTAATAAGAAAATCACTTAATTACATCAGAGATAAAGAAAAAGAAGATAGTGAAAAGCTAATAAAGCAAATAGAAGCTTGTAATGACATAATTATCATACTAAGTAAAGTGTCAAATGAAGAAGATATCAGAAAATATGAAATAGACAAAAATGGAGAAATGCTAACTGCTTTATATTCAAAAGTAAATAATAAAAGAGCAATAAATAACAAGAAAGCAACAAGACCAGTAACTCCATTATCACAAAGTTCACTATTCACAGGATCAGGACAAGAACCTAATATGTTAGGAGAATTAAATAAAGAAATAATATCTTGTGATTCTATAGATTTATTAGTTTCCTTTGTAAAGTGGAGTGGAATTCGATGTATCATTGAAAGCTTAAAGGAAGCTACAATAAATAATAATAAAAAACTAAGAATAATTACTACTTCATACATGGGTGCAACAGATGTTAAGGCTATTGATGAGTTAAGTAAATTACCTAATACAGAAATAAAAATTTCTTATGATACAGATAGAACAAGACTTCATGCAAAGGCTTATATGTTCAAAAGAGAAACAGGCTTTACAACTGCATATATAGGCTCTTCTAATATATCTAATGCAGCACTAACTTCAGGTTTAGAATGGAACCTAAAAATTACAGAACAGGATTCCTTTGATATTATAAAGAAATTTGAAGCTACTTTTGAAAGCTATTGGAATGACTCAGAATTTGTTTCTTACAATGGAACAGAAGAAGATAAAAGAAGATTACAAATATCATTAAGAAAAGAAAATAAAGATAGTAGTAATGACAATGATTTAAACTTTAGTTTTGATATAAGACCATATTCTTATCAAAAAGAAATATTAGAAAAGTTGCAAGTTGAAAGAAAAATATTTAATAAAAATAAAAATCTAGTTATTGCAGCAACTGGTGTAGGTAAAACGGTAATTTCTGCATTTGATTATAAAGATTTTTGCAAGGGAAATAGGGGGAAGGCAAATAGGTTATTATTTGTAGTTCACCGTGAAGAAATATTAAAGCAAGCAAGGGATACTTTTAGGGCAATATTAAAAAATAATAACTTTGGAGAATTAATGGTAGGGGGAAGAACTCCTGAAAGCTTAGATCATTTATTTGTTTCCATACAAAGTTTAAATAGTAAAGATTTATGTGAAATAACATCAGAGGATTACTATGATTTTATTATAGTTGATGAATTCCATCATGCAGCTGCACAATCATATCAAAGATTATTAAGCTACTATAAACCAAAAGTATTATTAGGATTAACTGCTACACCAGAAAGAGCAGATGATAAAGAGGTATTTAGTTATTTTGAAGATAGAATATCTGGAGAAATAAGATTGCCAGAAGCTATAGATAGAAAATTATTAAGTCCATTTCAATACTTTGCAGTATCAGATTCTGTAGACTTATCAAAGCTTAAATGGCAAAGGAAAGGCTATAATGTAAGTGAATTAGATAAGGTTTATACAGGAAATGATATAAGAGTTAATAATATAATAAGTAGTTTAAATAAATATATTACTGATATAAATGAAGTTGTAGGACTAGGCTTCTGTGTAAGTAAGGAGCATGCTAAATTTATGGCTTTAAGATTTAATGAAGCAGGAATTCCAGCAATAGCATTAACAGATGAAAGTAAAAAGGAAGATAGAAATACAGCCAAAGAAAGATTAGTTAATGGAGAAATAAAGTTTATCTTTGTTGTTGATATATATAATGAAGGTGTTGATATTCCAGAAATTAATACTATTTTGTTTTTAAGACCTACTGAAAGTTTAACAGTATTCCTTCAACAGTTAGGAAGAGGCTTAAGACTTAGTGAAGGAAAAGAATGTTTAACTGTACTTGATTATGTTGGGCAAGCACATGCAAACTATAATTTTGAAGAAAAGTTTAGAGCTTTAATTGGTAGAACTAATAAGTCTGTAAAAGAGTATATTGAAAATGGATTTTTAAGCTTACCTAAAGGGTGTTATGTTCAACTAGAAAAGGAATCAAAAGAATATATTTTAAGAAATATAAAGTCAGCAGCTAATACTAAGAATAATCTAATAAGTAAAATTAGAACATTTAAAGGTGATACAGACTTAGAATTAACCTTAGATAACTTTTTAACTTATCATAATTTATCTTTAACAGATTTCTATGGTAAGAGTAAAGATAGAAGCTTTGCAAGAATGTGTGTAATGGCAGAACAAAGAGAAGATTTTTATGATGAAAATGAAGATATAATAACAAAGAAGTTATGTAATTTATTATTTATAAATTCAAGAAGATTTATAGAATTTATGGTAAATACAATTAATAGTTATGATAATATTTCAGAGGTTGATTTTAATAACGAAGAACAATTAATGTTAAATATGATGTATTATATTTTCTATAATGATTCACCTAATAAAGTTGGATTAACATCTATAAATGAAGGTATTAATAAGTTACTTAAAAATAAAACTATGATGAAAGAAGTTTGTGGGATATTAAGCTACAATTATAAGCATATTGATTTTATAGATAAAAAAGTAGAGCTAGGATATAAGTGTCCTTTAGATTTACATTGTGATTATACAACAGATGTAATTATGGCTGCATTTGGATACTTTAATGAAGAAAAGAAACCAGCTTTTAGAGAAGGCGTAAAGTTCTTTGAAGATAAGAAAACTGATATATTCTTTATAACATTAAATAAAAGTGATAAAGATTTTTCACCTTCAACATTATATGAGGATTATGCTATAAACGAAAGGCTATTCCATTGGCAAACTCAAAGTAAGACATCAATAGAAAGTGCAGCAGGAAAAAGATACATTAATCATTTGAAAAATGGAAATAAGATAGTGCTTTTTGTTAGGGAGCATAAAACTAGAGGTGGACTTACATCACCATTTACTTACTTAGGAACTTGTGAATATAGAAGTCATACTGGAAATAAACCTATTAGTTTTGTATGGGAGCTTAATGAAGAAATTCCACCAAGTATGATTAATAAAGCAAATAAAACTATTATTATATAAGTTAATAGTTTTTTTTATAGCTTATAGAAGTTAAATAAAAGAGAATTTTAGGGGGAGAATATTGTCTTATTTTAGATATTTTATGATATTTGTTATAATTATTGAATTAATGATGAGTTATACTATAATAGGGTCAGCTTATATAGGATACAAACAAAAAAGGGTTAAATTTAGTGCTATTCCGTTATTAGCTATTTTTATGAGTGGAATACTTTTACTTGCCTTAGGTGTAGCAGTTTTTTTGTAGATAAATTAATTAAAATGCAAATAATAAAAGTAGTCAAAGGCTAGTAGAGGTTACAAAGTAATCTTTACTAGCTTTTTTACTTCAATTTCTTTTTTCATAATAGCCTCCATAAATATATAATTTAAGTTTATTTCCTACAGATATAATTGTATAATAAAAAATAAATAAGATGTTACTCACAAGATGTTAAGTACTTAATTAAAGGAATTAGATTGGGATGGATTAGTAAATAGGAAATGATATCCATAGGTTCCGACTAAAGTAGAGTATAGTTCATCTGAGAGAGGATAAAGTTTTATGCCTGTTCTTAGTGAAATCTCTGCATGGGGTCATGAACAGATAAATGATGATATTTAGCTTTTAATATTATTATATAAAATTATGATTAAGTTAAGAAGGTAAGAATAAATGAAAACAATAGAAGTAGTTGCAGCGATAATAAAAAAAGAAGAAAAAATATTCATAACTAGAAGAAGCTATGGTGAATTTAAAGACATGTGGGAGTTTCCAGGTGGAAAGATAGAAGCAGGAGAAACTAATGAAGAAGCATTAATACGTGAAATAAAAGAAGAGCTTGAGTTAGATATTAATAACTTAGAATTTCTAACAACAATAGAATATGATTATCCTACATTTCATTTGATAATGCATTGTTATACTTGTGAAATATATGGAGGAACATTAAACTTAAATGTTCATAATGATGCAAAGTGGGTTTCTATACAAGAATTAAGAGAAGAAAAGTGGATTCCAGCAGATATAGATGTAGTTAAAATGTTGATAGAAGCCACTATATAACAACTAATAAGCTTTAAAATTTTTTTATTGCATTTTGATTTTTAAATTATATTAGGTGAATATATAAATATGAAAGTAAATTTAAAAAACTTTGGTTATTTTTATAACCAGAGTTTTTTTTAGTCTATTATTAAATATTAAATATTAAATATTAAATATTAAATAATTTTTTTTGCACAAAAATAATATATAAATCATTTATAATACATAATTTGGTTTATAAAGGTAAAATTGTAATATATAATAAGTGTATAGAATTATATAAATAAATTTTAGATATGGAGTAATATTAACAATTGATATTATTATAGGTGATTTATATGGATAATTATGAAAAATTAGTTTGTTTTGATAGACAAAGAAATGAATTTACTCGTGAAATATTGGAGGAATATTTTAAAGAACTTTGTGAACATGAAAGTGAAATTAAAAAGGTAAAAGCCAATGTGTTTGATGAGTTAAATCATAAATATAATAAATATGAGTACAATGGAGTAGAGGAGAGATATGTCCAATTATCACTAGATGAAATTTATATTAAATGTGAAGGGGAAGGATATCTTGGAGCATTCATAGCTATACTTGGGAAAGAGTTTATAAATTTGTATTATAAAGAAAATGGAACAAATGATTTAAGTAATTTAATTACAATATTACAAATAATGGTTTCAGATGATTATATAATAGAAAGTAAGAATAAGAAAAGTGATTATGAAAAGCAAAAGTTAATATTAAAAAATATTACCCTTGGTAAGGTAAATGAGTTTACTTCTAACAATATAAAAAATTTATATATGTTAAAAAATAAAGGTATTGGGTTTAATTTTACTCTTTATAGTAGGAATAAAAAGAGATTATTAAAAGATTATATAATAGAGCTTATGAAAATTACTGAAGATACAAATATTAAAATAAAATTGAAAATTATAGTTGATATAATTAAGGGGTAGTATATGAAATATAGAGTCTTTAATAAATGTAATCAGTTTAATCATCAATTTGAAAAGGCAATGTTAAAAAATTAATAAAATGGGTTCAAGCATATATAAACGTAGTTAAAAAGCTAGTCTAAGTTGAAATATAATAATTGCTAACTTTTAATTAAAAATAAAATATTTAATTATGCTTCCCATATATGATAAAATACTAAAAATGAATAAAAAATATGGGGGACATAATGATAAATATAAGAGAGAACTGGAATCAAAAACAAACACAAGAAAAAGTGTTGTATATTATGGAAATTATATGTTCAATAAGTATAATAATACTAGTCAGTATGCAGATTTTCAATATCTGGGAAAATGCAATATATGTTTTTGAACCATTATTAGGGATATTAATGCTAATTCAAGCTATTCAGAATTGGAAGAAAAACAAAGTACTTTCTTTAGTTGCTTTAGGGGCTGCTATGTTTATTTTCTTAGTCGCAGTTTTTGTTTTTCCAATTAAATAAAATGTAGTTTATATAGTAGGTTTAATTAATAATATAGTAAGTAAGAGTTTAGTAGAAATCTCTATTAAGCTCTTATTTAGTTTAGTATAATATTGGTAAGTGGGGTGAGATTATGAAAAGAAATAGAGTTATATACTTAATATTAATAGTAATAACAATAATCTTAGGATTATTATCACGAAAAGTTTCAGGGTTACCAGAGATAGCATCAGCATATTCAGGTGATGTATTATGGGCGATGATGGTATTTTTTATTATTGCATTTATATTCAATAATAAATCGACAATATTCATTATTTCTTGGGCAATAATTTTCTCCTATAGTATAGAAATAAGTCAGTTATACCATGCACCATGGATAGAGACTATAAGAAATACAACCTTAGGAGCATTAGTATTAGGGTTTGGATTTTTATGGAGTGATTTAGTTTGTTATACAGTTGGAGTTATAACTGGAGCAATTATAGATAGATTAATAAATTATAAGAAAATATAACTTTAAATATAGGATAAGTATATATACTTATCCTATATTTTTTTATTATTTATCTAATAATAAGCTTCTAAGTTTTATATAATCACAAATTTCATAAGTAGGATTTAAATCAGTTTTATTTTCTAATTTATTTGGGTTATGACAACAAGTATCTATATTATAATTAATGTCGCCTTTTATATAAGAATTTAAATTATCTCAAATAATAAGAAATTTGTCTAATTATATTAAATTAAATATTGACTATAATAAATTACAGTGATAGTATAGTTTTGGAAATAAATGCTAGTAGTTGTTGATTAATAACTATTAATAAGTATATTATTCATCATATATTTAACCGGACATTTTATATATGCTGGATAATTGTGTAACTGATAGTGAGTTGATGTCAGTTGCTATTTTTTTGATTAAAATTATAAGGGGATGGTCAAGATTAAAACAAAAAATCAAAATTATTTAAAGGTAATTAGTAGAATAGTATGTTTATTTCTTATTATGTCGTTAATTAAATTCAACTCTGTAGCGACTATGGCAAATGCAGAAACTTTAAACCCTATAAATAGGATTGTTGAGGAAGTAAAAAAGACAGCAGTTTATGAAGAAAAAAAGATAACATTAAAGCTTCAGAAAGAGGTTCTAGATTCCAAGATAAGAGAAAAAATTGACTTTGAAATATTAATAGATGCTTCGGGTTCAATGCGGGATAGTGGAAGTATTTATAAAACACAAGAAGTCATAAAAGATTTTATAAATAGCTTAAATCCGAACTATGACAGAATTAGTATAACTACCTTCAGAGGGCCTGGATACTATAATTATAATAATCCTGAAAATTATCCAAAATATATAAAGACAATTTATGAAATGAATAATAATTTTACTGAAGCCAAAGAAGCTATAGATAATATGGAGTTTGGTGGATTTACACCACTGTTAGATGGCTTATCTAAAGCTAAATCAAACTTAGATAGCTCTGGCTTAGATGCTGATAGAAAGGTTCTAATAATTCTAGGAGATGGACATCCTAATATAGGTCCTGAAAGAGATTATTATTATAGTAATATACCTGGGGATTATTATGGCAGATATTCTGATTATTATCCAGGAGATGTTATAAAAAAACAAAGAAATAAATTAGAAGAAAAATGGAATAATGGTGAAATAGATAATGATTCATATTTTTCTGAAGATGATGTTTTATCAAAACAGGAAAATTTATATCCTGGAGCTAGTAAAAGAAACTTTGATAATAATCAGGCACTTAAGGAGCTTAAAGGAACTATCTATGATAATTCAAAGGCAGAATTTTATGATTTAAGATATCTTATAATGGATAAAGTAGATGAGATAAAGAATGCTGGTTATGAAATATTTTCAGTGTTTTTAAATAATGAAGAGCCAGGAATAAGTGGATATCAGAAGTTTTTAGCAGCTACAAATGAAGCAGAAAAGTTGTTTAGAGAGATTGCTATTGATGATGATCACTATTTTTACTCTGAAAATGTAGGGGATCTTTCAAAAATTTTTAAAGATGTAAAAACAACTATAAATACTTTTGACTATTTTGTAACTGATAATATAGAAGATGGTTTTGAACTTATGCCAGAGACATTTGAAGCTTCACAAAATGATGTTATCCCAAAGGTGAATGGAAGCAATATAACTTGGGATATTAGTGGAGTACCGTATAAAGAATTAGAAGTTTCTTATCATATAAAGAGAGAGATTCCAGTTTGTAATTTAAAAGTAAGATATGTTGATGAAGGTAATGGAGATGATATTATCGAACCTGTTATAAGTGCTGAACCTTTAGGTAAAGAATATACAACTGAAAAAAGGGTATTAACAGGATATGAATATGTAAATGTATCTGGTAATGAAAAAGGCACTTATTCTTTAGAACCTACTGAGATAATTTATTATTATCGTAAACTATCGGATTCAGGTAATACTGATGAGGTAAAAGTTCTTTCTTCAATTGGAGGACGTATATGGAATGACTTAAATAAAGATGGGAAACAAGATGATAATGAGAAGGGATTGAAAGACGTAAAAGTAAACCTAACAGACAGTGAAGGAAATATAGTTAGTATTAATACTGATGATAGTGGTAACTATATATTTAATAAGTTAACTTTAGGGGAATATACAATTTCTATAGATAAAAATACTTTACCAAGTAATATGGAAGAAACATTTGAAAAAGATAATTCTAAAGATAATAAGGTTAATGTAGAGTTAGAAGGTGAAAAAGCCTACAATGATATTGATTTTGGATATTATAGTCCAAGCGTTATAGGAGAAACTATATCAATTGACAAAAATAAAAACAATATTAGTGTAGCTAATAATTCACTAGAATCAGTAAAAAAAGTTGAAAAAACTACAAAAGCTAAATTACCTAAGACAGGCTCTAATAGACCTTATGGACAAGGGGTCTTAGGATTATTATCTTTAGTTTTAGGAGTATATATTTATAAAAGAAAATAAGTATGATATTTTTATACGAAGTTTTAAGAAATATAATAAAGAGCTACAGCAATGTAGCTTTTTATTATATTCAAATAGAAGCATTGTCTATGTATAAATTTGCACAATAAATATATATATTGAAATTCAAAATAAAAGTTAGTATAATTTGCTAGTATAAAATATTATCTGGGGGGATAAATAGTGAGAAAAGGTTTAATTTTATTATTATCAACAGTATTAACTTTAGGGATTACAGGATGTAGTAGCAATAGTACAAAAACTATTGATAACAAAATTCCTTATCCAAAAAACTATGATATTTTAGAGTCGGGGGCATCTTCTTATAATAATATTGGAGATAATGAAAAAAGTACATACTTTACAAGCGTTGATTATTATAACTTAAAGTCAAACGATACTTTGACAATTTTAGAAAAATTTAAAACATACCAACAAACTAAAGAATATAGCTGTGGTCCATCAGCAGCTCTAATGGTATTAAATCATTTTGGTGAAACAAGTTATGAAGAGTTACAAATTGCAGATATGATGGATTGCCATAAGGATCTAAATGGAAATAATACTGAAGATAAAGGTGTTGCAAATGAAAGAGGAGAATATGGTACATCAACAGATAGAATGGTACAGTTCTTTGAAGCAATTAATTGGGATGTAACATCAAGCTTAACAGAAGGTACTTTAGATGGCGGATATACTTTTCAGGATCCAATAGAATTTAGAGATTGGGTTATAGATAACTTAAAGAATAACACACCTATTATGGTTGAATGGATAGATTGGTCAGGACATTGGCAAGATATTATAGGATATGACACTATGGGAACTGACAACTTTGGAGATGATGTTATAATCTTCGCAGATTCATATGATACATCAGACCATAATCAAGATGGATATTATATTTATCCAGCAGAAAGATTCTTCTACATGTGGGTAGATAATAGTGTTTTACCAGAAGACCAAAGCGTTCAACAATGGCTTATAGCAAAACCTAAACAATAGGAGAATAAATAATAAAGAGTTAAACCACCTTAGTGATTTAACTCTTTTTATAATTAAATCAAAGTTTAAGTTAAGTTTTTTTGGGGATTTTAAACTACAAGTTTAATGATTAAATTTTTTCTATCCGTTAGAATAAATATATAAAGTTTAATAATTAACTTGATTTGATTGGAGGATGGAATTATGGAACAAATGCTAGTGACAAAAGGTCTAAATGAATTAAAACTATTAGATAGTCGTATAAATAGAAAAATCGAAGAGGGTGAATTTATAGCGGCTACAAAGGTATCAGTTCTAAATGTAAATGGAAAGATAACTAAGGAAGCATATAAAGCAAATGCAAAAGCAGATTATCAATCTATAGTAGATTTAATTAAAAGAAGAAATAACATAAAATCAGCTATAATCCAATCAAATGCAGTTACAAAAGTAGATATTGCAGGTAAGATAATGACAGTAGCGGAAGCTATAGATAAGAAAAGCTCTATAGAGTATGAAATTGCATTACTTGAAAAATTAACAATGCAGTATAAAACATCTTCAGATATAATAATAAAAGAAAATGAGAAGGTTGATTATAGTATAGAACAATTACTAAATACAGCTTATGGTAAAGAAGGGAAAGAAAAAATAACTCAAGCAAGCTATGATGCAATTGCTGAGCCTTATCGTAAGGCTAATGAATATGGATTAGTAGATGCTTTGGATGGAGAAAAGCTTATAAAAGAAATGAAGGATAAAATAGAAAGCTTTTTATCAGAAGTTGACACAGCTCTTCAAATTTCTAATAGTACAACCATTATAAATATAGAGTAAAGCAATATTGCAATTGTACGTAAATTCTAAATTAAGCCCCCTCCATAAAGGGTTATTATGGAACAATTGAAAACCAGATTTATTATGATGATATTTTAATATAGGATATAGATAATAAATGTTTAATTTTCAATGGTTAATTATCAATTATAAAGAATCAACTCTCTTTTGGATAAATTCTTAAGGTTTAGGATATAATTTTCGATAAAATCCATGAAATAGGTTTTGACAGGATGGCTTATTACTGCTGAATTTTACCCATGGCTGTACAGTTGCAATTTTTATTAATAAAAAGTGTTGAGAAATTTTTACATATAAGTTAGTATAGATATACTGAATATTAAAATAGTTGGAGGTAGATAATATGGAATTACCGGTTATTGATATGAAAGCTACAGGTGCCAATATTGCTAGGATCAGGAAATTAAGAGGTTTATCAGTGAAAGATTTACAGGGATATTTCGGATTTGATGGACCGCAAGCTATATATAAATGGCAATGGGGTCAGTGCCTTCCATCTATTGATAATTTATTTGCATTAAGTAGAGTATTTAATATATCTATAGAAGAAATCTTAGTTGAAAAAGATACAACTAAGATTTCTTTTTTTGTTATAAAAAATATAAATTTATTTTAACTTATAAGCAAGGAATTCACCAGCTTGCCCTATTTTCTCAAATGTTAATAACTTACATACCTTTTCAGAAAGTCTTCCAAATTTTCTATACAATAAGTTAAATGCCAAATAAGGCATAACTTGTTTCTTACTTTTAGGTATTCTTTTAATTATATTTTTAAAGCTATAAATTTTATTATAAATATCAATATATCCATTATACAATTCATCAGCAGTCATATTTTTAGGCTCAAAAACTACATTAGCTGTATTATAATTTGATAAATTAAAGTCAGTAATTCTACCAGCTTTAAGCATATCATCATAAAGCTTAGTACCAGGATAAGGTGTTAAAATATGAGATGTAACAGTTTCAATTTTATTATCAACTATCCACTTTAAGGTAGCATCAAAAGTTTCCTTAGTATCACCATCTAATCCAAAAACAAAACTAGCATTGATCATAATACCTCTTTTATGAATTTCTGATACTAACTTTTCAAATTGAGTAACATTATTTTGTTTTTTATGAACATTGCTTAAAGACTGATTATTTATACTTTCAAATCCAATAAATAAGCTTTCACATCCAGCTCTAGCCATAAGATCTAAAAGCTCTGGCATATTAGCAATATTAGCAGTTACAGCAGCATTCCATTTAATTTTTAATGGTTCAATAGCTAATAAAAATTCTTTAGTCCATTTAGGGTTTCCAATAAAATTATCATCTATAAACATAATATGTTTTTTACCAATAGTTTTAATATCTTTAACAACATCTTCTATAGGTCTATTAACATAAAAATTACTATAAGAATTACAGCTATTATAGCAGAAATCACATTTAAAAGGACAACCTCTACTTGTACTAACTATATTACTATATAAATAATCCTTTTTATTTATTAAATGATAAGCAGGAGATACTATTTTACTTCCAGTAATTTTAGTATTACAGTAATATATCTTTTTTAGGTTTTTATTTTCTAAATCGCTTATAATATCAGGCCAAGTTGTTTCTGCCATTCCTACGCTAATTACATCAAAATAATCTAAATAACCTTCAGGAACAGCAGTTATATGTATTCCACCTACAACTACAGTAATATTTTTTGCACGGAATATTTTAGCAACTTCTATAGCTCTTGGAAGCACATCAACAGTAACAGTTATTCCTACAATATCAACATCTTCATTAAAATTTATATCTCTTATATTTTCATTTTCAATAATTATAGTATGATCCTTATTTAGTATATTAGCTATTGTAAGCAATCCTAAAGAAGGGGACATTCTAATTTTTAGGTCAGTATCCATAGGGCGTTTATTCATTTTTAGTTGAATCAGCTTAACAATCATAATATTTAAATCCTTTCATGTGGATATATATACTTAATAAGTAGATTTTATTATTTAATTTATTGAAAGTCAATAAATTATTATTTAAATACAGCAATTATTTATTGTTTATACCGTTAAAAACTAAAACTTATTTATATAAAAGTTTTAAGAAAAATATAACGTGAAAATTGTAAGATATATAAAAGGATACTTTTTTAATATATAAATTGTAAAAATATTACAATTTATAGAGAAATGTATTATAATATAATTAATATATACATAGTTAATTCATTAAAAAATTGTAGATTAAGAAACTATGATAAGAAAAATAAAGAATATACAAAATGGTATGAGGATTAGGGGAGAAAAAAGATGAAGGTTATTAGTGTATGTAATCACAAAGGAGGATGTGCTAAAACTACAACGGTAGTAAATATAGCAGCAGAATTAATTAATTCAGGTTATAAGGTCTTGATGATAGATAATGATTATCAAGCAAATTTAACAACAAGTGTAGGATTTAAGACAGATAAAGAGTCACTAGTTAATTGTCTTAGAGGAAAGAAATCTTTAAGAAAAACAATAAAAAATTGTGCGATATTAGAGGGGTTAGATATTATTCCGAATAATTCAGAAATAGGTAATGCTGATTTAGCTTTAATAAAAATAAAAAATAGCAAAAGAATACTAAGCAAAATGATAGAAGATGAAAATTTAAAGGACGATTATGATTTTATATTAATAGATTGTCCACCAAGTCAGTCTATTACAACAATTAATGCTTTAGTTGCTAGTGATAGCGTAATAATACCTATGGAACCATCTTTATTTAATATGCAAGGACTTAAAAACTTATCAAAGACAATAAAGATGATTCAAAAAACCTTTAATAAGAAATTAAAGGTTGAAGGAATATTATTAACAAGAGTAGATTCAAGAACAAAGCTAAGCGAATCATTTAGAAAAGAGATAAAAGAATTTTATTCATATAAGGTTTTTGATACAGAAATTCATCAAAGTAGCATAATAGTGAAAAGTCAAACAAATGGATTACCAGTATCTTTATATGATCCAAGATGTAAAAGTACAAAGGAATATAGAAGCGTGACAGATGAAATCTTAAATACATCAATTACTAAGAAAATTACTAGTATAGCAACTATAAAAAGCAAGAAAAATATTAATAGCGAAATACCTAAAGTAGGTTAAATGTTAACACTATACTAGGGCAACAGAAATGTTGCTCTTTTTTTATTTATATATATTAGTTGATAAGATTATTTATGTAAATATTAATATTTTTTTATTTTAAAGAATAAAGTTTATAGAGAAATAATCTTTTTATAGATAATTAATGTGAGGATATATGAATTATGATGTTATTGTAATAGGTTCAGGAATATCAGGTCTTACGGCAGCTTCTTTGTTAGCAAAACGAAACTTAAAAGTATGTGTAGTAGAAGCTCAATATAAGCCAGGAGGTTCTTGTGGAATATTCAAAAGAAAAGATGTGGTATTTGAGCAAGGAGCAGCAATGATATATGGATTTAATGAAAGGGGATTTAGTCCACATAGATTTGTTTTTAATGCATTAGAAGAGCCGATAGATATAATAAAACATGATGAACTTTATGCTATTAACTTTGGAGAGCATAGAATAGTCTTTTATCAAGATATATATATGTTTGTAGAAGAGTTAGCAAAAGTATTTCCAAAGGAAAAAGAAAATTTTAAAAAATTTTATGCAGATTTATCAAAACAATATATGAAAATAATTGCAGAACATCCAAACTTCATATCACCAGATGCAATGAAAAAGGAACAAGGATTGCAATCTTTTTTAAGACATCCAATTGAGTATATAAGATTCTTAGGGTATATGAATAAAAATACTGAAAGTATATTAAGAAAGTACTTTAAAAATGAAGATGTATTTGATTTATTTGATAAATTAACATCTACATATTGCTATACAAATGTTAAGGAAACGCCTGCAATACTTTCTTCAGTAATGTTTGTAGACAATCATTTTGGAGGAAGCTACTACCCTGCTGGTTCAACATTAAACTTAGTTGGAAAGCTAGAAAAAGTAATAGAAGAAAATAATGGCGATATGCTTTATAACACTGAAGTAGAAAGAATAATAGTAGAAGATAATAAAGCAACTAAGGTTAAATTAGATAATGGCACTACATTAAGTGCTAAATATATAGTTAATTCAGGGACTGTGTGGAATTTATATAATAAGTTATTAAAAAATAGTATAAGGGAAGAAAGTAAGGAGTGGGCAAATTCACTAGAACCATCATATCCATCTGTAGTTTTATTTGCACTTGTAAAAGAGGAAGCAATTCCTAAAGGCACATTACCAATTGAAATGTTAATTGGTGATAAAACTAAGTTAGATGAGGATGAAATAACTGTTTACATTTTAAGTATAGATGATAAAACTCTTTGTAAAGATGGCTATCATACTATTATGGCAATAGGTCCTACTTTCAAGGAATGGCCAAAGGGATTTAAGAATGACTATAATACTGAAAAATATAGAGAGATGAAAGCTGTAGAGGAAAATAGAGTATTAGAGGTTTTAGAAAAAAGATTTCCAGGATTTAAAGAAAACATATGTCATGTAGAAATTAGTACTCCTACTACTTTAAATAGATATGTATTAAAAGAAGGAGGAAGTGTGGCGGGGCCTAAACAAAAGCTTGGTCAACATATGTTAAAAAGATTAAAGACTAAGAGTGAGATAAATAATCTTTTTAATTGTGGAGAATCAACGGTTATGGGAACTGGAACACCTGCAGTTACTATATCAGGAATAAGTGCTGCTAATCTTATACTTAGAGAATTAGGACTAGAAGAGTTTGAGTATAAGGATGATATGAAAAATTACGTAAATATAGTTAATAAGCCATTTAAATATGAAGAAATAAAAATAGGTAAAAATGAAGAGGAAGATACATTGGCTAAATTAGCATTAAAGTGTCAATTTTGTGATAAGCCATCATGTGAAAGAGTATGTAAATATAATATTCCTATAAGAGATATAAATAGGAGAGTTGCAGCAGGTAATTTTTATGGAGCTAAGAAGCTTATAAAGGATAATAATCCTTGCTTAAATTGTGAAAGTATTGAATGTGAAAATAATTGTATTAGAAAAGCCTTTGCTAAGTCAGTAAGTATAAAGGAAATAAATACAAGGCTTTAGGAGATATATTATGTATATACTTCAAATTGAAAATTTATATAAAAAATATAATGATTTTGAAGCAATAAAGGGTATAAATTTATCAATAGATACAGGCGAAATATATGGACTATTAGGACCTAATGGTGCAGGTAAAAGTACCTTAATAAAGATTATATCTGGCCTTGAAAAAATGACATCAGGAAAAATACTATTTGAAGAAAAAGAAACAAATATAAATAAATATAAAAGAAATATTGGGCTATTGCCACAAGATATTGCTATATATCATGATTTTACAGCAAGAGAAAATGTATCATTTTTTTGCTCCTTATATGGATATAAGGGGAAGGAGCTAAGGGAAAGAGTTAATAAAGCACTAGAATTTGTTGGACTTTTAGATGTTGAAAATAAAAAATCTAGTGAATTTTCAGGAGGAATGAAAAGAAGATTAAATATGGCTTGTGCAATAGCACATAGTCCCAAATTAATAATAATGGATGAGCCAACTGTTGGAATAGATCCTCAATCAAGAAATCATATTTTAGAATCAGTAAAAAAGTTAAATGAAGAGGGAGCTACTATAATCTATACATCTCACTACATGGAAGAAATAGAAGAGTTGTGCAATAACATTTCTATTATGGATGGTGGAAAAATAATAGCAAGAGGCACTAAAGAATATTTAAAATCAAGTATAGTTAGTCAAAATATATGTACTATACATCTGAAAAAAGAGGTTCATGATATAAAAAAGCAAATAATTAAAATTGATGGAATTCAAAAGGTAGAAACACATGATAAAGAAATTAAATGTTGCTATTCTCAAGAAGTATATATACTTCAAAACATTATAAATACAATATCTAATAATAGTGGAATTATAGAAAGTATAGAAAGTGAAATGCCTACATTAGAAAAGGTGTTTTTAACATTAACAGGAAAGCAATTAAGGGATTGATGTAACTGAGGTTAAATATGATATTAATTAGTTTAATTAAAAAAGAAGTCTTACATTTTTTTAGAAATAAATCTAATGTAGCTACAATGTTTATATTCCCAATAGTTCTTATAGTTGTGATGGGATTTTCATTAAATGGTCTTATGAATGTTGATCATAATATATTTGAAAATGAAAAAGTATATTTTAAAGTTAATAATATAAATAAAGATAATAGATACTTACAAGTGTTTAATAGTTTTAAAGAAAACTGTGAAAGTAATATGAAAATAGAATTTGAAGAAGTATTAGATGATAATGAAGCTGAAAGTAATGTAAATAGCTTTCAAGGTCTTGCTTTTATAAATATATATGAAGATAAATATGACTTTTATAGAAATAAAGATAAGGAAAGTACAGCTCAAAAAATATTTAAAAGTGTTTTTAATCAATATCTAGATAGATATGCTTTGATAGATAGTGTGGTAAGTGAAAATCCTAATATTTTAAATGATATAGTAAAAGAAGTAAGTAACACAATAGTAAAGGAAGAGGGGATAAGTAGTAATGGAATAAATTCATTTACTTATTATACATTTGCAGAGCTTGTATTAATTATATTGTATATATCTCAAATAACTAGTGTATCAGCTTATAATGAAAGAGTTGAAAATACACTATCTAGACTAAAAATATCTAAAGTAAATAATTTTAGTATCATATTATCAAAGATAACTTTAGGGATAACAGTAGGTATAATTCAAATAATTATAGTTTATTTTGTTAGCAACGTTTTTCTAAATATTAATTGGGGAGAAAATCTAGTAATAATGTTAATGGTTTTAATATCTTTAATAATTTTTAGTTCTATTTTAGGAGTTACTATTAGTTTTATTTTTAAAGATAATAAAGCAGCATCAAGTGTAATCAATACCTTATTAATAGTTTTAGGTTTTTTAGGTGGAGCATATGTTCCAATATCTCTAATAAGGGCAAATGAAGTGACTAATATGCTATGTCAGATTACTCCAACTTATTGGGCAAATATATCATTATTAAGTTTAAGCTCTGGAATTACAACTAATTACTCAACAGTATCAATAGTTTTATCCTTAGAATTATCTTTAATATTATTAGTTATATGTATTGTTAGCAGTAACATGAGAGTTGGTGATAATATTGTTTAGAGTGATGATGAATACTACAAAATTATTACTTAAGAAAAGGAGTTTCATTGTTATGGGAATAATAGCTCCTGCAATTGTAATTGTATTTTTTAGCTTTGCTTTTGGCAAGGATATGAATTATAAGGTTGGAATAATTGATAAAGATAATAGCTATATTTCAAAAGAGATAATAGATGTTATAAATGCTATAGAAGATGTAGACATAACAGATATAAGTAAAGATAATTATGAAATTTTACTTGCATCTCATCAGATACAGATAGCAATTATAATTGAAGATAATTTCAGTGATAATTTATTAAATTTAGAAGAGAGTAAAATTACTATAAAATCAATTTCTAATAGTGATGTTAAGGAAACCTTAGTATCTATTATAAAATCAAAAGTAAATAATTTAAGTTTAATAGCTAAAGTAAGTAATAAAAATATAGATACCTTTAAAGAAAAAAATGAAGCTTATAAAAATAATTTACTTGAATATAACCTAAGTGAAGTTGAAGAAAGTAAGCCTGTTATAGAAAACTCTATAGGAATAGTTATAATGATGATATTAATAAGTGGGGCTGCTATAGCTAATTTTTTAATTGAAGATGAAGAACATAATACTAAATCAAGGGTTTTAGTTAGTGGTATAAAGCAACATAAGTATTATATGGCTTTGCTTATAGTATTTTATTTAGTATCTTCTATAAGTAGCCTTATATATTATGTTCTTTGCAAGTTATTAAATTTGGATTTTGGTATGAATAATACTAATAACTTTTTATTAGTTATGCTATTACTTAATTTAGTAGCTATATCTTTGAATTTATGTATTGTTAGTTTTAGTAGGAATAGATATATTGCTAGCACTATTAATATATTAATAGTTATACCAACTTGTATGATATCAGGAGTATTTTGGGATTTTGAAATTATGCCCGGTTACTTGCAAAAAATAGGAAGCTTAATGCCTCAGAGATGGATATATAAATGTATAGAAAATTTACAGGTATATGGTAGTTTAAGCTCAATATATCAATATGTTTTTTATATGATAGCTATATCTGTATTATTATTTAGTTTTAGTTTATCTATGTTTAGAATAAGAAAAGTATAAAAAGTGAGAATAAAAATATTAAAAATAGTTGAAATTAAATCTATGGAATAATTAAATAGTGAAAAGGAAAGTTTAGTTATGGCTAGATTTACATGGAAACAAATATTAAATAAAAATCGTATTAGAGATTATAAAGGTACTAAAAGGAATTTAGATTGCAGAGATGAATTTGAAAATGATTATGATAGAATTTTATTTAGTGCATCATTTAGAAGACTTCAAGATAAAGCACAGGTATTTCCTTTAGAAAAGTTAGACTTTGTTAGAACAAGATTAACTCATTCATTAGAAGTATCTTCAATTGCAAAATCTCTTGCTATAAGCATTGGATATAAATTAATTGACATTACAGCAAAATCTGATGATAAAGTAACTGCTGTAATGGTAGAAGAAATGAGCAATGTTTTAGCATGTGCAGGACTTATACATGATTTGGGGAATCCTCCGTTTGGTCATTTTGGAGAAGTTGCTATTAGAGAGTGGTTTGAAGAAAAATTATCTAAAAATGATGATAATACTTATACTTTTAGTTATGATAAATACACATTTAACTTAGATAAACAAGAAGCTTTAGATTTATTAAATTTTGAAGGTAATGCACAAGGTTTAAGAATTTTGACAAAGCTTCATTTTGTTATTGATAGATTTGGGATGAATTTAACAACTGGAGTATTGAGTTCAGTTATAAAATATCCTATTTCATCAATTGAATTAGAAAAAAGTAAATTAAATAAAATGGGATATTATAAATCAGAAAGTGCAGTTTTTAAAGAAATTGCAGATGAAACTAACATATGGGGTAGTAGAAATCCATTGGTATATATTTTAGAAGCAGCTGATGATATAGCATATCTATTAGGAGATTTAGAAGATTCTTTTAATAAAAATATAATATCTCATGATGTTTTTAAAGCAAAGTATGAAGATTTCATTAAAGAAGAAGGTTATGAAGAGAAAACTTTAGAGGAAAGCTTATCGTTTTATTTATCAAAAAATTATGATATAGCAAAAGAGGAGTATGGGTATGAGGATCCAGGAGAATATGCTTTAAAATCATTTGTAATAAAGCTAAATAGATATTTAAAAGATTCAGTTATAGAGGAGTTTCTTGATTCTTATGATGAAATAATGGATGGAGTTTATCAAGGTGATTTAATAGGAAATTCAAAGGCTAAAAATATATCTATGTTTTTGAGAAATATATCTAAAGAGTATGTTTATACTAATGAAAGAATAGTTGCTAATGAAATTGTAGGGTATAATATAATTCATAGCTTACTAGATATATTTATACCTGCTACTTTAAATAAAGATGTTAAACCTTATAAGGGGTATGATGGCAAGTTGTATTCTTTAATTTCTAAGAATTATAGATTTGTTTGTGAAAATAATATAGATCAAAGAGAATGTAGTGAAGAATATTCAAGATTATTATTAGTAACAGATTTTATCTGTGGTATGACAGATTCTTATGCAGCTTATCTTTATCAAGAAATTAGGGGGATGAAAGTATAAAAAGTAATACTCAATTATCATATAATAAAAGATATTAATTTATAAAAAACTTACAGAAAGTTATATTGTGTACTTTTTGTAAGTTTTTGTTTTAAAATAAAAAAATAAACTTATATTCTATAAATTTGAATAAAATAAAATTTAACTTAATTAATACAATAAAATTAAATTTTACAATAGATATCTATATAAGTAATTGATTTATATGTACATGCATGATATAGTATTGTTAGCTAATTTTAGACAAAATATATTATAAAATTCAAAAAATAACAGTAAATCTGAAATAATATTTTAAAAATATTAAAATAATGCTGAAATTTTATGAAAGTTTTATAAGTATAATAATTTAGGAGCAAATAAGAGTAAGATTAAAGTGTAATTAAAAATATAAATTTAGGTATTATTAAGTTTATAACAGTTGTTAAATATATTAAAGGTACTCTTATCAATAGGATAGGAGTATTTTTTTAGTAAAAAATAATATTTACATAATTAAAAATAAATACATTATTAATTATGTAAATGTTTAAATAGATTTATTATTAATTTCTTATATTCCAAGGGGGTGAAAGTAATGATTGTAAATAGGAGGGAATTAAAGTACCCAATAGGAGAAATAGACTATTATAGAGTAAATAAATTATTCAATGAAATATTAACTCCTGACAAAAACAATGGGAAATATGGATATAAAATTAGAAGTCTATATTTTGACAGTATAAATAATGATGACTATTATGCAAAAGTTGGTGGGGAAGAAGTAAGAAAAAAAATTAGATTGAGAATATATGATACTAAATCAACTAAAGTAAAGCTTGAAATAAAAAGAAAGCTAAATATAAGTCAAATAAAAGAAACTACAACTATAAGCAAAGAAGATGCTATAAGCTTGATAAATAAGGACTATAGTGTTCTTTTAAAATATGATGAAATAGCACATTCTGCTTATAATATTATGACCATGGGTCAGTATCAGCCTGTAGTTTTAATTGATTATAATAGAAGAGCTTATATACATACAGAAAACAATATAAGAGTTACATTAGATAGTGATATAAGATCTAATGAATTTGATTTTAATATGTTTAGTGATGATGTAACAATGGTACCAGCTTTTGATTATTATAATGCATTGTTGGAAGTTAAATTTGATGGTGAATTATTTTGCTGGATTTCTCAAGCTTTGGTTGGTTTAGATACAACTAATTATTCAATTAGTAAATATTGTAGTGGAAGAAGATTTTATGAAAATTATATATTATAAGGTGGTTTATTAAAATGAAAGAAATATTATATGAATATTTATTATCACAGAATGGAAGTACAACTGTATTTGATGCATTAGAAATGATGGGGATAGCCCTATTACTATCAATGGTAATATTTTGGACTTACAAAATTACTTTTAGTGGAGTTATGTATAACAGAAAATTTAATGTATCTTTAATTATGTTAACACTTGTTACAACTATGGTTATGATTGTAATTGGTAGTGATATAGCATTATCACTAGGTATGGTTGGAGCATTATCTATAGTTCGTTTTAGAACAGCAATTAAGGATCCAAGAGATACAGGATATATATTCTGGTGTATAGCCATTGGTATTAGTGTTGGTAGTGGAAATTATATGATATCAATTATTGGATCATTATTTTTATTTGTTGTATTATCTATTTTTAGTTTTAGTGGTTTTGGAAAAGAAGAAAGATATATTCTTATAGTTAGGGGACTTAGAGAAAAGGAAGAAGATATTATGAGATGTGTATTTAATTCTTTTAAGGGAAGTCAATTAAGAGCTAAGAATTCAATTGGAAACAATATAGAAATAATTTATCAAATAAAAATTAAAAATAGTGATGATAAAAACATAGTTGATGATTTATATAAAATAGAAGGTGTAAATACAGTTAATATTGTTGCTCAAAATGGAGAAACAATAGGTTAGGTGATTTTATGAAAAAAGATATCTTAAGGGGATTCATGGCCTTAGTATTTATTTTTCTAACGTTAATATCTTGTGCTCTTTTAAAAGAATTTAAAGGAGACGTTAAAGAGTTAGATGGGGATAATGGAAACAATGAATCTAATAAATTTTATGGATATAATTTAGAAAATACTACATTTAACTTACCTGTAGTTATAATAAATACAAATGGGAACTCAGTAAAAAGACAAGAAGATATAACTGCTGATATGCAAGTATATGATAGTAATAACAATACTTTAAATGAAGAGCCTAGCTTAGAAAGTAGGATTAACATAAGCATAAGAGGTAATAGTACATCTAAATATCCTAAAAAACAATATAGCTTAGAGTTTATAAATAGTAAAGGTGAAGAAAAGAGTAAAAAGATATTAGATATGGAAAAGGGATCTGATTGGATATTAAATGGACCTTTTTCTGATAAATCCTTAATGAGAAATTATATAGCTTATAAAACAGCTAGAAATATAATGGAATATGCTCCTGATGTAAGATTCTGTGAAGTTTTTGTAATTGATGATGGCAGCAAGACTATTAAAGAGGAACATTATAAGGGTGTATATCTAATGATAGAAAAAATAAAGAGAGATGAAAATAGAGTAGAAATTACTAAATCTCAAGATAATATGAACGAGACAAGCTTTATTGTCTCTAAGGATAGAGTAAAAGAAAGTGATATAGGATTAAATAGTTATGGGGTTCAAACTTATATTGATTTTTATGGATTAAATATAGAATATCCTAAAAAACAACTTACTGAAGGAAAGTATGAATATATAAATAAATATATTAGTGAATTTGAAAGAATATTATATTCAGATAAATTTAATGATCCAATAGATGGATATAGGAAGTATATAGATGTAGATTCTTTTGTAGATTACTACATTATAAATGAATTTTTCAAAAATACAGATGCAGGTTTATTAAGTACATATTTCTATAAAGATTATGCAGGAAAATTAAAAGCAGGTCCAATATGGGATTTTAATAAATCATTAGGTAATCATAATGAGGAGATAGGGATACCATACGACTATACATCATTTTTCATGATTAATCGACCATGGTTTGATAGATTAATGGAAGATAAAAGTTTTAGTGAGCAGGTTGTAAATAGGTTTAAGTATCTACGAACAACATATTTAAGTGATAATTACTTAATGGAAATGATTGATGAAGCATTGACTCTTTTAGGAGATGCACCAAAGCGTAATTTTTATAAATGGTCAATAGAAATGTGTAATCAGGCTGAAGTATTTGAAGATAATGGAGATATAACACAATCTTATTCATTGAATATAGAACCTTATAGAGAATTTTTAGAAAAAAATCAAAAATTATTAAAAAGTACTGAATATAGATCAAAATCATATGAAGAAGAGATATTAATGATGAAAGAATTTATAATTAATAGAGGAAAATGGATGGATGATAATATAGACAGTCTTAGCAAATGGGCGAGCTAATAGGAGATAAAAATGAAAAAGTTTTTAATAATTTCTACAATAATATTTATATTTCTTACTAGTCATATAAGTGAATTTATATCAGATAAATTACGAAGCACTGACTCTTATTTTACTAAAGTTATAGATAAAGATATATATATAACTAAAAATGATAAATGGGAGAAGTTATATATAAAAGGTATTAATCTTACATCAACAAGACCTGGTGCTTACGAAAGTGAGAATAAAGTAACATATGAAGAATATTTGAGTTGGATATCATTAATAAGTGATATGGGAGTAAATTGTATAAGAGTACCTAATTTGATGGGACATGATTTCTATAAAGCATTAGAAGAATTTAATAGAGATAAGGAAGAGCCAATTTACTTAATGCAAGGTATATATTTTGATGAAACTTATTTACAAGATGGCTATGACCCTCAAAGTAGTAATTTAAAATCAATATTTAAGGATAATATAAAGTTAATAGTTGATTCGATACATGGGAATCCATATAACTATGATAAACCTGATATATTACAAAACTATACTACAAGTGTTTCAGAATATGTACTTGGGTATACAGTTGGAATAGAGTTTGCAGAAGATGATTTAATATATACAGAAATTATGAATGAAAATAAAAGTTATAATGGTGAGTATATTTATACAGACAATGATTCTTCATCATTTGAATCATATTTAGCACAAATGGGAGATTATCTAGCTAATTATGAAATGAAAACTTATGAAAATCAAAGATTAATAAGCTTTATAGGATCATCATCATATCATATAGTTAGTAGTAGAGAAAATCCTAATGAAGATAATGTTATATCAAACTTATCAACAGATAAGTATTCAGCTAAAAAGTATATTGATATAGAAAATATAAAATATAAAAATAATTTAAAAACAGGAATAGTAGTTTCTTATAATATATTTCCATCATATTCTGAGATAAAAGAATATCAAGGAGATTTAAAATATTATTTTGAGAAAATAAATGATTATCATACTATTCCAGTTTTAATAAGTGAATTAGGAATACCTTCATCTAGAGTAGCTAATAGTTTTAATGAAGGAAATGAATATGTAAATGAAGAAGAGCAAGGAAAATTATTAGTACAAGCTTATAAAGATATTAAAGCTTCTAGTTGTGCAGGTGGGTTTATCTTTGAATTCCAAGATAGTTGGAATAGATCTTCTTGGAATACTAGAGATAGTAAAATATTAGATAGGTCAGCTTATTGGAGTGATGCACAAACATATGCACAAAGTTTTGGTGTTATGGCTTTTGATCCAGGAGAAGCTAAAAGTATTTCTTATCCGGATGAAAGTATTGATGAGTGGAGCAGTAATGATGTTATAAGTGAAGATGAAAATATAACTTTATCTATGAAAAGTGATGAGAAATATTTATACTTTATGATTAAATCATTAAATGACTTTGATTTTGAAAAAAATGAAGTATATATAGATTTAGATGTAACACCAAAGTCAGGTGTTGAAAAAAGCTCACAATTTAATTTAACATTTGAAAAACCTATAGATTTTATTATAGAGATTAATGAAAAGGAAAACTCTAGGGTGTATGTTCATGAGTATTATAATGAATTTACATTTAACAAGAATAAAAAGCTAAATAAAATAAGGCCAGATTTAATAAATCATAAGTATGATATGGATGAATTTTCTAAAATATTTATGGAGGTAAGCCCTAAAACTTATGTGGAGAGCCTAAATAGCTTTATAGATGAAATCAACTATGAAACAGGAAAATTAGTATATGGAAATGCAAATCCGAGCAGTGAAGATTTTAACTCAGTTTCAGATTTTTATATAGGAGATAATTATATTGAAATTAGAATACCATGGGCTTTATTAAATTTTATGGATCCTTCTACAAAGCAAATAAAAGACGATTTCTATAAAGAGTTTAATATTAAGCCATTACAGATAAAAGATCTAAATGTGGGATGTACTATAAAAGAGAATGGATTAATAATAAAAAGATTAAAAAGTGAAGAATATGATTTAGAGAGTTGGATTATACCAAAGTACCATGAGAGATTAAAAGAGTCATATTATATTTTGAAGGAAGAGTTAAATAAAGAATAGGAAAGGTAATATATAATGCAAAATGTAGCGAAGATATATATAATTTTAAGCTTCTTCATATATATAATTTTATCAGCTATAGTGTATATGATAATAATAGATAAAATAGATATTATTTATAATAAAAAGGTTAAAAAACTAGATACTACTTTTAAGAAAGTAGTTTTGCAACAGTTAAATTGTATTAAGGAAGATAAGGGAATTTCTAAAATTGATATTCAATATGTATTGAATAAGTTAAAAAAGAAGCATTATATAAACTCATTTATTAATGCAATAACTGAGTTTAATAAGGATAGAGAAAATCATAATTTTACTAGGATATATAGTAGCAACTTTGAAGATTTTATAGAGGCATTTTTAAAAAAGAATAAGAAAAAAGATGAAACAATAAAAGCTTTTTGCGCAGTTGTATTAGGTGAATTTAAACTAAGTAATTATGAAGTTAATACTTTCTTAATAGAATGCTTAAATACTAACTCAATATATTTAAGAGTAGCTTCTCTTGAAGCTATTTCTAAAATAGGTAATGAAAAAAACTTTATTCAAGCAATTAAATATATTTCAGATAAGAACTATTACATACATAATAAAGTATTCATTGATATATTAAATCAATTTGAGGGAAATACATACCTATTAAATAAAGAATTACTTAATAATTTTAATGTTTTTAATAACAATTTAAAAAAGAATATAATAGAACATTATAAAAATAATAAAGTTGAATTTGTTAAAGAAAATTTAATAGATATATTAAAGGGGAAAAATGCTGAAAAGGAAATTAGAATAAGCATTATTAAGTATTTTTCATCCGTAATCCATAAATATGCTCAGGATGTAATTATTGAGATTCTAAGGAGAGGTGACTGGGAATATAGGGCTGTATGTGCAACGGCATTAGCTAGTTATAAAAATGAAGATAGTGTGAATGCATTATTAGTAAGTGTCACTGATAAAAACTGGTATGTAAGATATAATTCAGCAATTTCTTTATTACAGTTTGGTGATGATGTAATAGATTTGGTTTTTTTAAAAGAAGACAAGTACTCTAGAGATATTATTTTTTATGCTATGTTTATGAAAAATAAAATAAGTTATGAAGAGTATCTAGAAAAATCTAGAGATTTAGAGGGAATTTATAATGTTTAAGTTAGTTATTGAATATTTAAATATATTTTTTATGTACTATATATTTATATACTCAGTTATATTTTTTATATCTACTATTTCGTCAGTTTTGGAGCTTTACGATAGTAGGAGAAAGAAAAAGTTTTTAAATGAGATATCAATAAAGAGTCGTGAAAATTATATACCGATTTCCATTTTAGTTCCAGCCTATAATGAAGAGGAAACTATAGTTGATTGTATAAAATCATTATCATATTTAGATTATTCTGAATATGAAATAATTGTAATAGATGATGGATCAAAAGATAGTACTTCAAAGGTTGTTATTGAGAAATTTAATCTAAAAAAAATAGCAAGGCCAATTCGAAGAGTTGTTCAATGTGAAAAAGAGGAAAGTGTTTATGAGGGATATACATTTAACAATAAAAAAATAACACTTGTTAAAAAGAAAAATGGCGGAAAAGCAGATGCTCTTAATATGGGAATAAATATATCTAAATATCCATTATTTGTTTCACTTGATGCAGATTCAATACTTCAGAGAGATTCTTTAAGCAATATAGTAAGACCATTTATGGAAGATTATACAACTGTTGCTGTTGGGGGAAATATAAAAGTCGCTAATCAAGTTATATTAGATAAAGGAGAGGTTGTAAAAACATTTTCACCTAAAAAATTACTAGTAATATTCCAGCTTATAGAATATTATAGAGTCTTTTTAACAACAAGAGTTTGGTTTAATAGATTTAATGGGAATTTAATTATTTCTGGAGCATTTGGATTATTTAAAAAAAGTTCCGTACTTAATATTGGAGGATATGATACTAATACTGTAGGAGAAGATATGGATCTTGTAGTAAAGCTTCATTCGTTCTATAGAAAAAATAAGCTTCCATATAAAATTAAATATGCATATGATGCAATTTGTTGGTCTCAAGTACCAGAGAAATTTAAGGATTTTAAGAATCAAAGAAGACGTTGGCATATAGGTCTCATGACTAGTTTGATAAATCACAAATATATATTATTAAATCCTAAATATGGACTTGTAGGGGTATTTTCTTTCTTATATTTCTTAATATATGAATTATTATCATGCATATTAGATATAGTAGGAATAGTTATAGTGATTTTATCATATTTTACGGGAATATTAAGTATAGATTTTCTATTTGTATTTTTTATGTTTTATATTGCCTATGGGGTAGTAATATCATTTACGTCTATAATGTTAGAAAACTATGTGTTTAATCATATACCAAGTAGATGGACTATTTTAAAGTTAATACTTTTATCTTTAATAGAGTGTTTTGGATATAGACAAATTTGTTCTTGGTGTAGATTAACTGGAATTATAGGTTATAGAAAGAGAAAGCATGAATGGAATAAAATAAGCAGAAGAAAGCAAAATAAAGTTTACAATTAAAATAGGGCTTTAATAGGCGGAATTAGTCTATTAAAGCCTTAAATTATTTAGAAGTAAGGTAGCTAATATTATGCATAGTGGATTTATTATATAGGAGTAGCAAATTTGGCTGGGATATTAATAATAATTTAGGTAAAATAGAACTAGAAATAATTGATTTATAAATAAAGGTTAAAATAAAAGTAGGAAGTAATAATTAAAAAAAGAAGATAAAAAATAAAAGGTGAAAATAGTTATATTTTTAGAAAACAAATTACTATAAAAACCCCAAAAGAAAACGTTATAATAATATTATAATATAAAGTTTAAGGGGGATATGAGGATGGCAAATAAGATAGTATTAAATGAAACATCTTATCATGGAGCAGGTGCAATAAAGGAAATAATTACAGAGGTTAAAGGGAGAAATTTGAAAAAGGCCTTTTTATGTTCTGATCCAGATCTAATAAAATTTGGAGTAACAGAAAAAGTAATTAATGTATTAGAAGAAGCTAGTCTTTCATATGAAGTATATTCTGATATAAAGCCAAATCCAACAATAGAAAATGTACAAAGTGGAGTAGAGGCATTTAAAGCATCAGGCGCAGATTACATAATTGCAGTTGGTGGAGGTTCATCTATAGATACAGCAAAAGCTGTAGGTATAATAATAAAAAATCCGGAATTTGAAGATGTTAGAAGCTTAGAGGGATTATCAGAAACTAAAAATAAATGTGTACCAATAATTGCAGTACCAACAACTGCAGGTACTGCAGCAGAGGTTACTATAAACTATGTTATAACAGATATTGAGAAAAATAGGAAGTTTGTATGTGTAGATGCAAATGATATACCAGTAGTTGCAATAGTGGACCCAGAAATGACAGCAAGTATGCCAAGAGGACTTACAGCTGCAACTGGAATGGATGCATTAACTCATGCAATAGAAGGATTCATAACTGGTGGGGCATGGGAAATGTCTGATATGTTCCATTTAAAAGCTATAGAATTAATTTCTAATAATTTAAGAGGTGCAGTAGAAAACACTAAAGAAGGAAGAGAAGGAATGGCTCTTGGACAATATATAGCTGGTATGGGATTCTCTAACGTAGGACTAGGAATAGTTCACTCAATGGCTCATACTTTAGGAGCTCTATATGATACACCACATGGAATAGCAAATGCAATAATTTTACCAACTGTAATGGAATATAATGCAGATGTAACAGGAGATAAGTATAAGTATATAGCGATAGCTATGGGCGTTAAAGGTGTAGAAGATATGAATGAAAGTGAATATAGAAAAGCTGCAATAGATGCAGTTAAGAAGCTTTCATCAGATATAGGAATTCCAAAGGATTTAACAGAAATAGTTAAAGAAGAAGATATTCCTTTCTTATCTCAATCAGCATATGAAGATGCTTGTAGACCAGGAAATCCAAAAGAAACATCAGTTGAGGATATTGCTGAATTATTCAAATCATTAGTGTGCGTAAAAGTTAATAATTAATTTTAAAAAATAAATTCCTTTTCATTTTTAGAATGAGTAAATTAAAAAGTAGCTTCAAATCCACAATAATTAAAGTTAAACTTTTTAAACCACCACTTATAAAGAAGCAATCTCGAAAATATTTTTAGGAGATTGCTTCTTTAATTATATTACTTAAGTTTTAAATGCTTTTTGATAAAAATGTCTTTATGTATTGTTTAGGAGTTATTCCTTTATATTTTTTGAAAGTTTTAATGAAGTAGCTTACATCATTAAATCCACAATCAAGAGCAACGTCAGTAATACATATATCTTTAGTTAACATAAGCTCACAGGCAACGTCAATTCTATAATAATTTAAATATTCAATAGGGGTTTTATTAGTCATTTGATGAAAAAATCTACAGAAATACTTTGGAGTCATTCCAACAGATTTTGATAAATCTTCAAGGGTAAGAGGTTCAGAAAACTTTTCTTCTAATAAAGTTAATACTGTTTTTAATTGCTGTAAAGAGGTGTTAGTTCTCTTTGTAGATGAGCTTTTAGTTTTATATAATCCACTTCTTAAAATCATGCCTAATAAAGCATATAATGAGCCTTGTACAATAAGTTCAAAGCCAGGTTCTTTTGAATTTATTGCTTCAAATAAGTAATTGCACCAAATATCAATATGTTCGTTATGTCCAGAAATAATAGCATCAATTATTTTATTATGATTAATAATATCACTTAATAGTTTTGTACAGGTAATATTCTTCTTTAATAATAAATTCATATCAAATACTATACATTCATAAACGCAATTAACAGGAGTTCCGCCATGAACTACACCATCATGAATAAATAAAATATCTCCAGCCTTAGATAATATTTTTTCATCATCTAATATTAATGAAAATTCACCTTCTAAAACTCTTATAATTTCACATTGAGTATGCCAGTGCAAGTCCATATTATATCTAGGATGATCTTGAGTAACATGATAAAACTCGATTGGAAAATCAAAGGTTCCATGTTCCTTTTCTTCTTTAAAATCAAAGTATTTCATAAAATTACCTCCAATTGTAATAAAAGTGAATATTGTTATATTTTTAATCTATTATAGCACAAGAAAAAGGTTTACAAAAGAAATATAATAAACTCATAGAAGTTAACAAAAAAAGAAATAAAAATTTAAGAAGATAATATTGATAAGATAGATGGGAGAGGATTTATATGGCAAAGAGTAGATTAATAGGTGGTTATCCAGTTATAGGTATAAGACCAACAATTGATGCAAGAAAAGGAGTTTTAGATGTTAGAGGTTCATTAGAAGAACAAACAATGAATATGGCTAAATCAGCAGCAAAGCTATTTGAAGAAAATTTAAAATATTCTAATGGCGAGAGTGTAAAGGTTGTCATTGCTGATTCGACAATTGGAAGAGTTCCAGAGTCAGCTGCTTGTGAAGAAAAGTTTAAAAGAGAAGGCGTTGATATAACTCTTACAGTAACTCCATGTTGGTGTTATGGATCAGAAACTATGGATATGAATCCAATGACTATTAAAGGAGTATGGGGATTCAATGGAACTGAAAGACCAGGAGCTGTTTATTTAGCTTCAGTTTTAGCAACTCATGCACAAAAAGGTTTACCTGCATTCGGTATTTATGGACATGATGTTCAAGATGCAGATGCAACTGAAATACCAGAAGATGTTAAAGAAAAATTATTAAGATTTGGTAGAGCAGCAGTAGCAGCAGCTTCTATGAGAGGAAAATCTTACTTACAAATTGGTTCTATATGTATGGGTATTGGAGGATCTATAATTGATTCATCATTTATAGAAGAATACTTAGGAATGAGAGTAGAATCAGTTGATGAAACAGAAATAATAAGAAGAATGTCTGAAGGCATATATGATCCAGAAGAATATGAAAGAGCTCTTAAATGGACTAAGGAAAAATGTACAGAAGGATTTGATACTAATCCAGATCATGTTCAAAAATCTAGAGAGCAAAAAGATGAAGATTGGGAATTCGTTGTTAAGATGATGTGCATCATTAAGGATTTAATGAATGGTAATAAAAACTTACCAGCTGGATGCGAAGAAGAAAAATTAGGTCATAATGCAATTGCAGCAGGTTTCCAAGGTCAAAGACAATGGACAGACTTTTATCCAAACTGTGATTTCCCAGAAGCATTACTTAATACATCTTTTGACTGGGATGGAGCTAGAGAACCTTATGTTTTAGCTACTGAAAATGATGTATTAAATGGTATAAGTATGTTATTTGGTAAATTATTAACTAATACAGCTCAAATATTCTCAGATGTTCGTACTTACTGGAGTCCAGAAGCAGTTAAGAAGGCTACAGGATATGAATTAGAAGGTATAGCTAAAGAATCTGATGGATTTATACATTTAATAAATTCAGGAGCATCTTGCTTAGATGGTTCAGGACAAGCTAAAGATGAAAATGGAAATGGAGTAATTAAACCTTGGTATGATGTAACAGAGGAAGACAGAGAAGCAATCTTAAAAGCAACTACTTGGAATCCAGCTAATAATGGATACTTCAAAGGTGGCGGATATTCTTCAAGATTCTTAACAGAAGCAGAAATGCCAGTTACAATGTGTAGAATTAACCTTGTTAAAGGGGTAGGACCTGTACTTCAATTAGTTGAAGGATATACTGTAAATCTTCCTCATGAAGTATCAGATAAGCTATGGAAGAGAACTGACTATACTTGGCCTTGTACTTGGTTTGCTCCAAGATTAACAGGAGAAGGTGCTTTCAAATCAGCTTATGATGTAATGAATAACTGGGGAGCTAACCACGGAGCTATTAGTTATGGACATATAGGTGCAGATATAATTACTTTATGTTCTATGTTAAGAATTCCTGTAAGTATGCACAATGTACCAGAAGAAAAGATATTTAGACCAGCTGCATGGAATGCTTTTGGAATGGATAAGGAAGGTCAAGATTATAGAGCTTGCCAAGTTTATGGACCACTATATAAATAATAAATTAATTAGGTGATATTATGGAAAACAAAAATATAAAAAAGCAAGTGCTAGCATTTGACTTTGGTGGTTCAAGTGGAAGAGCAATGCTTGGAGCATTCGATGGTAATAAAATAGATATAAAAGAAGTATATAGATTTTCAAATGACCCTGTTATAGTGAGAGGAACTATGTATTGGGATGTTCTTAGATTATTCTTTGAAATTAAGCAAGGATTAATAAAGGCAAAGCAATATGGGAAAATAGATAGTATAGGCATAGACACATGGGGAGTAGACTTTGCTTTATTAGATGAAAATGGTGATATATTAGAAAATCCAGTTCACTATAGAGATGGAAGAACTGCCGGAATGATAGAAAAGAGTTTTGAAAAATTACCAAAGGATAGGTTTTATAATATTACAGGCAATCAATTTATGGAGTTAAATACAGTTTTCCAATTACTATCATTGAAAGAAAAAAGATCACATCTGCTAGAAAGAGCAGATGTGATGCTCCTAATGCCTGATTTATTTAATTACTTATTAACTGGTAAAAAGGTTTCAGAAAACTCAATAGCATCAACAACTCAAATCTTTGATGCTAGAAATAGAGTTTGGTCTAATGAGGTAATAGAAGCATTAGGGTTACCTAAAAAGATATTTACTGAAATAGTTCCTAGTGGAACTGTAATAGGGCAAGTATCAAAAGAAATAGTAGAAGAACTTGAAATAGATAGCTGTGATGTTATTGCAGTAGCTGGACATGATACACAATGTGCATTAGTGTCAGTACCTGCAGAAGAAAAAGATTTTGTATTCTTAAGCTGTGGAACATGGTCATTACTTGGAACAGAGCTAGATGAGCCAATTATAGATGAAAAGTCTAGTTTTTATAATATAACTAATGAAGGAGCTTATGGAGATAAGGCATCTTTCTTAAAAAATATTATAGGATTATGGTTAATACAAGAAAGTAAGAGACAATGGGAAAGAGAAGGCATAGAGTATAATTTCAGTGAATTAGAAAAAATGGCAAATGAAGCAGAGCCTTTTAAATGCTTCATAGATCCAGATGACCCAATCTTTGTACCAGCAGGAAATATTCCAGAAAGAATTAGAGAATATTGTTTAAAAACTAATCAAAAAGCACCTAAAACTGTAGGAGAAATTGTTAGATGTATAAACGAAAGTCTAGCATTAAAGTATAGGGTTGCCTTAGAAGAAATAATTGACTCAGCAGGTAAAACATATCCTACTATGTATATGGTAGGTGGAGGAATCCAAAGTAAATTATTATGTCAGATGACAGCTAATTCTTGTAAGTGTAAGGTATCAGCAGGGCCTGTAGAGGCAACTGTTTTAGGAAATATTGCAATACAATTAATGGCTTCAAATGAAATAGAAAGTTTAGAAGAGGCACGTAGTATCATTAGAAATTCTCAAGGAATTACTTATTATGAACCACAAGATAAAGAAGAGTGGGACAAGCAGTTTAATAGATTTAAAGAGATAATACAAGCTAAGGAGGTTGTAAAATGCTAAAAAATATACCACAAATTTTGTCTCCAGAATTATTAAAAGTTCTATGTGAAATGGGGCATAGTGATCAAATAGTCTTATCTGATGGAAATTTTCCAGCTGAAAGCATGGGAAAGAATAGTATAGTAATTCGTTGTGATGGACATGGAGTACCAGAATTATTAGATGCAATATTAAAGGTATTTCCGTTAGATACTTATGTAGAAAAACCTGTAAACTTAATGGAAGTTATGACAGGTGATACTACTGAAACACCTATCTGGGATACGTATAAAGAAATAATAGGAAAACATGATAGCCGTGGAGCAGAAACAGTAGGAACTATAGAAAGATTTAAATTTTATGATGAAGCAAAAAAGGCATATGCAATTATAGCAACAGGTGAAAAAGCCTTATATGCCAATATTATATTACAAAAAGGAGTAGTAGTAGAGTAAATCTGCTTATATGGGAGGAATTAATAATGGAAAATGTAAAAACTTTAAGCTATATGGAAGTAAGAGAGCAAATTTGTGATGTATGTCATAAGATGTGGCAATTAGGATGGGTTGCAGCTAATGATGGTAATGTAAGTGTTAAATTAGATGATGGAACATTTTTAGCAACACCAACAGGAATAAGTAAAAGTTTCATTACTCCAGAAAAGTTAGTTCGTATTGATGCTAATGGTGAAGTTTTAGAAGGTCAAGAAGGTGCAAAGCCATCATCTGAAATAAAGATGCATTTAAGATGTTATCAAGAAAGAGAAGATGTAAGAGCAGTAGTACATGCTCATCCACCAACAGCTACAGGATTTGCAGTGGCTCACTTAGATATGGATAGATATACTATGATAGAAACTGTAATAGCTATAGGATCTATACCAGTAACACCATATGGAACACCATCTACTTATGAAGTTCCAGATGCAATAGCACCATATTTAAAAGAACATGATGTAATGTTATTAGAAAACCATGGAGCATTAACTGTAGGTACAGATTTAATAAATGCTTATTATAGGATGGAAACTTTAGAATTATATGCTAAAATAAGTTTAACAGCTCATTTATTAGGTGGAGAAAAAGAGATATCAAAAGAAAATGTAAATAGATTAATAGGTATGAGAAAAGGGTACGGGGTAACTGGTAAGCACCCTGGGTTTAAAAGATATAGGGTAGAAAAATAAAAATATTATTAGATGAGAGATGTGAGGGTGATGAGAATGGAAAGTAAACTAAAAGATGTTAGAGGTGTTAGTGTAAACGATGTAAACACTACGGAAGTAATTCCTAAAAAATATAGAATTCACTTTATAATGCTTGTATCATGTTTTATCCTTTGGGGATTATTAAATAACATGACTGATAATTTAGTACCTGCATTTGGTAAAATATTTATGCTTGAAGCAGCAGATGCATCACTTACGCAAGTTGCGTTTTATGGGTCATATGCAGTACTTGCATTACCAGCAGCAATTTTAATAAAGAAATATTCATATAGACAAGGTGTTTTAGTAGGGCTTGGATTATATATAGTAGGAGCTATAGGTTATATTCCAGCAGCAATAACACAAAACTTTAATTTATTCTTAGGTTCTGTTTTCGTATTAGCAGGTGGTTTATCTATACTTGAAACTACTTGCAATCCATATGTCATCTCTCTTGGACCTGAAGAGACAAGCGTTCGTCGTCTTAATATGGCACAAGCTTTTAATCCATTAGGATCTCTAGCAGGTATATTAATGGCTAAATTCTTTATATTAAGTAACTTAAATCCAGCAACGTATGAAGAGCGTGTAGCAATGACTCCAGAAGCTCTAAGTGCAATTAGAGCAAATGAATTATTATGGGTATGTGTACCATATGTTGGATTAGTTGTTATTGCATTAGTAATATGGGTATTCTTTAAGAGAAATAAGAGTTCTGAAAAAGATAATTCAGGTGCTCTTAATATAGGAACTTCAATAAAGAAACTTATAAAAATACCACGTTATGCTTTAGGAGTTATAGCTCAATTCTTCTATGTTGGTGTTCAAATAGCAGTTTGGACTTGGACAATAGGATATGTAATGACTACTATGGGACTTGATGAAGCAGCAGCTTCTAAATATTACTTAATTGCTATAGTTGGATTTATAGCATGCAGATGGGTATGTACAGCTCTTATGAAATATTTTGATCCAGCTAAAATGATGGCAGTGTTTGCTGTAGGTGGAATATTATGTAGCTTAGGAACTATCTATTTACCTACTAATCAATCAGTATGGTGTTTAGTTGCAATATCAGCTTGTATGTCATTAATGTTCCCAACTATTTATGGTATAGCTCTTAAGGATTTAGGAGAAGAAGTTAAAGTTGGAGCTGCAGGACTTATAATGGCTATACTTGGTGGTGCAGTAATAACTCCATTCATGGGTAAATTAATAGATACAGGATCATTAGCATCAATAGCTCCAGCATTTACAGGAGCTGAAGCAGCAATTCGTTCTTCATTCTTAGTACCAGTTGTATGTTTCGCTGTAGTATTAATATATTCATTAGTTTATAGAGAAAAGAAAAATGCATAATAGAAATAAATAATCAAATTAATTAGTTTAAAATTTGTAGAAGTATGAAAATAGGAGTATTAGCAGTTTAATACTTCTATTTTTTTATAGTTTTAAAGCAGTATTTCTATTCTTTGTAATTTATATAATAAATCTTATATTTATAGTATAATATGGATATTAAAATATTGGATTTTATGGGGAGGATGGTCAAAAGATGAAAATTAATATGCCAAATAACTATATTCAAGAAAGAGGGGCAATTAATAAAATAGCTACATACTTTCAGCAAATAATGAAGGATAATGTATTAATCCTTATGGATGAATTTTCTTATACGAATATACAAGATAAAGTAACTGAAGGATTTAAGGAGTATAATGTTAATTACATAGTAGAAATATTTAAAGGTGAATGTTGCATGGAAAATATTAATGCTATTATAAAGAAATCAAATAGTAATAATATTAAGTGGATAATAGGTATTGGTGGAGGAAAAGTTTTAGATGTAGCGAAAGCAGTTGGGCATTATGGAGATATGAAATATATAATGGTTCCAACAGCAGCATCTACTGATGGGCCAGGCAGTAAAATATCTGTTTTATATGAAAGTGATGGGACTTTTAAAGAATATATAAATTTGCATAATAATCCCTATGGTATAATTGTTGATACTGAGATTATAGCAAATGCTCCAGTAAGGCTATTAAAAGCTGGTATTGGAGATGCACTTTCAACATATTTTGAAACAGAAGCGGGATATGAAGGTGATATAGAAAGGCATGGATTTAGTGATATTTCATTAACTGCTAGGGTGTTATCTAGAGAATGTTTTGAGGCAATAATTAATAATGCATATTTAGCGATACAGGCAGTAGAAAATAAAGAGGTAAATGAAGCTTTAGAAAAAGTAATTGAGGCAATTATTTATTTAAGTTGTATTGGTTTTGAAAATGGATCATTAGCTGCAGCACATTCAATAGCTAATGCATTAACAAGTACTTCTAAGTATAATAGATTTATGCATGGTGAGAAAGTTGCTTTTGGAACTATAGTACAATTGTTATTAGAAAATAAAGAATGGGATTTAGTAAATAAGGTTAGAAATATTTGCAGGGATATAAATCTTCCATATAAGGCAAAACAAATAGGTATAGAAAGTGAAGAAGAATTAGAGTATATTGTTGAAATGGCATCTAGTTATGATCAGCCAATACATAATATGAAAAAAGTATTTATAGATAAAGAGAGTATTAAGTTATCTATAAAATTTACAGAAAAGTTGTAATTTACAAGCAATAATTATTAGGTTTTACTTAGTAATTATTGCTTTTTATTATAAATGAAAAATAATTTGAATAGTAAAAAATATACTAATATTACTTAATAAAGTTAACAATATTAAATAATATTTTATTATTTAAAAAATTACTTTGATAATTATTCATTTGTAGTATAATATATGAGTAAAAAGTTTTGTGGAATTAGCAACCAATGGTGGGATTAAATTGAAAAGTAATTTTAAATAATGGAGAATAAGAATGTATGGTTAATGAGCCTAAGTATTTTAGAGAAGAATTTGATCGATTAAAGGCAGGAGAATTATATATAAACAACATAATTAATAAAATTAATCTTTATAGCAATAAAGAGGCAAAGAAAATGCTATATGAATTAATTGAATTTACTAAAAAAAATAGCTTAATGGAAGCATATTCTTGGGTTTTATATAAATTGGGAAGAATATATATCGCAGAAGATCAAATTAAGAAGGCTGATAAATTATTTAGAGAATCATATAATATTTTTCAGGAAAATAATATAAAAAAAGGTATGCTAGCAGTTATTAATGGATTTATGGCAAGTGAATGCATGCAGCATAAATATACATCAGCAGTTCAGTGGGGAATTAAAGGAATAAAGTTAGCAAATGAGGTTAATGAGCCTGAATTTTTAATAGCTATTAAGGGAAATTTAGCTGGAATATATATGGCTATAGATGAGTATAAAAAGGCTATAGAAATATTAGAAGAAATTGAACGTACTCCATGGATTGGTACAGATGTAAATAAAGTTGCAATATATTTAAATAGAGTTATATGTGAGCAAAGTATCAATAACTTAGAGAAGGCACTTTATTATATTTATTATATTGAAAAATATGCATTAAAAAATCCAAACACAACAATAAATTGGCTTGTTGAAAAAGCAAGAGTATATATTAAAAAAGGTTTATATAATGAAGCTGAAGAAATGTTGTTAGAAAGCTGTGAACTTTGTGATAAAATTGAAGCTTATGAGTTTAAAAGTCAATCTATTCTTTATTTAAGTGAAATAGATATAATTAATAAAAGATATAAAGTGGCTATTGAAAGACTTAAAAGTATTGAAAAGAAAATACTAGATGATAGAGTTATGTGCAGTATGAAACATATGTATAATTATTTTAATTTAGCTTATAAAGGATTAGAAGATTATAAGAATGCTTATATAAGTTTAGAAAAACTTACAGAGATTGAAAGGCAGCTAACGGAAATACAATCAGCTACTATTTTCAGTGTTTTAGATGAACAAAAAAAAGATATAGTAGAAAAAAATTATAAATTATTATATGAGCAAAATAAGCTTATTTATGAAGTTGGACAAAAAATCACATCAAGTCTTAATAAAAATAATATTTTTAAGATAATTGCCAAGGAAATAAAAAATGTTATAAAATATGATATTATTCAAATTATAGTTTATAATGAAGAAAAAAACAATTATCAGTATCAATTAGTAATTGAAGAAGATAAAGTAATTACTTTAAATAATAAAGAAGTATATAAAGGTGGTTTTGCAAGTTATAGTATTAAACATAAGGAAGGTTTAATTATTAATGATATGGAAAATGAATATCATCGATATATTGAGAATGTGGATGAATATCAAAAATATATTAGTAAAGTAAAGGATTGGAAAAGTATTCAAATTACTAAATCTTTATTGTTGGTACCAATGATAATAAAGAATAATGTAGTAGGAGTAATATGCGTTCAACATTATGAAAAAAATATATTTGATTTAAGAGATTTAACTAATTTGAAAATATTGTCTACATATATTGCAATTGCTTTAGATAATGCTTCTTTATATAGAAGAGTTAAATATAATGCAAACTATGATGATTTAACAGGTATTTTTAATAGGCGCAAGGCCATTGAAAAAATAAATAAATTAAAGGATAAATCCAAATATTTTAATGAGGACTATTATATTGCTATGCTGGATATTGATAATTTCAAAAAAATTAATGATGTTTATGGGCATATTGCAGGAGACAAGGTTCTAATTGAGATAGCAGAGACAATTAGAAACTCTATTGGAGAAAATGATATAGTTGGAAGGTATGGTGGAGAAGAATTTATTGTTATAGTAAAAGAAAATGATAGTAATTTAACTAATATTATTGAAGGAATTAGAAGAAATATTGAAGCTTTAGATATAAAAATTGATAATAGCAATATTATTAAAGTAACAGCTAGCATTGGTGTTAAAAGATTTGATATGAATAACAGGACTTTAGAAGAAAATATAGCCTTAGCAGATAAATCTTTATATAAAGCAAAAACCACAGGGAAAAATAAGGTTGTTTATTAAAATAAAAGTTAGGGTCTAACGGCCAATTAAGATATTTAATATAGCTTACGCTAATTTTGAAAGGAAACACATTTTCAAATTAGCGAAGGGATGTTTAAAAAACTTAACTGGATGAAAGACCTTAACTATAAATTCTTTCGTAATTTAGATAATTGTATTAATGTATTTAGTTGTATCAACTGTTACTTTAGGATTGTTTTTAAAGTAATTTATAATAACTTCAGGCATTTCGATTAGTATTTCTTTTACAACAGGACAGTTTTCATAGAATTCATATCCTCCGGCACCACTTGCTCTATAGTTATTCATAACTAATGTTAAAGTTTTATTATCATCAAGTTCTTTACTATTATATTTAATAGAAACAACTCTATTACCAAGTTCATTATTTAAATCAAAAGTATATTCTATATTAGCAAAGTAATCATAATTATAATGTTCAACTTTTGGCTTTAAGAAACTTTCAGATATTGTAATATTACCATTATCATTGTTAAGGTAACTAGCAGATCTTTCTAAAGCTAATTTTAAAATTTTTCTATTTACTTCAAGTACAACTAATGTATTGGGGTATGGATAAGTTGACATAATGTCTCTTACTGTTACATCTTTATTAAATCCTTTTATTACATTTGCAAAGGAAGTACAAGCAATTTCCGATTTACTTGCATCTAATTGTATTTGGTTTATAAAGTTAGCTAAATGAGAACCATTTAAAGCCATATCAACACGATCAGTAGGTTGAAGAGCTTTATCTAAGAAACCAGCAGGTGTATCTAGCCATTCTTGAACTTTATTTTCAAGAGGTAAGAATTTTTCATACATTTCTTTGTTAGGGTTAATAGTTAACTCCTTCAATGTTGAAGATATTTCTTTTATGCTATTGTTATGGAAAGTAAGATTTAGCTCTAAGAATTTACTTCCATTATGAGGAGTTTGTGCTATATGAGTTCCATTAAGATTCATATTATAAATAGGAAGATGTTGATGTCCTGTAAGAAGTATATCAAAATCAAATTCTTTACATATTTTATAAGCAATATTTTCAGATGTAGTACTTAATTGTTTATGTGAATCTAAATCATATTCGAATCCACCATGATAAATACCTATTAATAAGTCACAATGATTTTTTACTTTATCATAATGTTTCTTTACAGAAGTAAAGGTATCTGTAATATTTATATTTTTTAAATTTTCAGCACGTTCCCATCTATTAATAAAATCAGTAGTAAAACCAATTAATCCGACTCTTAATCCATTTTCCATAGTTTTTATTTCATATGGAAGAATAGGTAGTTCTTTAGTTGTATCCAAAACATTTGCACAAAGACATTTTGCATCTAAGCTAGTTAAGTATTTTTTTAGATATTCTTTACCATAATTAAAATCATGGTTTCCAAGTGTTATATAATCATATTCTCCAGTATTCATAATTGTTGCTATCGGATGAATATCAAATTCAGAGTTACTTAAATAGTTTGTAAATGGTGAACCTTGGATAGTATCACCACCATCAATTATTAAAGTGTTTCCATCCTTTTTAAAACTATTAATAATGTTTAATAATCCTATGTTTTTTTCATTTTTTTCTACATAATTTGTTGGATAAACATAACCGTGTAGGTCAGATGTGAAATAAATTTTTAGTTTCTTCATTATCAGTACCTCTTCTTTAGTAATATTAAGTATGTATAAATTAAGTTCTTATATTCAGATAGATTATAACATATCTTTAAATGGTTTGTTACAAAAGGAAAACTTAATAATATAAATAAAGTATTGTATTTTAAAACTAATATTATAGGTTGTATAAAAAAATAACATTAGTAAACTAATATTGAGAATTTTATTATATGGTTAGAATTAATTTTATATGTATAAGGAGAAGAGAAAATGATATATGAGAAATTAAAAATTAAGGAGATAAGTAATAAATTAAACAATAGTGAAGCTATTATAAGTGCATATATTCCAGAAAATAGTGAAGAAATAAGTATAAATAAAAAAAGAAAAACAATTGTTATTTGTCCAGGTGGAGGATATGGATTTACATCTGATAGAGAAGCAGAGCCAATAGCTTTAAAGTTCATGGCACAAGGGTTTAATGCAGTTGTACTTAGATATAGTGTTGCTCCAATAAGATATCCTAATGCTCTTTTAGAATTAGCTGAAACAGTAAATTATGCACGTAAAAAAGAAGATGAGTGGAATGTAGATAAAGATAAAGTTATAGTTTGTGGTTTTTCAGCAGGTGGACATTTAGCAGGAAGCTTAGGTGTGTTATGGAATAGTGAATTTATCGAGAGGGATTTAGGAATTAAAGCAGAGTATGTTAAACCTAATGCAATGATATTATGTTATCCAGTTATAACAAGTGGAGAGTTTGCTCACAGTGGGTCATTTGATAATTTACTTGGAGAAGAGGAAAAAGAAATAAAGAGGGAAAAACTTTCTTTAGAAAAATTAGTATCTAAGAATACACCTAAAACATTTTTATGGCATACTTTTAATGATGGTACAGTTCCAGTTAAAAATTCATTATTATTTTCAAATGCATTAGCAGAAGAAAGTATCCCTTTTGAACTTCATATATATCCAAATGGAGTTCATGGATTAGGTTTGTGTGAAGAAAGTACTGCAATGAATGGAAAAAGTGAACATATAGATGAGCATGTAGCAAGTTGGTTTAAGCTAGCATGTGAGTGGATTAATAATTTATAATAATATTTTAATGTTTAAAGCTTAGCAGAAGTATTTGCTAAGCTTTAATTATATATAGATTATATGTGACAAAATTACACAAGGTAACTTTAATCAGCAACATTAAATAGTTAACTGAATATAATTTAGTAGAGAACAAAAAAAGAAGGTAATAGTTGTTTTTATAAATTACAGGAGTGAATTATTATGAAAGTTATTAAAGAATCAGAATTTATTAATGAAGTACAACAGGGGCTAGTTTTAGTAGATTTTTATGCAGATTGGTGTGGGCCTTGTAAAATGCTTACACCAGTATTAGAAGAAATAAATAATGAAGATGAAGAGGTAAGAGTTATAAAGGTTAATATTGATGATGCAAGATTTTTAGCAAACTATTATAAAATACAATCAATACCTACATTAATATTATTAAAAGACGGACAATTTTTACATCGAATGGTTGGATTTAGACCTAAAAAAAATATACAAGAACTAATAGCAAAGGGAAAATAAAAAATAAGTACAAAACGTCTTAAATTTAAATTTGAGACGTTTTATATATTTTTTGAAAATATAAGTTGATATATTTAGTTAAAAATTATAAAAAACGCAAGATAATTATATAAATTCACAATTTGGATAAGGAAAAAAGTGGGAAAGTAGTATAAAATATAAGTAAGGAGTGTAAAGGTATACAGTGAATTGAGGTTTGTTTAGGTAAACAAGAGTTAAATAGGGAGGTATCATTATGATAAAAAGAAAATCTATGAATAAGAAAATTGCTCTTATAATAGCTACTGCAGTAACAGTAGGACAGATTCCAGTCTCTGCATTAGCTGAAAATAATACTACATTAATAGTTGAAAACAATACTGTAGAGAGTGTTGCTGAGGAGTATGGCTATATTCAAGAGTATGATAATTATTCAAGTACTTCTTGGACTAATTTAATAGGGAATGGTAGTATTGTAAAAAATATGGACAATGCAGTGCCAGGTACAGAAGGAAAAAATGGTTATTTAGAAATCACAAGAGACGCTGATGCTAACAATCAATTAGTTTTTATAGAAAATCAAAGTCCTAGTGTAAAAGATTTTGAAGCAGAAGTAAGATTCCAACTTAATCCACAAGAAGGACAAGCAGCGGGTAGGTTTGGACTTGTATTTAGAGGACAAGATGCTAATACTTATGGATTTGTTGGATATAACGGGGGAGAAACTGCAAAGGGAAAATGGCTTATAGAAACTCCAACAGCATGGAAGGATGATATTACAGGGCCAACAATTGAAGCAGGCGAATGGGTAACAATGAAAGTTAAGGTTCAAAGAAGTAATTTAACTTTAACTGTAAATGATACTGAAATATTTAATGATACTGTTAACATGGGTGACTTCCCACAAGATGCAGGTAAGCTTGGATATAGAACATGGTTTGACAATAAGAGTATAAATGTTGACTATTTAAAAGTTAAGTCACTTGATAATGAAGCAGTAACTGATATACAAGAAGTAGAAGAGATAAATATAGCTACATTATTAAAGGCTAAACCAGAATTACCATACAAAGTTAATGTAACTTATTCTGATGGAACAAAAGGCCAAGAAGTTGTAATTTGGGATTATATTGACCCAGCACAATATGGAGAGGTAGGCTCTTTTGTTGTTGAAGGTACAATTAAAGGTTCTGCAGAAGGAACACCAAAGGCTAAGGCTAATGTTACAGTTAGAGAAAAAATACAATATTCAACTGATTTTGAAACGCCTGAAACTAGTGGTGATTGGCAAGTTTTAAAACCAACAGGACTTTCTGCAACAGTAAGTAATGGTGCTGTTAATGTTCCTATGAATGGTGTTGCTATATCAGCAGATATGGATTGTCCAGATGTTAAGAACTTTGTATATGAAACTGATTTTACTGTGAATAGTGATACAGGAAGAATTGGGTTAGGATTTAGAGTAAAGGATGCTAAAAACTGGGGAGCTATTTGTTATGATGCAGGTTCATGGGTATGGAAAGCAAGTACAAATGGATCAGAAAGTTATGGTTCTTTCCCAGGATCAAAGAAGTTAGAGGCAAATAAAACTTATAGAATGAAAGCTGAAGTTGAAGATAATAAAATTACATTATCTATAGATGGTGAAGTTATAGGTAGTGCAACATCAGATAAATTCCCAACATCAGCAGGTAAGATAGGATTAGTTGGATGGTTTGGTAATAAGACTGTTACTTTAGATAATGTTAATGTATCTGAAATTGCTGCTGAAACAGATGCAGACTTACCAGAAGTAGTAGAGAAAGCTATTGAGTCTGACATAATGACAGTTAAGTTAGATAATACTTTCCCAAGAGTTATAGAATATAATTGGAAAGATGATGGTTCAACATTAATAGGACAAGAAACTAGAAGTAATAAAGTTAACCTTAATGGTAAGAACTATACTCCAGTAGTTGAATGTGTTACTGAAGGAAATAAAGCTACTTATACAATGGCTATTGATGAAATTGGTGTTACCTTAACAACAGTTATGTCTGTAGAAGATAATAAAATAAGATTAGAAATAACTAATATTGAAGAAAGTGGAGACTTTAAAGTTAAGAAAGTATCATTACCAAATCAAAGCTTTGCAGAAGTAAGAAGTGATAATGGTGGTGCTATGGCAGCTGTATTATCAACTGGAGCTTGGCATCAAATAACTGATGAAATAAGCACTGTTGAAGATTTAGAACCATCAAGTAAAGCAAAGACTTATGCATTTGTTAATGATAATGATTTTGCTATATCAGTAAATAATAATGTTGTAGAATATTCTAGTAGAATACTGTTAAATACTGAAAATAGAAATGGATATAAGAGTACAAGTATTGGAACAGGAGCTTGGACATATAGGGAAGTACTAGATACAGAGTCAGATGTAGATTTCTACAGTTATGAAGAAAATTTATGGGCAGAAGCTTATATAACAAAAGATATGAATGAAGATAAAGCAGTGAACTGGCAAGATGCTGCAATTGAATATAGAAATAGGGTTGAAGCACCATTAGGAGCTGAAGACTTAAAGAATAGCCTTTCATATATTGCATTCAATATAGGTTATACTCAAAGTCCATTCCTAAGAACATTGGATACAGTTAAAAAGTTATCTAATTACACTGACGGATTTGGACAAATGGTACTTGAAAAAGGATATCAAGCTGAAGGTCATGATGACTCAATTCCTGACTACGGCGGACATATTGGTATAAGACAAGGTGGAGTTGAAGATTTTAACACATTAATCGAAGAAGGAGCTAAATATAATGCTAAGTTTGGTGTTCATATAAATGCTACAGAATATCAATTAGATGCATTCCAATATCCAGACAATGGATCTGTAAACACAAGTGCTCCAGGATGGAACTGGTTAGACCAAGCTTATTATGTAGACCAAAGAGCTGATTTAACAACAGGTGAATTATTCAGAAGATTAGATATGTTAAAAGAAGATTTACCTAACTTAGGATGGGTATATGTTGACGTTTATACAGGTAATGGATGGAATGCTCATCAACTTGGAGAAAAATTAAATGATTTAGGATACCAAGTTGCAACAGAATTCCATAGTCCTCTTGAAGAACATGTAACTTGGACTCACTGGGGAGCAGACCCTGCATATCCAAATCAAGGTGGAACAAGTGAAATATTAAGATTTATTAGAAATAGTACTAAGGATGGATTCTTATCTGATCCAATTTTAAAAGGAAATAAGCATTTATTATCTAATGGATGGGGTAACAATCATTCAATAGAAGGTGTAAATGGTATAGAAAGATTCTATAACCAAGTATTACCTACTAAATATATGCAACACTTTGAAATAATGTCTAGAACTGACGATGAAGTTAAATTTACTGATAATTTAGTAGGGGTTAGAGAAGGCGCTGATATTAATTACTATAAAGATGGTAAATTAGTAGCTACTACTCCAGAAAACACTTATAACAGTATTGGTGAAGGAAAGACAAAATTATTCTTAGAATGGAATTTTGATGAAGAAGAAGATACAAAGATTTATCACTGGAATCCACTTGGAACTTCTTCAGAATGGGATTTACCACAAGGATGGGAAAACCTTTCTACAGTAGAAGTATATGAATTAACTGATATTGGAAGAGAACATGTTAAATCAGTTCCAGTAGTAAATGGTAAAGTTCAATTGGATGTTGAACAAAATACTCCATACCTTGTAACAAAGGGTGAAGTTGAAGAAAAGAGAATTGAGGATTGGGGCTATGGTTCACAAATAAAAGAACCAGGATTTGACTCTCAAGAGTGGACAACTTGGTCAAAGGATTCAAAGGAAGGAAATACAGATCATATTAGTTTTGTAAATGAAACAGTAGGAAGAAGAGCTGGTAATGATGTTGTATCAATTTCTAATAAAGAAGGTAGTATATCACAAACTATTGAAGGATTAGAAGCAGGTAAAACTTATTCAATATCTGCATGGGTTAAGAATGATGGAAATAGAAAAGTTACTTTAGGTGTAAACTGTGGAGATGAAAAATTAACTAATGTAATAACTAGAGGATCGTTTGCTAGATCTGGTGAAGGTCATAAATATTTAGATGATAAGTTCCAAAGAATGGAGATTGAAGTTACAGTTCCAGAAGGTGTAACTACTGCAGATATTTCTCTTACTGCAGAAGCTGGAAATGGTGATGTATTAGTTGATGACTTCAGAATTTGGGAACATCCAGGTCATACAAATAGAGAAGGTTATGTATTCTATGAAGACTTTGAAAATGTAGATGAAGGTATTACACCATTCTTCTTAGCACCAGGAAGAGGAACTTCAAATAGATCTCACTTAGCAGAAAAAGATTTACTTGGAAGACAAAAAATGAGTTGGGTACTTGATGGAAGATTCTCATTAAAGACTAATCAACAATCAGGTGAAACTGGACAAATGTTAGTAACTGATGATTCAACATTTAAGTTAGAACCTAATAAAACTTATGAACTAGGTTTCTTATATTCACTTAAGAATGATGCACCAGGTTATTCAGTAAATATTAAATCAAGAAGTGAAGGAACATTAGTAAATATACCTCTTGAAGCAACTGGCGTTGAAAGTGGAGAATACACTAAGACAAGCTCTAAGAGCAAAACATTTACTACTGGTAATAAAGATGATTACTATATTTCAGTTGATAAGGGTTCAGGATATGCTGACTTAATATTAGACAATATTTATGTTGTTGAAATTGATGAAAGTGTTGAAAATCCAGTAATCGATAGAGTAAACTTAGGATCTGCAATTACTGAAGTAGCAGTAGATGGAAGCGTCGATTTATCATTATTATCAATAAAGGCATTAATGAATAATGGTTCTCCAGCTAGTTTAGAAGGAGCAGAAATTGAATATGTTGTTGGTAATGAAGAAGTTGCTAAAGTTCAAGATGGAAAATTAATTGGATTAAAAGATGGTAACACTACATTATCAGTTAAAGTAACACTTGATTCTAAGAGCGTAGTTACTTCAAACACTATAAATATTAAAGTTGGTACAGGATCTGAAGATGGAGGAGAAGTAACACCGCCAGTTGAAGATGTATTTAAAATGCATTTAGAAATTGCTATAGAAGAGGCTAATAAGGTTACAGACAAAGAACTTTCAAATGTTGTACCTGCAGTTGCAGAAGAGTTTAAAGCTGCATTAGCTGAAGCAGAAGGGTTATTAGAAAGCGGAAAATATACTCAAGATCAAGTAGATAAAGCATTTGATAGATTAAGTACTGCAATGCAAATGTTATCTTTTGAAAAGGGAGATAAAGAGCACTTACAACAATTAGTAGATAAAATTAATAATTTAGATGCTAGTGAATATATAGATAGCACTTGGGCTAACTTACAAGTTGCTTTAGAGCAAGCAAATACTGTTATAGCTGATGAAAATGCATTAGAAGCAGAAGTTTCTAAGAGCTACGATCAATTAATAAGATCATTCTTAGAGTTAAGATTAAAACCAAATAAAGATAAGTTACAAGATTTAATAAATAAAGCAGAAAGCTTAGATGAAAGCAAATATACTGCAAAATCTTGGGCTGTATTAAAAGATAATTTAGTTAAAGCTAAAGTTATAATGGAAAATGGAGAAGCTACTGCTGAAGATGTTGCTAATTCAGAAAAGGAATTAAAAGCAGCAATGGATGGATTAGTTATCGCAGATGCGAGTGGAAATAATAGCGGAAGCAATAATAGTGGAAACAATAATAGTGGAAGCAATAATAGTGGAAGCTCTAATAACAACGGAAACTCTAATAATAATGGAGGAAACAAAGGAAATTCAAATTTACCAAAGACAGGAGGAACTCCAGCTGCTGCAGTAGGTTTATTTGGTACAGTTATTGCAACAATTGGTGCTGTAATCTTTAAGAAAAAGAAATAATTAACCTTTAATAAGTAAAATAATAGTAGGATGTATTAGAAACTTTCTGATGCATCCTACTTATTTGATTTATAGAAAATATTAAAAGCTTGTATTTGTTATTGTATCTAATTTATTATTTAAATATATAATATATAGAATTAATGACAGTTTAGGAGTAAGACAGGCAATATGGATAGTTATGAAAATATATTAGAAGAATTAAAAGAGTTAACTTATAAGAAAAACATAAGTTTGATAAAAGAAAAGTTAAACTTAATTGATAAGCTTATAAAGGGTAGGATATTTGAAGAATATTTAGCGTTTTTATTTGAGGGTAATGGTTATATTGCAACTATAAATGGAGGATCACATGATGGAGGAGCGGATATAATATTATCTGAGTCTGATAATCCTAATAAGGTTTCTTGGATAATACAAGCAAAAAATACAATGAGACCTTTAGGTAATCCTAATATTATTGAAGAATTATTAAAGTTTGAAAAAGAAAGTAGTAAGAAGTATAACTGCAAATATTTTATGATAATTTCATTAAATGGATATGTAGAAAATGCAAATATGTTTAATAGGACAAGCATGTCTTTAGAAGAATTTGATTATGTTGAAGAATTAATAAATAATTACACAGAAAAGAATCAGTATGGAATATTATTGCCAGATTTAAAGCCTCATAATAGATATACATATAAAGAGGTTAAAGCAATTTTAGAAAGTGATACTAGAGTAGCAGTACCAAATGCAACAGGAACGGGGAAAAGTTTTATTATTCTTCAACTTTTATTTACTTATAGAGATAAGAAGATTATTATTTTAGCTCCTACTAATGAAATATTAGATAGATTGAAAAGAATAGCACCATGGAGTATTACTAAGAGTAAATTTTATACTTATAGTAAGTTCTCATCTTTATATTCAAAAGGAAAATTAGAAAATGTAAGTGTTGATTTAATTATTTTAGATGAATTGCATAGAGCTGGAGCATTAAGTTGGGGAAAAGCAGTTAAATATATATTGCAAGAAAATAATGAGGCTAAAGTTGTGGGACTTTCAGCAACACCAATAAGATTTTTAGATAATAATAGAGATATGATTAATGAATTGCTCTATGGAAATTCAACTACTCCAATAAGTCTATCAGATGCAATAGTTAGAAAAATTTTGCCTATGCCAATTTATGTTTCTGCCATGTATGATTTAGACAAGGAAATTGATAAGAAGCTTAAGTTAATGAAAAAGATGAATATACCATTAGAGGATAAGAAAAAGTATATAGAAGAACTTAGTATATACAGAAGTAAGTGGGAAAATGAAAGTAGAGTAGAAAATATAATAAAAAAACATTTACCACATAGAAAAAAATTAAAGTTTATAGTTTTTTGTGAAAATAATAAGCATTTATTAGAGATGAAGGATATAGTTATAGGCTGGTTTAAAAGTGCTTTAAGTGAAAATATTAGTATAAGTTCTTATATTGTAACTTCTACTAATAAAAAAAATAAAGAAAATTTAGAGGCTTTTGAAGGTGAAAATAGTGAAAATGAATTAAAGCTACTATTTTGTATAAGTAAGTTAAATGAAGGAATACACATTAATAATATAACGGGAATAGTTATGCTTAGAAATACTAAGTCACCAAGTGTATATTATCAACAGTTAGGAAGATGTCTTACAGCAGATTCCGTAGATAAAACTCCAATAGTATTTGACTTTGTAGATAATATAGATAATTTAGAGCTTGTTAACTTTAGAAAAAAATTAGAAGTAGCAAATGAAATAAACAATCTTTATAGAAAACAAATAGGATTGTATGATGAGGAAATTAGACTTTCTTTATATGAAGAACATGAAGATATTATTTCACAGTTAAAAAATATAGAAAGAAAAATCACGTATAATTGGGATGAATCATTTGAAAGTTTATTAAAGTTTAAAGAGATTAATGGACATTTAAATGTACCTAAAGATGAAGAGTATTCAAGATTATATAGTTGGGTTAGTCTTCAAAGAACTCTTTATAATAAAAATATATTAAATGAAGAATTTGTTGAGAGATTAGATTCTATAGGATTTATATGGAATATTAGTCTTTATAAGTATAAAGAAAATTATAGAAAATATGAAAAACTAATTATTGATTCTTATGAAAAAGAAATAAGTCATTATAAAATTATAAATGAAAAATATTATACTACTATATATAAGCAGGATTCATTAATATCAGAATATGAAGATGGATGTATTTTACCTGAAAAAGAGTTTATTACAAGATGGTGGGATAAGCAGATTAAGGAATTTCAAAATAATAAATTAGATGATGAAAGAAAAATTATAATAATTAATGAATTTAAAGAAATATCAAGATTTCATGAGAATAAGTGGATTTACAGCGTGTTTAAAATAATCCATTTTTATAATAAAGTTAAGGAAATTTATAATATAGATTGTTATTTAAATAGAATTGCTCCGAATAAGAAGAGGTTTATTGAGCATGTAATTTCAATGTATCATAATAAGCAATTAATAGAAAATACTATAGAAAAAAACTTGCCTAATGCGTGTAAAAGTATAGAGGGTAAATTTAATAATGAAGAAGTTAAAAATAGGATCTTTATAGCTTCTCTAATATCAGAAAATAAATTTGTTTTTGACATAAAAGAATTTATTGATGGTATAAACTATATTTACTTTGAGGATATGATTAATTTATAAGATATACTACAGTTTGAAAATATTTATTATATGAGCAAAAGAGTATACTAGTGGGGAATTTTAACTAGCCAAATATAAAATTTTAGTGCCATTAAAATTTAGAATCTTATTTATAGGAAAAAAGTGTCGCAGATAGCAATTAAAAAAGCATTAAATTATCTTTTAATTAATAAGTATTATAGTAGTAATCGTTTGTTAGATAATAATATCGAAAATATGTAATGAATAGGGAGAGGGCTTATGGATAGCTATAGGGTTTTAACAAATGAGATTAAAATACCCCAAATTGGATTTGGGACTTATAAACTAGAAGATGAAAGTGAAACTACAGATGTTATTAGAAATGCTTTAAAAATTGGGTATAGATTTATAGATACAGCATCATTTTATGGAAATGAAGAGAGTATAGGTAGAGCTATTAAAGAAAGTGAAGTTAGAAGAGAAGATATATTTTTATCAACTAAGATTTGGAATGATAAGCATGGATATGATAAAGCTATAAAGTCGTTTGAAGAGTCTATGAGAAAATTAGATATTGATTATTTAGATTTATTATTAATAAATTGGCCAACGAAATTTAATAGTGAAACTTGGAAGGCATTTGAGGATCTTTATGAGTTAGGAAAGGTTAGAGTTATTGGGGTATGTAATTTTAAGATTAATCATTTAGAGGCTTTGAGAAAAACAGCTAAAATAATGCCAATGGTAAATGAAATTGAAGTACATCCATGTTTTTCTCAAAAGAGCTTAGTTAGTTATTGTAATAATTATAAGATTCAAGTTATAGGATATAGTCCGATTATGAAGGGACAATTGTTAGAGGTTCCTCTAATGATGGATTTAGCAGAAAAATATGATAAAACTATTGCTCAAATAGCATTAAGATGGCATATTCAAAAAGGAATTATTCCTATTCCGAAATCATCTCATTATGGAAGGATGAGTGATAATATTGATGTTTTTAATTTTGAGTTATCTGATGAAGATATAAGAAAAATTGATAATTTAGATAGAAATGAAACTATTACAATGGTTCCTGAAGGGACTATTTATGAGTTAACAAAATAAAAAAATTATAACTCCCCAATATAATTTTGGGGAGTGTTTTTGTTGAATTTTATGTACAAAATAAGTAAATATAGTATATAATTAGATAATACAGATGCTTATGAAAACGATTGTAAAAATGAAATTTATAAATGGGATTGCCATGTTAGGAGAATTATTATGAATGTATTAGTTTTAGATATTGGTACATCTAGTATGAGAGGAATTTTATTTAAGGAAAATGGGAAAAAACTTTTTATAACACAAAAAAGCTATAAACTAATTAATAAAAATGGTGGAATTGTAGAGCAAGAAGTTTCCGTTTTAAAAGATGCACTATATTATATAGTAGGTAAGGTAGTAAAAGAGGCAAAGAGAATTTCAGAAGAAATTGATGTTATTTCAGTTACAGGACAAAGATCTTCTATCATTGTTGTAGATGAAAATGGACAACCATTATGCAATTCAATTATGTGGCAAGATGTGAGAAATTCAGAAGTATGTGATAAGCTTTTGAGTAAAAATGATATAATTTTTGAGAAAAGCGGATGTGGTGTTAACACTATATTTTCAGGAAGTAAAATAAGATGGATGAGGGAACAGGAAAAGAAAATTTATGAGAAAACATATAAGGTTCTAAATATACCATCATATATTATGTATTTAATGACTGGAGAATATATAACAGATTATACATATGGAAGTAGAACAAATTTAATGAATATTAAAGAATGCAAATGGGATTTAGAATTATTAAATATATTTGATGTAGAAAGAAAATATTTATGTGATTTAAAAGAACCAGGTAGTATTATTGGGAAGATTAAAAAAGAGTTTTTTATAAATACAGGTATAAAAGAAGGAACTAATGTAATTAGTGCTGGTGGAGATCAACAGTGTGGTGCTATAGGACAAGGTGTATATAAAGAAGGAGAATTATCAATTGTAGTAGGTACTGGTGCTTTTTTAGTAACAAGTTGTAATAATGTACCACATAATCTTACAAATGATGTTATTTGTAATGCCTCATCTGTTAATGGAAAATACATAATCGAGTCAAATGTATTAACTTGTTGTTCGGCTTTTAATTGGTTTTGTAAGAATTTTTATAATAATGATAATATTGATTATGAGCTTATAAATAAAGAATTAGAAAGTGTATATATGGAAAATGGTGAGTGTTTAGTATTACCATATTTTCAGGGACGTAGTACTCCTGATTGGAACTCTAAAGCTCAAGCTGTTTTTTCTAATATATCATTAGCGACTAAAAGACAAGATATATTAAAGGGAATCTTAGAAGGCGTATTTATTGAGATAAATAATAATGTTCAAAGATTAAAAAAATATGTAGATATAAAACATATTTATGTAAGTGGGGGTCTTACTAAGAGTAGTTTAATTAATCAGATGCAGGCTGATGTATATGGAGTACCTATATATATTATGGAAGAGTGTGAATCAACGGCACTTGGTGCCCTTATTGTTACTCTTTATAATTTAGGAATATATAATACGATAGATGAGGCCTTTGAAACAATAAATAAAAATAGAAGTGTTGAGGTTTATTCTGTTAATGAAGTTAAATATAAGGAATATGAGAAGAAGCAAAAAGATATTAATGAATTATATATGAAAATATATGCTTAATTTTTATTAAATACAGTGTTATAAAAAAGTAGCATTTATTAACATAATTGCATTTATTATATTAGAGAAAAATTTTTATAGGTGATAGTCTTATGATTTAGATAATTAATTAAAGTTTTTAATTTAAATAATATAAGAGGGTATAAAATATGGAAATAACAGATTTTTTAACTCAAAATTTTCTATCATCATTTACAGGGACTTTAGTTGCCGTAGAACTAATAGTATTTACTACTAAAGATTTTCCACTTATAAAGAAAATACCAACAAGATTATATACTTTTAGTTGGTCTATTATACATCTCGTTATTGTAAAAGTTACTAGTGGAGTTATGGACTTAAATGTAGAATGTGTTTATAGATTATTTATAAATGCGTTAGTAGTAACGTTAATGCTATGTGGCGGATATGATACAATAATGCAAAGACTTAATACCATAATCGGAAGCGGAGAAAAAATAGGAAAGGGTAATGTAGAAAAAACAGAAGAAAATAGCATAGTTGAAAATAAAGATATAAAGCAAATTTCTGATGAAAATAATGTTGAAAGCAAATAAAAAAATGATACATACTATATCTATAGTATGTATCATTTTTTTACGAATGCTTTTTTATAGACTTTTTACTCTTGCCTAAATAAGAGCCTATTCCTAAACCTGCAAAAAGTAAAACAATAGGGGCTAAAGCCATCCAAAACATATTATCAGTTAATAAAAATACTATGATTCCGATAATTAATCCAATAACTAATCCTATTAATGTACCGTAAGATAAATATTTTTCAGCTTTTTCGTTTATAGCACTTTTTTTATTTTTCTTTTTGTTACTCATTTTTTACCTCCTATATTAAAGTTATTATATAAAAATTATATAACAAATATTTACAATGTGGAAAGTGTTATTATGAAAAAATACTATAAATATAAAAAAGTTATGCTTATTATAAACTGTACCCCTTGTCAAGGACAGTTTAAAAAAGAGTAGACTAATTTAGAAGATGATTTCTGTATTGAACAGGAGTCATCTTTTTTAAGTTCCATTGTCCTCTAAAATTATTATGGTAGTCTATGTAATTGTCTATTTCTTTGACTAGATCTTCAAATGTTTCACATGTCTTT
>NZ_JADPEL010000016.1 GCF_015667795.1 Clostridium sp. D53t1_180928_C8
TATTCTTTAGCTACTACATATACTTCATTGATACTTAATAATTTTAATACTATATATAAATCTTTATTTAATTTCCCCATAAAATTTTGAACTAACTCAACATAATTTTTTTCATGATATGAATCTACAAACTGTAAATTTTTCTCCATACTAATCACCTCTATAAATATTATAATTCATTAATTTGTCAATTCTGTTACAACATCCTTAATTTACCCTTAAATTATTCTTAAATATTATTATTAAATATTATTATTATTTAATAATAATATTTTAATTGTATCTTGTCCTTATACTGTGTATAACATTGCATTAAAAAGTTTTCACAATTTTATTATACAGTATTAATTAACTTTTGTAAACATTTACTCATTTTTTTATACAAATATATTGCCTAATTAATATATTAATTAGGCAACTATTGTTTTATTATCTTTTTTTTAATCTTAATGTAAATTTTTCTTTAACTCTTGTCCAGATACTTAAATCATCTTCATCTATATCGTCATCTTCATCTATATAATCATTACCTTTCTCAGGAGTTTCTTTATAATCACTAAACACTCTCTTTTCTTCTTCCCTTATATTAAAATTTGTATGTTCATTTTTATAACAAATTTTATTCTCATGTTTTAAATTATTAATTTCTTCATCAGTAACCTTTTTAATATTAAGACCTAATACATATATAGAGCTTTCTAACATATATAGCTTTTCAGTAGTATTACAATATAAACCTTCAACTAACCTATACTCCATATTTTCTTTTTCTTTAACCCATGCCATTATTGTTATGTTCTCTTGTCCATATTTTAAATCTTTAACAGAATATACTTCTTCAAACGTCATATATGCAATATTAATAATTTTATCTATTATTCTTACTCTTATAATCGTATCTAAGCCTTTAAACAATTTATTATCACTTTTCATTTTATTTGCAATAGTTTCTTTTATGCCTTTATATATAGGATACTCTTTTTCTTTTATTAATCTTTTCAATAGCGCTACTTCACTATCTTCTGAATTATAGTATTCTTCTATTGATTCATATTTATTAAGTAATCCTTCTAATTTATTATAGAAATACCCTAAATATAATAATATTATTTTTTCTTCATTTGTAAAATTAACTTCTACATAGTTTTTATTATCTAATATTGAATTTAAAATATCTAAAACCTTATAATTATTATTTTCTATAAATGCACTCTTAAGATTTTCAATTAAAGTTATATCATCTTCAATTATTTTTTCACTTTCAACAATATCTATTGCTAACTCTTGATTTAAATTCTCATCTTTATTATCTTCATAATTTGTTACTTCTGCTATAAGTTTACTTATTGCTTTGTTTACAAACTCATCATCTTCTGCTTCAACAATCTCAATAGAAATACTACTTTCTTCTTTTTTTAAATTGACTTTATTTTCAGAATCAGAATCAATCTTTGTTTCAACTTTGCAATTATCTTCACTTTTAATAGAATTACTAATATTTTTTCTTAATTCATTTAAATCTAATTTTATCTTCTCTATTTCATCATTGGCTAATTTTAATTTTGCCTTTTGATTTTCTATTTCAATTTCCTTTTCTTCAATTATTTTCAATAATTCTCTTCCACTTGTTATTTTTTCATTTAATTTACTTTTCTCTCTCTCCATCTCTTATCCTACTATCTTTTAAAGTTTATATTTTTATAGTTATATTATACCACTAAATTCTACTATAAAGTTACAAAATAGTTACACATTCGCACATTTATTTCTATATAATTTTCTCAAAAGCTATTCTTTCATTTCCGTCCTCTAGATATATTATCCCACAATATTTAAATCCACTTTTTTCAAGTAATCTCTGCATTGAAATATTATCCTTATGAGTATCTATTTTTATACTATTTATATTCTTCTCTTTACATTTTTCTTCTACTAATTTAATTATATTAACTGCAGTTCCTTTCCCTTTAATTTTTTCACTAACTGCAATTCTATGTATAACGGCATATTCTCCTATATCCCTTAGCCATTTTCCATCATAAATATTTTTATAACTTTTATCTTCCTCAAAAGAAAGCATTGCTGTTGCTACTATTTTATTTTGCTCTTCTAATACATAGCTACTATTACTTTTTATATCATTATATATTGTATCACTATTTGGATATCCATTTTGCCATTGGTCTATTCCATTTCTTTTGAAGTATTCTTGTGCCTCATTTATTATTTCCATTACATCCTTTATGTCATTTATTGTTGTCTTTCTAAATATCATATTTACTCCCCAATCAAACTATTATTTTTTATGTGATAGTTAGTCACTGTAATACTCCCACCTATTTTTAGATATGAGATAAAAACTAGCATACCACTAGATAACGACTTCTAAGCTTAAAGTGTAGCTAAAGCTCTATGTGAAATTTTGAATTTAATTTATTTTATTATATAACAAAAGAGGGATAAAAGTATCCCCCTTAAAGTAATTTTAAAACACAAAATTTTTCAAACTATTATTGATTCCTTGTAATATATTAGGTACTATTTTAACTATATTAGGTAAAAACAATGAAACTACAAATCCTATTCCACAAGCAATAAATATATTATAATTAATTAATTCTTGACCTGTATAAATTTGATATCCATGAATAGCTGCAATAGCAATAACTCCAATTATTATAATTTTTGCTACTACCCATGATGATATGCTTATTATTCTACATATAAAAATCAGCATTGATAATATAGCTATTATTGGTAATGAAATTATCTTTAATGGAATTAACAGTATATTTAAAATCCCATTAGAAGCTTTTTTTTCTTTAACTATAACCCTTTTATTAGAATTTCTATTTGTTGTACGTCTGCTGTCTCTGTCTCTGTCTCTGTCTCTGTCTCTGTCTCTGTCTCTGTCTCTGTCATTATATTCTTTATCACTTTTGCTTACATTATTTTTTTTAGATGAATTGTTTTTTCTTTGATTACTGCTCTTCTTATTTTTAGAGTTATTTTTTTGTCTTATCTTTTTTATAATTTTTTCATCAAAATCTTCTTCATCATATTCTTCATTATCAAAAAGTCTATCGCAATCCTCAAAATCTTCTTTTGATTTAAATATAACTTTTTCCTCTTCCAATTTATTATATTGAATTAAAGATTCTCTTAATATTTCTTCCCTGCTCATTAAAACTGTAGCTGCATAACTGTCTTCTATGTTTTCAGAATCATATTTAATGACTTCTTCTGTTTCTGTAATATCGGCTGATTTCTCTTTAATTTTATTATTTTTAAATAAAGCACTTACTTCTTCATCAAATATTTCTTCTTGTTGGTCTTTTACTATAGCTTCTTTATAAATTAATGCATCATATGCTTCTTTAAACAAATCTAGGAATTTATCTAATCTTTTTTCATCTTTTACTTCTAATTTAAATAATTTAACTTGTTTTTCATATGCTTGTCTAATTTCTTCTTGTGTAGCATTTTCTTTAATGCCTAAAACTTTATAGTAATTCATCTATTAGCCTCCCATACTTGCTTATTTATGAGATTTTTATTATTTATTATATAAATCCCATATTTTTTGTATATTACTGATTATATCAATTTTATTCTCAAGCCACAAATAGTACATATATCCAAAATTTAAGGCACAAAAAAAGAAGTAGTCCCCCTACTCCTTTTTTTAGCATTCTATGACATATATTTTTTATAGTTTGCTATTAACTAAATACTACTATAAATAATACAACTGCTATAAGGTATAAAGCTAAGACTATACCACACATTATTAATTGTGCTTGAAAATATGTTTTCTTACTTCTATTTACATTTGATCCAAAGGCCCAAACAAACATTAATACTATATTAACTATTGGAATAAGCATTAATAAAAATGTTCCTATCCATTTTCCTACCGTCATATGCTCATCATCATATTTATTTATTCTTATATTATTATAATTATTTTCCAAACTGAATCCCCCTTTTGTATATCTTCATCGTCTTATGTCATATTATGTACTTCATTCTTATATATTAACATTTTATTTTTATTTTGTTAATGCTTTATTAACAATTTCCCGACATTATATGCAATTTTGTCATATTAAAGTAAAATATGGTTGATTTTCGTTTTTAGTAAGTCTATAATGTAATTATTAGTTAATAATAATTATTTCCTATGTATATAATATATTTTTTTAAAATAGAAAATACTATATATATTAATTAAACGAGGTGAAATTATGAGTAAAATATCAATAATTGGAGCAGGTGCAATAGGTGCTACAACTGCATTTGCATTATTACAAAAAGGAATAGCACGAGAAATTGTAATTAATGATATAAATCAAGAAAAGGCTCTAGGAGAAGTATTAGATTTAATGCACGGTAGCTCTTTATGCAGACCTTGTAATGTTACTTTAGGTACTTTAGAAGATACTAAAGATTCAGATATAATAATAATAACTGCTGGTTCACCACAAAAACCTGGTGAAACTAGATTAGATTTAGTAGATAAAAATTATGCTATATTTAAAAGTTTTATCCCAAAACTTGCTGAATTAAGTCCAAATTCAATTCTACTAGTAGTATCTAACCCTGTAGATGTTCTTTCATATATGACATATAAGCTTTCTGGATTCCCAAAAGAAAGAGTAATAGGTTCTGGTACAGTCTTAGATACAGCAAGACTTAGAAGCTTGCTTGGAAAATACTTTGGAATTGATGGAAGAAATGTAGAAGGATATGTTCTTGGTGAACATGGTGATAGTGAATTCGTAACATGGTCATCATTAATGATTGGAAGTATACCAGTAAAAAGCTTCTCTGAACAAAATTCTATATCTTGGGATAAAGAAACTGAAAATGTTATAGCTGAAGACGTTAAAAACTGTGCTTATGAAGTTATTAAGAGAAAAGGTGCTACTGCATTCGCCGTTGCTATAGCTCTTGAAAGAATTGTTGAAGCTATAATTAGAGATGAAAGAAGTATATTAACTGTTTCTACTTTATTAAATGACTACTATGGTGTTAATGATGCTTATTTAAGCGTTCCTACTATTCTCGGAAGAAATGGAGTAGAAAAAGTATTAAATATTCAATTATCTCCTAATGAAGAAGATAAATTTGTTTCATCAGCTAATTTAATGAAAGAATATATAGATAGAATTAATAATAAATAAAATCAATAAAAACTGTATCATAATTTTGATACAGTTTTTATTAATTTAAGCTTAATTATATATTAAAACAATTTATTTTAATCTACAAAAATAAATCCTATAAAACTCTTCTTGCTCTCCCAATAGAACCCCATGGAACATCCACTATTCTTATTGTTTTTCCTGAGTTTGGTGATTCAATCCATTGACCATTTCCTACATACATACCAACATGTCCTAAATTGCTATAGAATAATAAATCTCCTGGTTGTACACTGTCTAATGATACTTCTACCCCACTATTTATTTGATCATAAGTGGTTCTTCCGATACTTATATTAGCCTTACTAAATCCCCATTGCATAAATCCAGAACAGTCAAACATTCTTAAACCACTATCAACATATTGATATAAAGTGTCATACTTTCCAGCTGCAGCGTAATCTGGGAATCTATTTTTTAATGATTGTATTGATGAATTAGTAATTAACTCTCCAGATCCACCATATGCATATGGTGATCCAATATGTGATTTTAATTCTGAAAGTACAATATTATATGCATTAGAAACAGATTCACTACTATTATTATTGTTATTATTTCCATTATTAGTATCGTTCCCATTAGATATCCTTATATAATCTGAACTTACATATCCTGTTGATCCCTTAAAATTAATCTTATACCAATTTCCTTCTTTTCCTGTTATATTAACTTTTTCATTATTTAATAAATACCCTAATACTAATGAATTTGAAGAAGGCTGCTGTCTTACTCTTAAGTTAGAAGAAATATTTGTAACAATTCCTATTTCATTCATTGCTTCTGATGAACTATTATTATCATTTGATGTATTATTTCCACTATTTGATTCTGAAGATGGTTTATTGTCTGTTATATAATCCTTATGAACATAAGCATATGCTGAATTATATTTAATTTTATACCAACTTCCTGTTTCTCCAATTATATTTACAGAATTACCTGAATATAAGGTTCCTAAAATTGTAGAACTAGTAGACGCTTCCTGACGAACTCTAAGACCTCCACTACTCACATTATAAACATATCCTGTTTTATTAACTTCTGTTTCTGAAGAACTATTATTATCATTTGATGTATCATTTCCACTATTTGATTCTGAAGATGGTTTATTGTCTGTTATATAATCCTTATGAACATACGCATATGATGAATTATATTTAATTTTATACCAACTTCCTGTTTCTCCAATTATATTTACAGAATTACCTGAATATAAAGTTCCTAAAACTGTAGAACTAGTAGATGCTTCCTGACGAACTCTAAGACCTCCACTACTCACATTATAAACATATCCCATTTTATTAACTTCTGTTTCTGAAGAACTATTATTCTCTGAACTATTTCCATCATTACTCGAAGCGCCATTAACAGTTATATAATCTTTACTTACATACCCGTATCCATCATTGTATTGTATTTTATACCATGATCCTTCTGTTCCAACTATACTTACTTCAGTATTATTAGTAATGTAACCTAATATTGATGAGTTTGTAGAAGCTCCACTTCTTACCCTTAAATTTGTAGATACATTATATACCTTACCTTTTGTTGATACTGCTGAAGATGCCGTAACTTCCTTTACATAATCTCCATGAACATAACCAGTAATTCCATTGTACTTAATTTGATACCAGCTTCCGCTTTTAGAAATAATATCAAATGTACTTCCATTCCTAATAGTTCCTAATACAGATGAATTAGTATTTGCCTCTTCTCTAATTCTTAAAGTTGAAGTTACATTAATAACTTGTCCCTTGCTTATTGAAGCTACCGATATTCCGCTATTTAATTCTGTGGCATTAGCTGGAATAGATTTAATAGTTAAAATAGTTCCAACCACCCCAGAAATAGCAATTATTTTTTTTAGCTTTCTCTTCTGCATATTTTTTCACATCCCCACCTATTTAAATATATATTTTGACATAATAAATTATATATTTTTTTAGAATAATTTTCTATATTTTTCATTAATTTTTCATGTTTTTATCATTTTTTGATGCTTTTGTCATTATTTTTAATTTTTATATAAATTTTCCATACACTTTAAAACTTATATTTAAATTAAATAAAATTAAGAATAGCCCTTTTATTACAAATATTTTGTATTAGGCTATTCTTAATAATTTTTCAATATACTTTTCTGATATCTAAATAAATTTATTTACTAATTTCATTTATCCTCTAAATTCCTTTATCATATTATTTTTTAGTTTCCATAACTTTTCTGATAAATCTACATAATACCCTTGCGGATTCGTAAACCTTTTTACCTCATCCCATAATGAATCCACTTGCTCTAAAGAATATTTACGAATGTCCTCAAGATTAGGTGATTTATAAACACATTCCCCTTTAATAAAAATTGGAACCTGTATCTTTCTAGCATAATAATTTGTTAAAAGTTTTCGCTTCCATGTATATACAGGATCAAATATTTCATATTCCTTTGAATCATCTATTATTTCATCTCCTACTGTTAATACATCGGCTATAGCTTTATTACTTTCTTTATCAAATAGCCTCCAAACCGTTTTATATCCTGGATTAGTTACCTTTTCTATGTTTTCTGATAATTTAATCCTTGGGAATATTTTTCCTTTCTCTTCAACTGCGACTAATTTATATACTCCCCCGAATACCGGTTCTGACTTTGCAGTTATTAATCTTTCTCCAACACCAAAAACATCAATACAAGCCCCTTGTGTCATAAGGTCTGATATTATATATTCATCCAAACTATTTGAGGCTATTATTTTACATTTTTCTAATCCATTTATATTTAATATTTTTCTTACCTCTTTAGATAGATATGCTAAATCACCACTATCTAATCTAATTCCCTTTAGCTCTTTTCCCTGGGGCTCTAATATATCTTTAGATACTTTAATCGCATTAATTATTCCTGACTTTAAAACATTATATGTATCTATCAATAAAATACAATTATCTGGATAAGTTTTAGCATACGTTGCAAAAGCCTTATACTCATCTCCAAATAATTGAATCCATGAATGAGCCATAGTTCCAACAGCCTTTATCCCAAATATTTCATCAGCAATGGTATTTGCAGTTCCATCTATTCCTCCTATATATGCAGCTCTAGCTCCGTATATGGCCGCATCATACCCTTGACTTCTCCTTGCACCTAATTCTAATACTTCTTTTCCTTCTGCTGCCCTTTTTATTCTATTAGCTTTTGTAGCAATCAAACTTTGATGATTAATTGTTAAAAGTAACATTGTTTCTATTAACTGTGCCTCTATTACTTTTGCCCTAATAGTTAGTAATGGTTCATTTGGAAATACAGGCGTTCCTTCTTGTATAGCGTAAATATCACCTGTAAATTTAAAATTTAATAAGTAATCTAAAAATTCTTCATTAAAAAGTTTTCTACTTCTCAAATATTCAATATCTCTTTCATTAAAGCTTAATCCTTTTATATACTCTATTACTTGCTCTAGCCCTGCAGTAATTGCAAATCCTGCATTATCAGGATTTTTTCTAAAAAATATATCAAAATAAACTATTTTATCTTTTAAATCATTTTCAAAATATCCATTTGACATAGTGAATTCATAAAAGTCTACTAACATACTTAAATTTCTATCATCTTCTAAGTTTATTTTAGTCATCTTTAATGCTCCTTTTAATTTAAACACATTAATTAAAATTTATTTTTATAGTTATATTTATATTATTTTTTACTATATTATAATCTTTTACTCATATATAAATATAAACTATAAGTTTTATATAAAAAGACTACAGTAACATTGCTTATACAACATTACTGTAGCCTTTTAGTAAAATCTATATAGTATTTACTTTAAATTCTTTTTGCAAAAATATATCTTCTTACTCCACCATACTTTAATTTGTCGCCTTTAACTTCATATCCTAAATTTATAAATGTATTAACACTAAACTCATTATATGGTGATGCTGTTGCACATAGTATTTTAGTGTTGTTTTTAACAGCAATTTTTTCTAACTCATTACAAATTATCTTTTGAAGCTTATTTCCTCTATATTCATCTTTAACTACTGTAGATTCTATTTGACCTGTCTTTAATACTTCTTCATCATCTAAGCCAATATCATACCCATAGTTTGATTTATCACAACCCTTTTTAGCATACACTCCCATTGCAATAAGCTCATCCTTTTCTGTAACATATCCTATTATTTTCCCATTTTCTTTTATGTACTCTTCAAATTCTTCTCTTTCTGTGTCAGCATATAACTCCTTATTTTCAAGTCCATCTATTATTATTTTTTGTAAATCCATAATCTTATCTAAATAAGATAAATCTAACTCTTTTAACCTAACTTCAACCTCTACTCCATCTTTTCTTATTATTTTTAATATATTATTCAAATTCATATACCTCCAGCTAAAATTCTATACAATCAAAATTTTACTTTATTATATTATGAATTTACAATATTATTTTCTTATAAATTGTAATATTCCTTTAATTATTAATGAACCCCCTAAAAAAATCGCTCCGAATATTAATATTGCGTTTATAAGTGAAATTGGTAACAAGCTCATTCTCAAAGAAAAAAATATGGAAATTACTATACTTACTATCCCTAGAGCTACACATATAATCCCTAAAATAGCCCGCTTACGTAAAGCTAACATTACTATACCGATAAATAATATTATGGAACTAGTTTTAAAACTTACTCCTCCAGTTGTTGAATACATACCCCTAAATGGAGAATAAACAATTGTATTTTTAAATATACTTATAATACCTATACACATTATAAATAATCCTAACAATAAACAAACTCTGCTATTACTTGTTTTATGTTTTCTATAAGCCTTATGCTTTTCTAAATTTCCATAATCAAGTATTTTTCCTCTTATCATATAATTTTTTAATCCTGCAATATATTTAGCTTGTCTTTTTTTCAACTTAAAAATACCACCATTAGAATTAATTATATTTAATATATGCATTAGCTTTTAATTTGTAACTAGCTTATAAATAATTTACTATCTTATAATTGATTGAGCCATTCTTCTATAAGTATGTCTTATTCCTCTTACCGTTACTGATAACTTCATTATATTTTCAGGTAATGCCATTCCAAAGGTTCCACAATCACCAATGTGTTGAATATCAGCCCCTGCCATTTTAGACATTAAAGCTATTTTTTCAATTACACTTTCAGAAGATCCCTCTTGTGAAGTTCCTATAGTTGTCATTGCAACACCACCTTCTTCATGAATTGAGTCTATCATTTTTTTAGCAATCCCTTCTGTAATACCTGGAACAGTTCCTGGTGCAGGTATTAAAACAACATCAGCTCCACACTTAACAAATCTTCTAGTTACTTTTTCATCATATATGTTTCCACTACCTGCTCCGTGCATTTTTCCTGCAATTATTAATGTACTATCACCTAAAATATCTTTTGCAAGCTTTATTCCTTCACAAATAGTTTCTTCAGTAACTCCTGTACTTGGATTACCTGTTATTACTATATAATTAAATCCATATTCCTTTACTTTTTCTAGGTTTTCTTTATTTAATCTATATCCCTTTTCATAAGTACTTCCTTCTGGAACTGGCTCTAAATTTACTCCTATTAATCTTCCAACTAACCTTCTTATATTTCTTATATAATTTTTATCTTTAATATTATTTTTTATTTCTTCACCTACAATTCTAAAAGTATCCTCTAACCCCTTTGAAAGATTAGCTTCACCAAATCCAAAAATATAAGGTTTTTCAAAATTAAAAGTATTTAAAGTTATCATATCAGCTCCAAAGCTTGCAGCTAATTCTAAGTTAGATACTTCTTTTACATAAGGTGTATAACTTATTATAGTTTCTGCCATAACAGTTCTGCCCTCTGAATTTTTTATTATATCTTTTAATTCATTTTTACTTAACCTTTCTATATCTCCAGTTGTTAACTCAAATATTCTCTTCATATTACATACCTCTACTCTTCTGTTTTTTATTTATATTAATCTAATTATATAACATTATACAACCTTATGTAATTCTTTTCATTAATATTTAATAAAAAAAATAAACAGATAATAATTAAATTTTAACTATTATCTATCTATTTTCTAATCTTTTATTTAAATATGCTATGCATTAAATTCATTATAAATCCTGTATGTTCATTAAAAATATTTATTCCTATAATAATAAGAATAATTCCACCTACAAGTTCAGCATAATCTTTAAATATTCCACCAATCTTCTTTCCTGCAATAACACCAATAAAACAGACTACAAATGTTATTATTCCAATAATTAATGCTGAAGATACTATATTGACATTTAAAAATGCAAAGCTTACTCCAATAGCTAAAGCATCTATACTTGTAGCTATAGCAAGAGTAGTTAACTCTTTATTAGATAATTCACCTTTATTATTTTCTCCATCATCTAAAGTAGTACTTATCTCACTTGTTACTTCATTACTTTCATTAGCAGACTCTTTACGATTTTCATAAAACTCATAAATCATTTTTCCACCTAAAATAGTTAATAATACTAAAGCAATCCAATGGTCTATAGCTTTTATATAGCCTTGAAAGCTTATACCTAAAATCCAACCAATTAATGGCATAGCAGCTTGAAAGCCTCCAAAAAACAAAGCTATTTTTATAGCGGTTCCCTTAGTTAAACTCTTTAAAGCCATTCCTTTGCTAACTGACACAGCAAATGCATCCATGGCTAAAGCAAATGCTGTAAGTATAATTGTAATAATATTCATAGTAATTCTCCCCACATTTTATTTCTATCCTATTTGGAATTATAAACAAAAAAATAACGAGATTCATGGATGCTCAAAAAAGCATCCATGAGTCTCGTTATTTAAGATTAAGCCAGGTTTTATAAAACCATTATGTTGACCTAACCACATTTACATGCTAACTACTCCCTCACAGGACCTATTTATTATACTATCACCTTGTCCATATGTCAATTATTCGCTTACAACTTGAACAGTTTGATTACTTCAGTTAGAACTCTAAATAAAGTATTACTATTCCCATAAGCAATGAATTTTCGCTTTTAATTTCTATAAATTATATTATTTTTCTTATGAATCTATTTCTTCTTCATTTTTCTCTTTTCTTGCATTATTTATTGCTTCATTAACTTCATCTAAAACTTTATCTATTTCATCTATTTCATTTAATTCATCATTTTCTTCTTCATCTTTATTCATATAATTATTTCCATTATTATTACCACAGTAAATTCCCTTCTTAATTGGTGCTATTAAAAAACCTGCTACTGCACCTGCAAAAAAGCATGCAGCTCCTAATAAAATTTTTTCATTCTTATCCATTAATTTTACCTCCAATATAATTATTTACTTAAAAACTATACATTACTTATATGTTTAATAATTAAATTATATTATACACTTACAATTATTTAATAATATTTTAATATATTATAACCCTACTAAATAAATAAATCTAATATTTAGTAGGGTTAATATAATTTTATTACTTATTTAAATATGGCATTACATCTTGTGTATAAGCTCTTAATACTTCTGCAACACTCCATGCTTGTGAATAACATCCTCTTCCTGTTGATGCAAAATCTCCATCAAAAATTTCCGCTATTCCATTAATACATCCATCTCTCATAGTGTCTTCAAAGACTTTACACATATGCTCTGCTTTCTTTATGGCTTCATCAGAATAATTATTAACTTTACAATATGAAGTTATAAATCCACCTATTAAAAATCCCCATGTAGTTCCCATATGATAAGCACAATCTCTATCAAATAACTTTCCTATATATTTTCTTTTATAATCTTTATCCATAAATGAAAGAGAACGTAATCCATAAGTTGCATATAAGTGTTTATAAACAGTATTAACTATCTTAATTTCCTTTTCTCTATCTAAAACTGCAAATGGTAATGATACTGCCCAAATTTGATTTGGTCTTATTTTATCATCATCTTCATCTACAACATCATAAAGACATTGTTTTTCCTCATTCCAAAATCTATTATTAAATGATTTCTTAACCCTTTCTGAAAGCTTTGAGTATTGGCTCTTATCATCTCCAAATTTTTCTGATAAGTCTTCCATTATTTTTAATGCATTATACCATAAAGCATTAATTTCTACCGGCTTACCATGTCTTGGTGTTACAACATAATCTCCAACTCTCACATCCATCCAAGTAACTTGATCAAGACCACCTCCAGCATATATTAAGCCATCATTGTCCATACCAATAGAAAAATCTGTTTTAGTAGAGTAAGCCTTATATATTTCCTTTAATTTTGGATATATTTTTTCTTCTATAAACTTATAATCATTTAACTCTCCAGTATATTTTAAATATTTATATACTGCTTGGAAGTACCATAAAGAAGCATCTACAGTATTATATCCAGGTTCTGTATTAGCATCTGGGAATACATTTGGAACTAATCCATTTTTTATATACTTAGCAAATGATTCTAATATTTCTCTAGCATCATTAAATCTTTTAGTTACTAAAGTAAGACCTTCAAACGCTATCATTGTATCTCTTCCCCAGTCTGTAAACCATGGTAGTCCTGCTAATACTGTTTTTAATCCAGTACTTTCTCTATTTACAATAAAATGATCTCCAGCTTTAACTAAATTATTAGCAAATTCATCTCCTAATTCAGCATTTTTTACTAACTCTTCAGCTCTTTCTTTATATTCTCTTGCAATATCAAAACCTGATTTTTCATTTAAACCTTCTATAGTGCATTTAACATATATCTTTTTCTTTTCAAAAGGCTTTAATTCAACTTGTACTTCATATGGAGTATAATGATTATCAACCCCTAAAAAACCTGTTCTATGGTCAATCATATAAAAGTGATTTTCCTCAATTAAATAATTCGGAGTTGCCATACTTGTCGGAATTAATTTTCTATCATAAAAACTTCCTTCAGATATATAGAAATCTATTTTTATATCCTTATTTTTTTCTGGTATTAAAGTTAAAATCTTTTCTGATACATTAATATCAAATTTTAAGTCTCCTCTTTCACTTGTTTCTCCAGCTTCTCTATAATTAAATAATGGAAGTATATTTAACTTACTTTCTTCACTCCCATTTTCTATTTCATAACATACAGCAACTGTATTATGTCCATACTCAATTGCTATACTTTTCTTTACTGTAATATCTTCAACTCTATAATAATACTCTGGAATCGTATCCAAAATAAATTGCTCTAAATGTTCCTGTCCATTTTTTGAACTACCTATATATTGTTGAGATGTTAAATCATATTCTCTACCTCCAACAATTACTTGCTCTTGAGTTCTAGTAAGTATCATCATTCTATTTACAGGAGCATTTAATGAAGCTATTAAATATCCATGAAAGGCCTGTGCCCCACCCCCTGCAACAGTATGATTAGCATATCCACCAATACCATTACCTATTACCCATGATAATTCATTACCATCTTCTATTGTTTTCCACATTCCTCTTCCATACTTATACATATATAATTCCCCTCTTCTACTAAGTTGTATCTGATAATGAAATTATACCTAAGTTTTTTTTTATGAACAATAAAACATATATGCTAATTTTATACTAAAACTGCTATTACCAAAAATTACATACTACAGTTAACGACTCCTACTACAAACTTATATGAGGAGTCGTTAATTATAATAGTATTTGGCTTTTAAATTATAACATTAAACTTTAAATTTCAGTTCTATTTATGATGTATATCGTTAAAGTTTCCCTTGCTCATTGAAGCGCGTTCTGCAGCTAAGTTAGAAATTACTTCATTTACACTCCAATTTATAGAAGTTTCTGTAACAACTGCTTTTAAAACATTGTTTACTTTTACTTTTTTAAGATTCTCAATAAAAATATTCATTTTTGCTGGCGCTATTGAATTAAAAATTATAGCTCTTTCTTTTCTACCATCTTCACATTCTGAATTTATATTATTTTCTAATAAATCACTAATTATAGTATTTCCATTTTTAGAGTTTATGAATATTTGATCTCTAATTCCTAAAATCATTGCACAGTTTTTAACCTTTTGCAAATCCTTTCCTACTATATTAGAAACTATTATGCAAGCTCTTCCTTCTCTCGCTGAATTATCTTTTATATCTAATTTATCAAATGACATATGTAATCCTCCAATTTAATATACTAACATTTCTTAATTTAATTATATCATAAAATTCTTATAATTAATAATCATTATTATTTAATATAAAAACTTTCCATATATGAACACTTGTTCGCATAATATCTTTATTATATAATAATACTAATAATGAAAAAGTTAATCTTATTATTAATAAATATTAAAGTTGGTGAATTTATATGGAAATTTCAGATAAACTAAGAATTTTAAGTAGTGCCGCTAAGTATGATGTATCTTGTTCATCTTCCGGTTCAAATAGAAGCTCTAAAAAAGGTAGTATTGGTTCAGTTTCATCAAGTGGAATTTGCCATACCTTTACTCCTGATGGAAGATGCATATCACTTTTAAAGATTCTTTTAACTAATTATTGTATATATGATTGTGCATATTGTATAAATAGAATTTCAAATGATATAGAAAGAGCTTATTTTACTGTTGATGAAATAGTAGATTTAACTATAAATTTTTATAGAAGAAATTATATAGAAGGCTTATTTTTAAGTTCTGCAATAATAAAAAATGCTAATTTTACTATGGAACGCTTAACTCAAGTAGTTGAAAAATTAAGAAATGAATACAACTTTAGAGGGTATATTCACTTAAAAGCTATTCCAGGAGCTGATGAAGAGCTTATAAAAAAAGCTGGTTCTTTAGTGGATAGAATGAGTGTTAATCTTGAATTACCTTCTTCAAATTCATTAAAATTGCTTGCTCCACAAAAGAATAAGGATGAAATTTTTAAACCTATGAAATTTATAAAAAATAATATAATTACTACTAAGCATGAAGCTAAAACCTTTAAAAATTATTCCACTTTTGTTCCTGGTGGCCAAAGTACTCAACTTATAGTAGGTGCTACAAAAGAAAGTGATTTAAACATTCTTAATTTATCAGAAAACCTTTATAATAAATTTGACTTAAAAAGAGTTTATTACTCTGCCTATGTTCCAGTTAACCACGGTAAAAACTTACCTGATCTCAAAACTCCTCCTACGTTACGTGAACATAGACTTTATCAAGGTGATTGGTTATTAAGAGTTTATGGCTTTAAGGCTTCTGAATTATTATCTCAAGAAAATCCTAATTTAGATATTAATTTTGATCCTAAAACAAACTGGGCATTAAATAATATTCATTTATTTCCTGTAGAAATAAATAAAGCTCCCTATGAACTTTTAATAAGAGTTCCTGGAATAGGTATAAGAGGTGCTAGAAAAATAATTAGTGCTCGTAGAATTAGCAACTTAAACTTTTTAGATTTAAAGAAACTTGGCATTGTTATAAAAAGAGCGCAATATTTTATAACTTGTAATGGTAAATATTTCGGTTGTGTATCCTTTGATAATGAAAAAATTAAAAAGGCTCTTACTCCTAAAATAGATTTAAACTTAGTAGAAAAAGATTCTGAACAAATAAGCTTTTTTGATAATGAGATAAATAAAATTTTATTACCATATAATACTCATTTAGATAATGATTTATCTTCAGATAAAAAGCTACTTCTATTAAATGATAAAATAACTTCTTATACTGGAGAAATATAATTATGATTGAATTTTTATATGATGGTTCTTTAGAAGGATTATTTACAGCTATTTTTTATGCATATCAATCTAAGGATACTTGTACAATAAATAAATTAGAAAATCACATTCCTTCTCTATTAAATGAGATAAAGGAAATTACTACTGAACTCGATAAATTCAAAAGAGTATATAATAGCATTATCCAAAAATTAAATGGGAAAGTTTTGAATAATATATATTATCTATATCTTAGTGAAATTGAAGGTGCTGAAGATTTAATATTAAACTATTTAAAATTATGCTATAAATACGGTACTGATATAAATCTTGCTAAAAATAATGATACTATAATATCAGTAGATAAGTATTATAGAAAAGTGTCTGGAGAGGCTCATATGTTTACAGGCTTTGTACGTTTTAAAGAAATTGCCCCTTTAAGCTTTTATGCTCAAATTGAACCTGTTTATAATATTTTGCCTATAATAATTAATCATTTTACTCTAAGATTTTCTGATCAAAACTTTATTATTCACGATTTAAAAAGAGAGAAAGCCATTATGTATAATAAAAAAACTGCTATAATAACGGATTTATCTAAGGATGAAGGATACTTAATTTCTACCCTTAATAAGGATACAAATTTTGAAAGCTTATGGAAAACCTTTTATAAATCTGTAAATATTAAAGAGCGTGAAAATAGCAGACTTCAAAAACAACATATGCCTAAACGATATTGGAATCATCTTACTGAAATTTAAAACTAGATTGCATATTGCAATCTAGTTTCCTCCTAATTTCTTATATAAATCATCTTTATCTATATTAACTCCATTAATATTTTTCACCTCTATTCTACTAGATATATTATTCCAATTTATATATTCATCAAAGGGATTGTCACTAGAATTTTCTTCTAACCAAACCATTAGATTGTTAGGTATATTAATATCCATTGATAATAGTATTCCTTTTTTATCTCCTAAAAGTGTTTTCCCCAATAATCTAATTGCTTCTAAATCTAATTTAGATGTAGCTATTTTATTGTTCTTCATATCATAACTAATTAAGCTAGATATATCTTTAGGTACACCTAAAATATTTTTTCCCTCCTTAATTGCATACCACCAACCGCCTAATAATGCTCCATAACGCTTTTTTATGGATACAAAGTAACTATCTAATGTTATTCCATTATGAGTAAGCCCATTAAAACTTAAAAAACATGCAATATTATATAATGAATTTAAAATCCAACTTACCGTATTTATAGGTATCTTACCATTACAATATGTCATTAAATCTCTTAATAAAATTAAATCTTCATCCTTTTTAACTACTATCCCTACTTCTCCCCCTATTGTTCTAAAACTTTTCTTAATCTGTGGTAAATAGTTATCAAATTCCTTTTTCATCTCAATATTAGAATATTTTATATTATTTAATTTATTTATTGCATTAATAGCCATCTTTTCATTTTTATCATTAATTAAATATAATATTTCTTCATTACCTATATACATTCTTCCTATTTCAAATATATGACTTATTCTGAAGTTCATTGTATAATACTTTCCATCTATACATTTTAATCTTATAAAGCCTGGCTTCTCCCAAACTCCTTTAGCAATATTTTTTTCTGCTTGCTTATATAAATTATTTATTTTATTAGTAATTTCAATATACTCTTTCTTTTTCCCATTTAAATCTGGATGATATACTTTCATAAGTTCAACATACTTACTTTTTATATCTTCAATATCATCACTAAATAATTCATAAGGATATTTAATATTTCTTATTTCATCTATACTTAACATTATCCTCACCAACCTATAAATAATTTTAATAATTTATATTTATGATTCTATAAGAAATATTATGTAATTTTAATTAAATATATTTTCAAATATTTTCCAATTTGTTATAATATAATATATGTTATGTAAATAACTATTCCTATTTTAGAGATTGGAGTGTTTTTAATGGAAAAAGAATTAAAATTCAAAATATACAATAAAGTTTTAAATAAATGCTTTAAAGTAACTAGAATAGACTACATTGATGAAGTTATTTATTACTTTGATAAAGAAAAAAATGATGAAGATATAATTTCTTTTAATGATTCAGTTCTTTTAATGCCTACTGGAATTTATGATGCTTCAGGCAGAGAAATATTTGAGGGTGATGTTATAACCTATCAAGAAAATAGTTTTACTTACAAAAAGACTGCAGAAGTAATATATCAAGATGGCTGCTTTATGACAAAGCAATTATTTCCTAAAAATTTGGAGCTTAAAGCACAAAAGGAAAATATGATTATTGATGACTTTAAAGATTTATTATGTGTTGCTACATCTTCTATATCTAGACCTATTAAAATCATCGGTAATATTTTCACTTATAAATTAAGTAAAAATAATTGTAAAATAAAAATAGAGGTTTAAAAACCTTATATTTTTCAACAAGAAAAAAGATATCGTAATTATTTTACGATATCTTTTTTTTATTTATTGTGTTTTATTTATACTTCCATTATTATTGGTACAATTATAGGTTTTCTCTTAGTCTTACTATATATAAACGAACCAACATCATTTCTAATATTATTTTTTATTTCAGACCACTTAAATATATTCTTATCTATAGATGTTTGTATACTATCATAAGATATTTCTTTTATTTGATTTACTAATTCTTCTGACTCTCTAACATATATAAATCCTCTTGTTACTATATCTGGACCTGAAGCTATAGTTTTAGTTTCTTTTTCTATTGCAACTATAATATTTATAATACCGTCCTTTGATAAATTCTTTCTATCTCTTAAAACTATATTTCCTACATCTCCAACACCTATACCATCAACTAGTATATTTCCAGCTTGAACTTTTCCAGAGATAGTTGCTGATTTTCTATTTAAGCTTAATACATCACCATTTTCTAAAATAAATGATTTACTTTTTTCTAAACCTACTTCTTCAGCTATTAATATATGCTTTCTTAAATGCTTATACTCACCATGTACTGGTACAAAATACTTAGGCTTTAAAATTGATTGTAATAATTTTAATTCTTGTTCACAAGCATGACCTGATACGTGAATCTCCTCTATAGATTTATAAATAACATTAGCACCCTTTTGTGTTAATTCATTTATAACCTTTGATACAGCCTTTTCATTTCCTGGAATAGGATTAGCAGATATAATTATCGTATCATCTTTTTCTATTTGAATACTTTTATGAGTAGATGATGCCATTCTCGTAAGAGCTGACATAGGCTCTCCTTGACTTCCAGTAGTAACAATCGTTATTTGCTCACTATTATATAATTTTAAATCCTTTAAATCTATTAATAACCCTTCTGGCATATTTAAGTATCCAAGTTTTATGGCAACATCAGATATTTTTTCCATACTTCTTCCGCTAAATGCAATTTTTCTTCCATACTTAATTGATGAATTTATTATTTGCTGTAATCTATGAATATTAGAAGCAAATGTAGCTACAATTATTCTTCCTTTACCCTTACTAAATAAATTATCTAACGTTTCACCCACTGTTCTTTCTGACATTGTATAACCTGGATGACATGCATTAGTACTATCAGCCATAAGTAATAAAACCCCTTGTTTACCTAACTTAGCTAATCTTTGTAAATCTATTACTTTACCATCTACAGGAGTAAAATCTACCTTAATATCTCCAGTATGCACTACAATACCTAATGGAGTATGAATTGCTAGAGCACAACTATCTGCAATACTATGATTTGTTCTAATAAATTCTACCTTTACTTTTTCTAAAGCTATAGTATCTCCAGCATTTACAACATTTAAATCTACTATATCAAGCATTTTATGCTCTTCTAACTTACTTTTAATTAAACCTACTGTTAAGTTAGTAGCATAAATTGGTGCATTAACTTGCTTTAATATATATGGTATTGCTCCTATATGATCTTCATGTCCATGTGTTATGAAAAATCCTTTTACTCTTTCTTTATTATTAACTAAATATGTTACATCTGGAATTACTACATCTATTCCATACATCTCTGAATCTGGAAAAGTCATTCCACAATCTACAACTATTATTTCTTCTCCATATTCTATTACCGTTATGTTCTTTCCTACTTCTCCAAGTCCACCTAATGGTATAACTTTTATTTTTTTCTTGCTTTCCATTAAAATCCTCCATATTATTTTCTTTATCTATATTTCTCTATTTTTTTGCACAAAAACAAAAGTTGTTTTAAATCAACTGATTTATAATTAAATATTATTTTATAATTCAATCCGTTCAATTCTCTTAACTAAACTAACCACTATTATAAAGATCCCCACTTAACATTGCATTTACAATACTTAACATCTGATTATGTTAATTTTACTTATTGCTTAATGTTGCTAAGCTTATTTAAATATAATTTTTATATAATAATTATAAAACAACTTAAATAAATACATTTTAAATTTTATTACATATATTCATTTAACTTTTTTTATACCTTAAGTCATTATAAACAATTTCCCACTTTTTTTCAACTCTCACAGTTAATCAATGTAAAATTGATAATGGATAATGAACAATTAATATTGAAACTTCTATTTTCATTTCTTTAAATATATAATTTCAGAAATTCTCTAAGAAGTTTCATCCACTAATTGAACATTATCCATTAATAGATTATCTTTCTTAAATTAAGTCTAATAACCTTAAAACATGAGTTGCAATTTTTCTTTCTTTTCCTTTGTATGGATATGAATGAATATGAATAGCAGGATTAAAGTTTAATTCAATTATTGCATAATTAGTATTTTCATCTCTGTAATCCTCAAGCATCATATCAACCCCACAAATCATAGCTCCAGCTGCTTTTGATGCATTTACTGCTATATCCTTAAACTTTTGTGGAATATCATCTGTATAGTCTACACTATCTCCGCCTGTACTAATATTAGAATTTTCTCTTAAATACACTATTTCATCTTTTTTAGGAATATAATCAAAGTTTTTACCTTGTTGTTTTAAGAATAATTCTGCATTTTCCTCTAATCTTATCTTTTCAAGAGGAGTTACATATCCTTTACCACGTAATGGATCCTGATTTTTAACTTCAACTAATTCCTTTATTGACTTTTCCCCATCACCAATAATATTAGCAGGAACTCTATGTAATATTCCTACTACCTCATCATTTATTACTAAGAATCTATATTCTTTTCCTTTTATAAACTCTTCTATAAGTACTGTTGTATCATTTTTAAATGCTATTTCAAAAGCATGAATTATATCTTCTAAATTTGCACCTTCAGGGAAAATATTAATTCCAATCCCAAAGTTAGTACTCTTAGGTTTTATAACTATAGGTTTATTAATATATTTATGTGCTTTTATTTTAGCCTCTTCTATAGTATTAAACTCTTCTCCTCTTGGTACTTTAACTCCTTTTTCAGCTAAAACCTTTTTAGTTACAGTTTTATTTTCCATAATTAATACAGAAACATATGTATCTTTAGAAGTTTTTGTAGCTTGTTTTACATATTCTATTTTATCTCCCTTTTTAAGAGATATAAAATTCTCACCTCTATCTACTATATTTACAGTAATTCCTCTTTTAATAGACTCTTTCATTAAAATTTGAGTAGATAGCTCTAAATCCTCATAACCTTCTAACTTAAATCTATTGTTATACGCAGATTCTTTATATTCTTTAGCTAAATTTAAAAATGTATTAATATATCCTTCTTCCTTAATCTTTTCAGTTATTCTATATGAATAAGTTAGTTTACTATTTTCAACTTTATTAATCATATTCTTAATTATATCTTCAAATCCTAAACTTAACTCATTATTAATAAACATAACTTCTTTAAGTATTTCTAATCCAAAGTCTATTCTATTAATACTATTACCATCTTGCTTTAACTTTATATTATTAATTCCATGTACCGCAATTGACTGTTGATTTTCTAAAGCTTCTTCTTGCCAGCTTTCATAATTACTTTCTTCTTTAGTTAATAAATAAATATTAAATACTTGCAAGAACTTTAAATCATCTAAGCTTATTCCACCTTTTTCAAATGGATTAATATCAATTGTTCTATATTCCAAATATTTAATTCCATCATTAAGTAATGAAGTTTTAAAGTTTTTTATATCACTAGGCTTCAATCTTACCTGACTATATAGCTCTTTATGACTATCTATTACTCCATCATTTATATATTCATCAATACTTTCTAAATATGTTTCAACACTATCATAATTAGGGAATAAGTCTATTTTATTTTTATATCCACACTTTCCATTTCTATGTGATATTGCACCTAAACTACTATATTCATTATGATTAACTTCCTTCAATGGACATTTACAACTATCAATAAAGCTTTCATGTACTATTGGTGCTGCTCCTAAAAGATATACTATAAGCCATCTATATCTCAAGTAGTTTCTAGCAACCTTTAAATATATACTATTTTTAAATTCCTTATAACTTAATTTCTTTTCAGTATTTTCATATAACTTTTCAATTATATTTTCATCAAAAGAAAAATTATAATGAATTCCCGATATAAGCTGCTTTTTTCCACCATATTTAAGTAATAATTTTTCTCTATATTCTTGAGCTTCTTTACTATGGTTTTTAAATTTAGCTACTGGAATATCCTTATCTTCTGGTATTATACATGGCATTGACTCTGACCATAAGTATTCATCTCCAATCTCCATTGCAACTATATCATACAAGGCTCTAGTAAACTCATAACTTTTTTCAACATCTGAAAATGCAGGAGTTATAACTTCTATCTGACTTTCTGAAAAATCAGTTGTAATATATGGATTGCAAGCTTTATCTCCAAATTCTTCTGGATGTTCGCTCTTTGCTAAATATCCATTTTTGTCAACTCTTAATGTTTCTCTCTCAATTCCAAAATTACCACTTAAAATCTCTTTATTAGTAAATATATTTTTTATTTTATTTAACATCTTTATAACTTCTCCTTATTTTTATTAGATACATAAAATACGCTGCTATTCCCTTTAATATGCTTGAAATGGCTATGCTCCACCATATACCATTAATTCCAAGATATTTCATCAATACTAAAGCCATTGGAATCCTTAAAATTGTAAATATTATACTGATTGTAGCAGGTATATTTGGCATTCCTATACCTGTAAAAAATCCATTTGATACCATTTCTATTGTACTAAAGCTTTGTGAAAATGCAACTGCTTGTAAATATGCTCCAGCAATTATAATAGTATTTTTCTCTCTAATAAATAATCTTATAATAGGTTCTTTAAAAGCAATAAATATTATAGACATAATTACTGAATAAATAATTCCTAATAATAATGCTGTATAATACCCTTGTTTTATTCTTTTAAACTTATTAGCTCCAAAATTTTGTCCAGTGAAACTAGCTATAGCCCCATTTAATCCACCTATAACCATATATGTTATTGACTCTATTTGTAATCCTATCTTTTGAGCAGCAATTGAATTAGTTCCAAAAATAGCAATTATCTTAGCTAAAATTATATTTACTAATGTAAATAATATTCTTTGAAAGGCCATAGGAAATCCAAGCTTTGTAATTTCTAATATTTTTTCCTTATCAATGCCTACATATTTATTATAATTTAATATTCCATTAGACTTAATTTTATATAATATAAACATTATTATATTTGCTATTAAAGTTGCTACTGCAGCTCCTAAAACACCTAATTTAAATATATAAATAAATATTGGATCTAAAATTATATTTAATATCATTCCTATTGCATTTATTTTTAATGAATCTCCATTATTTCCAAAACTACTAAATATCCTAGTATACAAAAAATTAAAGAATGAAAAAAATAGTATTGGTGCATTTATAGCTAAATAATAATACGAACCCCTTTCTACAACCTCATTATTAAGATTTAAAAATGAAATAAAACTTTTTCCTAAAATAATTAATATTAATCCATATATTATAGCAATAACAAAATTTATTGCTATTCCCGAATTAATATACTTTCTCACTTCTTCATTATCTTTTTTTCCAATGGCATGTGAAACCTTTATTCCAGTTCCTATAACTACCAATGAATTAATTGAATATCCTAATCCTATAAAAAAGCTTGATGATCCTATACTTGCTACAGCATCACTACCTAAGCCTCCTACCCATAACATATCTATTAAATTATAGGTGAATTGCAATAGCGAGCTTCCCATAATAGGTAATGCTAATGCTGTAAGTACATTAATAACTTTTCCTTCTGTTAAGTCAATTTTTTTCATTTACTCTCCTTTAAATTATTTCTATCCCATATTTATAAACTATTATATTAAACATAGATAATTATCTATGTTTAATATAATTTTTTATTTTTTACTTGTCAATATTATATAGTACTTTTAAATTAATCCTTTAAATAATTAATGCTTTATTATTATTTTTTCCTAAAAACAATAGGTTTATCATAATATTTTAATTTATCACAATAAACCTTAATAAGTTAACAGTCACAATTATTACTTTCTTCTATTATTGATTTTTTATTATCTAACATCAATTCATTTAGAAATACTAATAAAGCCTTTGCATTCTCTTCATTTAAGCTATAATAATTCCATGTTCCTTCTTTTCTTGAGTTAACTAATCCACACTCAATTAATACCTTCATATGATGAGATAACGTTGGTTGTGTAATTTTAAAATGATCTAATAATCTACAAGCACATCTCTCACCTGAAGATAATATATTAATTATTTGTAATCTATTAGAATCACTCAATGCTTTAAATATTCTTGCATTAATATCATACTTATTATCCATAACTCCTCCAATAAACCTACCTTTAAATACTATTCTTCTCTAAATTCCTCTCTTAAATTATTAATTATTATTTTTCTGATATCTTCAGATAAATTCTTCTCTTCATCCCTTGTCAATTCTGCTGTTTCTATAGCCTTACAATATGTAACATTAATAGTAGATGGCTTAAACCTTCCAGTCTTTTCAAATGATGTAAATGCTGCATCTATTGTTACTGGAACTATTGGAACTTTTGCTTTAATTGCTAATTTTAAGCTTCCTTTTTTAAATGGAAGTGGTTTACCATCTAAACTTCTAGTTCCTTCTGGAAAAATCATCATTGAATATCCATCATTTAAGTTTTTTACACCTTCATTAATTACTCTTACTGCATCTCTAGGATTTTGTCTATCTAATGCAATACATTTTCCTTTTAATAACCAATAATTTAAAATTGGTACTTTTAATACTTCTTTTTTAGCAACAAATCCTACTTGTCTTCCTGCTGAATAAAATATAACAGGAACATCTAATATACTTGTATGGTTTCCTATAAAAACACAAGGTCCATTAGGTATATTCTCTTTACCATTAACAACTATTTTCATTCCTATAATATTTACAGTAAACTTCGCCCATGAATACATACATTTAGCTGCATACTCTGTTGCTTTATCTATACCTTCCATTTTCTTAATATACTCATATTTAAATCCTTTTAATCTAGTATAAAACATATAAAAAAGGTATCTTGTTCCTTTTATAATCATATATTTCCCCCTATATTTATAATTTCAATTTTACTCATTATAACATTACTTTACATAAGCTAACAAATATTTTAATTATAAAGGGGAAATTTAAATAAAAATTTTAATTTGACCATCTTAAATTTATATCTTAATTTATGACTTATAGTAGCTATATTATTCCAACCTATAAATATTAATCACTACTCCAGAATTTTATCTTGTTTTTAATAAAAAAACATCTAATAATTTTTTTACTTATTAGATGTTTTTCTATCTTACATTTATTTTTTATTTAAATGGATTTTCAGTTTTATAAAGCATTCCCTTAGGTTGATTAAATCCAACTTCCTTAACTCCTAAGTAGTTAAATACATTTATTATAGCTTTTCCAAAATGTCCAAATGCAACTGCTCCATGGTGTGGATATCTTCCTTCTATTAATACGTGTCTATAAAATCTTCCCATTTCAGGAATTGCAAATATACCAATTGATCCAAATGATCTTGTTGCAACTGGTAATACTTCTCCTTCTGCAACATAAGCAGTTAATTCAGCATCTGCATTACTTTGTAATCTAAAGAATGTAATTTCTCCTGGAACAATATCTCCTTCTAAAGTACCCCTAGTGATGTTTGGTTCTTGGTTTGGTTCTAAAGCTCTAGCCATAATCATTTGATTTTTCATATTTTTAAATGATAATTTGCAAGCAGGAGTATTTCCACAGTGGAATCCCATGAAAGTATCTTTTTGAGTATAGTTAAACTTATCTTTTATTTCGTCTTCATACATATCTCTTGGTACACTGTTATTAATATCTAATAACGTTACAGCATCTTTACTTACACAAGTTCCTATATATTCACTTAAGGCTCCATAAATATCAACTTCACATGATACTGGAATCCCTCTTGAAACTAATCTACTATTTACATAACATGGTACAAACCCAAATTGAGTTTGGAATGATGGCCAGCATTTATTAGCAAATACAACATATTCTCTAGATCCTTTGTGCGCTTCCATCCAATCTAATAATGTTAATTCATATTGAGCTAATTTAGGTAAGATACCTGGCATTTTATTACCTTCTCCAAGCTCTTTTTCCATATCAGCTATAACGTCTGGAATTCTTGGGTCATTTGCATGTTCATTAAATGCTGCAAATAAATCTAATTCTGAGTTTTCTTCTATTTCAACGCCTAAGTTGTATAATTGTTTAATTGGAGCATTACATGCTAAGAAATCTTGTGGTCTTGGTCCAAAAGATATAATCTTTAAGTTTTGTAAGCCCAAAAGAGTAGTAGCAATTGGTTCAAATTCATTAATCATTTCTGCAACTTCTTCATAAGTTCCTACTGGATATTCTGGAATATATGCTTTAATATTTCTTAATGCTAAATTGTAGCTAGCATTAAGCATTCCACAGTAAGCATCTCCTCTTCCTCCAACTAAGTTGTTTCCTGTTTCTTCAGCCGCAGCTACAAACATAACTGGTCCATCAAATTCTTTAGCAAGTAAAGTTTCTGCTGTTTCTGGTCCGAAGTTTCCAAGGTAAACAACTAAAGCATTTACTCTAGCTTCTTTAACTTCTGCTAAAGCTTGTCTCATATGAACTTCACTCTCAACAGTTGTTGGACATTCATATATATCTCCATAAGCTTCTTTATAAGCTCTTACTACAGCTTGTCTACGTCCTGTGGATAATTCCATTGGGAAACAGTCTCTACTAACTGCAACAATTCCTAATTTTACGTCTGGTATATTTTTAAAATTCATAATAATTCTCCTCAACTTTCCTTTTATTTTCTAATAATTTATTTTAAATTTGATTCTTTAACTTTTTAACTATGCCAAAGGCATCATAATTTCTTAATTTTATTTTTCCTAAAGTCAGCCCCGCTGACTTTATTCCTTAACTCTTCACTATTCATTTTTACTTCTTCATTATTTTATACAAATATTCTCTCCCTTAAGCCCAATAAAAGCGCCTTGTGGTCCAAGATTTGTTTCTGGATGTCCAATAAGCCATTTATTTTTTGCAAATAGAAGTGCATCTTCACCTTGTTTTTCTATATTTGCTTCCAATGCTGTATTAGTATTTTTATGTAGTATTACTACACATTTAAATCCATTATCATTAGCATTACATGGTGCATAATGTAATGTAGTTCCATAAACTTCTATAACAGTTCCTGCTGGTACAAAAATAGCTTCAATTTTTGAAGTATCATAACTGTAATCTTCCTCAATATCTTGTTCTAAACCCAATAATAAAATTAAATCAGTAACAGCTATATTAATTTCACTTGTTCTATGATATTCAACTGCATTTAACATGTAGTTCTTTCCATTACAATAACCTATTTGAATATCAAGACCACCAAACTCTCTATTTCTAAACTCTTTTGCTACTTCTAAATCCTCTAACTCCTCAATAGAAGGTTCATATATAACTTCATTTGGTAAAGGTGTTTCTTTCATTTTATTTAGTATCTCTTTAATATCATAATTATTAAGTACTCTACCGTACTTCTTAAAATCTATATCATTGACATTTTTTATAATCAATTAATTCATCTCCTTATATAATTACAAGCTTCTTTCTATATCCGGTAAATTCAATAATAAATTACTTTTAATACCTAAATCTAAATAGAATGAGTTGACAGGAAGTTTTTAAAGGAGCTTGTACATATTAAATTAACAATTAATCTTATTTATCTAAATAATTTCATTGTTTCATTAATAACATTTTCAACTGTAAATCCAAATTGCTTAAATAATTCTGTTGCATTTCCTGATGCACCAAATGTATCTAGTGAAACTATTTTTCCATCTAAGCCTACATATTGATACCAACCAAATGAAGTTAATGCTTCAACTGCAACTCTCTTTCTAACACCATTTGGAAGTACACTCTCTTTATATTCTTCATCTTGAGCATTAAATATTTCAAATGATGGAATACTTACTACTCTTGCATCTATTCCTTTAGTAAATAATTCATCTGAGGCTTTAAATATAAGTTCAACTTCCGAACCAGAGGCCATTAAGATTACATCTGGAGTTTCCTTCTTAGAATCTTTAAGAATATATCCTCCCTTTAATGCTCTTTTTGCACATCCTTCATATAGCGGTAACTTTTGTCTAGTTAATACTAATGAAGTTGGAGTTTTACCATTAGTTACTGCATAATACCAAGCTGCTGCAGTTTCTTTTGAATCCGCTGGTCTAAATACAGTCATATTAGGCATACTTCTAAGAGCTGCTAATTGTTCTATTGGTTGATGAGTTGGACCATCTTCCCCTACTCCAATACTATCGTGAGTTAATACATATGATACTGGTAAATTCATTAATGATGATAATCTCATTGCCCCCTTCATGTAATCACTAAATACAAAGAAGGTTGAACAGAATACCTTTAATCCACCATGAGCATACATCCCATTTGCTATAGCTGCCATTGCATGTTCTCTAACTCCAAAGTGAAGATTTCTTCCACTTCTATCTTCTGCTGAGAAATCACCTTTTCCAGCCATATAAGTTTTATTAGAAGGTGCTAAGTCAGCAGATCCTCCAATGAAGTTTGGAATTAATTCTGCTAATCTATTTATCATAATTCCTGAAGATTCTCTAGTTGCCATCTCTTTGTCAAAGTTCCATAAATCTTCATTATTTAATAATGCTTCACTATCAATTTCTCCATCCATCCACTTAGAATACTCTGATGCTAATTCTGGATATTCATTCTTATAAGCTTCAAATAAACTATTCCAAGAATTTTCTTTTTCTACTCCTACATTAATATAGTTATCCATATTAGAATATACTTCTGCTGGAACATAGAAATCTTCTTGCTTCCATCCTAAGTTTTCCTTCATTGCTTTTACATTATCAACTCCTAAAGGTTCACCATGAGCTGATGCCTTACCTTGTTTTGCAGGGCATCCAAATCCAATTTTGTTTTTAACTATTATCATTGAAGGTTTAGTAGTTTCATTTTTAGCTTCTTCAATTGCTTTTTCAATTGCTTCAATATCATTTCCATCTTCAACTTTAATTACTTGCCAGTTGTATGCTTCATATCTCTTTGCTACATCTTCTCTAAATGCAATATCAGTATCACCTTCGATAGAAATATTATTGGAATCATATAAAACTACTAATTTTCCTAATCCTAAAGTTCCTGCTAATGAAGAAGCCTCTCCTGAAATTCCTTCCATTAAACATCCATCACCAACTATAGAATAAGTATAGTGATTAACTACTTTATATTCTGGCTTATTAAATTTTTCTGCTAAATGACTTTCTGCAATTGCCATACCTACAGCATTACATATACCTTGTCCTAACGGTCCAGTTGTTATTTCAACACCTTTAGTATGCCCATACTCTGGATGTCCTGGCGTTAAACTACCCACTTGTCTAAAGCTCTTAATATCCTCAATAGTTATTCCATATCCAAATAAGTGTAATAATGCATATTCAAGCATTGATCCATGACCTGCTGATAATACGAATCTATCTCTGTTATCCCAATTAGGATTCTTACCATTATGATTCATTTTGCTCCATAATGTATATGCCATAGTAGCGGCTCCAAGGGGTAACCCTGGATGACCTGATTTTGATTTTTCTATTGCATCTGCTGAAAGCACTCTTATTGCATCTATGCTTAATTTATCTAGTTCTTTACTCATATTAAACCCCTTTTGATCTATTTAATTTTTCTAATTTATCGTTCCCCGGATATAACTCCGTTACGGGAATCTAACTACTTAAAAAAGTTTTTAAACTTATCTTATTTACCAAAAGCTGAGGCCCAGTCTGCTTTAAACTTTTCTAGACCGGCATCTGTTAATGGATGCTTAACCATTTGCATTACTAATGCATGCGGTATAGTTGCAATATGAGCACCAGCTCTAGCAGCTTCTGTAACATGAATTGGATGTCTTACACTTGCAGCTATTATTTCTGTTGTTATTCCATGAACATCAAATATTTCTGCAATTGTTCTAACAAGTTCCATACCATCCATTGATATATCATCAACTCTTCCTAAAAATGGACTAACATACGTAGCTCCTGCATTTGCAGCTAATAATGCTTGATTAGCTGAGAAAATTAATGTTACATTAGTTTTAATTCCTTCACTATCTAATATTTTAACAGCCTTAAGCCCTTCCACCGTCATTGGAATTTTAACTATCATATTTGGATGAATAGCAGCAATTTCTCTACCTTCTTTAATCATTCCAGCTGCATTTTCACTTACAACCTCACCGCTAATAGGTCCATTTACTATTTCTGTTATTTCTTTTATAACCTCATTAAAATCTCTGCCCTCTTTAGCAATTAATGATGGATTTGTAGTAACTCCACAAATAACTCCCATTTCATTTGCTTCTTTGATATGTTCTACGTTTGCTGTGTCTAAAAATAACTTCATTTAAAACTCCCCTTTATATTTTAATTATTTAATAACTTTTCAAAACTTATTTCAAAAGTCTTTTTATAAAAAGGCAGATATTTTCTGCCCCTTTATTGTAAAACTTACACTTAATAAAGTATAAATTAATTTTTAAAAAGTATTTTTAATTTAAAAATCCTTCTAATGGAACCATAGCTGCTCCTAATAAATATGATTCTTTAAACTCTGTGACATCTATTTTACAATTCTCTTCATTAGTAAATAAATTGTCTTTATATACAACACTTCTTAAAAAGTCTATATTCTCTTTTAATAATATATTTATATCTCCACCTAAAACTACGCACCTTGGATCTAATAACATTGTTAAATTAGCTATTCCTATAGCAAGCATCTTACAATAATTTTTTAAAACCTCTTTTGTAGTTTCATTTCCTTTTTCAAATAGTTCTATAAACTCTTCTATATCTTCTACTTGTTCACTACTTAAATTATTCATTTCTTCTAATAATGCATTAGTTGAAGTATATGATTCTAAACACCCCTTAGAACCACATTTACACTTCTTACCATCAATAGCAATTTTAATGTGTCCCATTTCTCCTGCTGCATTGTTACTTCCTCTATAAATCTTACCATCTATTACAATCCCTAATCCTAATCCTTCAGTAATTGAGACATATAAAAGATTACTTAATATATCTTTCTTATTTAAAAACTCATAATACGCAGAAAGATTAGCTTCATTATCTATATATATTGGAATATTAAGTTCTTCAAACCTTTCCTTTAAATTATAATTTTCAGCTCCTAACAAATAACAATTTTTTATTACACCTTCTTCTGAATCTACTGTACCTGGTATGGAAATACCAATTCCCAATAATTTATCAATTGAAATATTATTTCTATTTAATATTTCCTTAATATTACTTTTAGCAATAGCTACTATATTTTCAAACCCTTTATTATAATGTCTAATTCTAATATCTTCTATAACTTCTTTTTTTAAATTTATTACAGATAATTTTACATGACGAGGAGTCAACGCTATTCCTAAAGCAAATCTACAATTTTCATTTATTTTTAAAGCCATTGCTTTTCTTCCACCAGTAGATTCTAAAGATCTAACATCACTAACAATTCCCTCTTTTTTAAGCTCTGTTATATTAGTTGAAACAGTAGTAATACTTATATCTAAGGTTCTTGAAATATCTAATTTAGTTATTTCATTTTTTTCTAATAATAACTTAATTATTTTTTTTCTGTTTGTTTCTTTAATTTTACTATGATTTACTTCTATCAAATATGTCTTCCCCTCTCGAATTTCACCCTTCAAGCATTTAAATATCTTTTAATCTTGGATAAAGTGAATTATATACATTATATATCTTATCATAAAGGGCAATATTATCACAATTTGGATTTATAATCTCTTGACCTTTTATAATTTTTTCACATGCCTCTTCAACTGACTCATATATTCCAACACCTACACCAGCTAATATAGCAACGCCTAACGCTGGTCCTTCTGATGCTTTTATTGTGCTTAATTTATAATTAAATATGTCAGCTAAAATTTGTCTCCAAATTTCACTTTCTGCCCCTCCACCACTAACTCTTACATCAGTAATTTCTACTTTCATATCCTTTATAATATCTAAGCAATTTTTTAAACTGAAACTAACACCTTCTAATATACTTCTAACAAAATCACTATGATTATTTATTAATGATACGCCTACAAATCCACCCTTTACATTTGGGTCTATATGAGGAGTTCTTTCTCCCATAAGATATGGCATATAAATTACTCCATTTGCTCCAGGTTTTGAACCTTCAGCTTCTCGTGATAAATAATCATATATATTCATACTTTCTTCTTTAGCTTCATCAATTTCTTTTCTGCAGAAATTTTCTTTAAACCATTTTAAAGAAAGACCTGCCCCCTGAGTTACCCCCATAACATGCCACTTATTAGGAACTGCATGACATAAAGTATGAACTCTTCCTTCTTTATCAAATCTAGGTGTATCTGTTGAGGCAAATACAACCCCTGAAGACCCTATAACAGTTGAAATTATACCTTCCTTAACTATTCCACTTCCTACCGCACCAGCAGCCTGATCTCCAGCTCCACCAGCTACACCTGTTCCTACTTCTAATCCAGTAATCTGTGCAACTGTTTCTGTAACATATCCACTAATAAATACTGATTCATAAACATCTGCTAATATTTTTTTATCTATTTCTAATTTTTGAAGTAATTCATCACTCCAGTTTCGTTTATTTATATCTAACATTTGCATTCCACTTGCATCTGAAACTTCTGTAGCAAATACACCTGTTAATTTAAATCTTATATAATCTTTTGGTAAAAGAACTTTATATATATTATTGTAATTTTCTGGTTCATTATCTCTTACCCATAATAACTTTGAAAGAGTAAACCCCGTTAATGCCGGATTACCTGTTATTTCAATTAACTTTTCTTTTCCTAAAACTTCAGTCATATATTCACATTGCTTTTCAGTTCTTTGATCACACCAAATAATTGAATCTCTTATAACATTGTGATGCTTGTCTACTAATACAAGTCCATGCATTTGTCCACTTAATCCAATTCCTTTTATATCTACTCCATTAACTTTACTGTTCTTAATTACATCTTTAATTCCATTAATACAAGCTTCCCACCAATCTTCTGGATTTTGCTCTGCCCATCCTGCTTGTGGTTGAAATAAATCATATCCATAAGTTGCTGTTGCAACTGTATTACCTAATTCATCAAACAAAGCTGTCTTTGTTCCAGATGTACCAATATCCAAACCTAATAAGTATCTCATAATACCCTCCGAATTATCCATAAACTTTTTAACTGTATATTTTAAAAATTATTATTAAATTACTTTTTAAATGTCATTTCATAAGTTATTATAATACCAATTATATACTTTTGCAACTACTTTTAAAAAGTTTTGTATACATTTTCATTTAATAACAATTTAAGAATAAATATTAAATAGTGAAAGATATAGAAAAAAACTCTTTCAAAAGCTTCTAAATATAAAAAAAGCCATCTCAAGACGGCTTTTTTTCTTAAATATTTTAAGTTAACTTCTTTCAATTTTAACCTTACTTCCACCCATACCAGCTTCAGCAGGAGTAATTAACAACTTAACCGGAACCCTATTTTTTATAGATTCAACGTGACTTATAATACCAACCTTTAACTTATCATTATGGATTCTTTCAAGCGAACTCATAACAACTTCTAAAAGATTATCATCTAAAGTACCAAATCCCTCATCTAAGAAGAATAGTTCAAGTGGTGCTGTTCCTTTAAGCTGAATTTCTGATGATAAAGCAAGAGCTAAGGCTAATGATGCTAAAAAGGTTTCCCCTCCTGAAAGTGTAGATGCATCTCTTTCTGCTCCACCATTTTTATAATCTCTAATTATAAATCTTCCATCTTCATCAACTTCTAATCCATAATTACCATTAGTAATTTCCTTAAGCTTTCTACTTGCTTCTAAGGAAACATATTTAAGCCTTGTAGCTGCAACAAACTCAACAAACTTTTTACCTTTAAACAATTTATCTAAATCACTTAATAAGGCAAGCTTATGATCTAATTTTTCTTTTTGCTTTAATAAATCCTTAAGCTCTAGAATCTTTTCTTTTATTATTTTAAGCTCTTCTTCAACCTTAATTTTTATTTCATTTAATTCTTTAACCTTAAGTTCTTTTTCTTCTTTTTCTTTTTGTATCAGAATCCACTCTTCTTCAAGTAACTTTCTATCAGCAATCTTTTTAGTTATACTTTCTATTGCACCTTTAAGTTGTGATAGATTTTCCTTATACTTATCAATTGCAGTTTTTAATTCTTCTATTTTCTCTTTATCTAATAAATTTATTTTTACTTCATCAATACTTAAAAATTCTTCTTCTTTTAATATTATCTCTAGCTTTTCTTTCTCTTCTTCTTTTCTATTGTAAAGCTCCTTTATTTTTGAAGTAATACTAATTAGCTTAGAATTGTATTCTTCATAAATTTTATTAATCTCTTCTTTTTGTTTTTCAACTATAACATAGTTATCTTCAATCTCTTTTATTTCTTTTTGTATATTTAGTAAACTTGCTTCAATATTATCTATATCATCAACTTTACTTTTTAATCTATTTAAGTTTTCTTCTCTAATTTTATTTTTTTCTTTTAATGCAGTGCTAATTTTAGCTAATTCTTCATTAGTTTCTGATAAATTCTTATTGGCATTTTCCTTTTCTGCATTTAATACTTCCATTCTATCTCTATATTTTTTAATTGTTTTTTCTACTTCTTCTCTTTCTTTTTCAATTTTATTTATTTCCTCATTTTTAGAAATAAAATCTTGAACACTAGTCTTTTCCTTAAGAATATTTAAACATTCTTCAGTTTCTTTTAACTTATTATATTGATTTTTTCTTTCATAATCTAAAGTCTTTGTTTGACTTTCATAACCATTTATTTGAGTTTCTAATTGTGTAACCTTAAGATGTAAGTTATTACACTCTTCTTTTAAAACCTTTATTACATTTTCTAATTCTTCTTTTTTTGCATTATACTCATTAAGCTTTACTCTTAAATCATTAATTTTAAGCTGTAGATTTTTTACTATCTCTTCACTAAAATCTTCACCTAAAGCTTTAATTATTTCATTTTCTTCTTCTAATTTATTTTTTGAAAGCTCAAGCTTAGCTTCCATATCTTTTATATTATTAGTTAAAGCATCTAATAATCTTTCTTTTAACACTATGCTTTCTTCAAGACTAGTAATATCTTTCATTTCTATATGCTTTATATTTTCCTTATGATGTTCAGTACAACCACAAACTGGACAAACATCTCCATCCACCAGATCTTCTCTTAATTTGTGAGCTAAGTTTTCTCTTTCTATTTCAAGCACATCTATTTTTAGCTTTTTAATTTCATTGTCTAATTTATTAAACTCTTCTTTTTTAGGCTTTAATTCATTACTTAATGACTCTATTAAAATTATATTTCTTTTAATTTCTTCATTAGATCTATTGTATATATCTAACTGCCTTTTTAATTCAGAATATTTTTCTTGCATATCAAATAAATCATTTTGATTTCCTGGGCAATTTTTAATTAGATTATCTAAAATATCTTCATTTTCTTTTAATAAGTAATTTTTTTTATCTAATTCAACTTTTAATACATTCTTTTCTTCTAGAGACTTTTTCAATAATTCATTTATAATTTTTATTTTATTTTCACTATCTTCTAATAACTTTGAATAATTATTATAATCTCTAGTAAGTACTAATCCATCTTGAACATACTTTTTAAATTCACTATCTATATTTAAAGTATCTCTATATTCTTCTCTTTCTTTTAATAAATCACTACCTCTTTTTAATCTATCTTCAGAATCAACTAATTTATCTTCATTTTCTTTTTTCTTTTTATTTAATTCAATTACATTATTATTAATTTCTTTTATTTCATTATCTAAAATATCTAAAAATCTTTTATCATTAATTGCATCTTTTATTTTCTCTTCTTGAACCTTAAATTGTGGTAATTTGCTATCCTTTATTAATCTAGCATTATTCCATTGTTCTTCTACAATCTTCTTCTTACTATTAAGTTCTTCACATTTAACTTTTAATTCACTTAACTCTATTTCTGTAAAGTTAATATTCTTTAATGTATTTTCACATGCACTTATATAGGGTTTAACTTTATTAGCCGCTTCTCCAAGCTTAACTTTTTCTTTAAAAGTATCTATTTCTGTAGCCTTTTCCTTTAACGCATTTTCTTTTTCTTTATAATCTTTAACTTCAAGCTGCATATCCCAAAGCTCTTGATTTTCTTTAAAGTTTTTATCTATATCCTTAAGTTCTTTAGCTACTTTATTTAAATTATCTATACTTAACTTTAACTCTTCTTCTTTTTCAGCTTTCTTTTCTTCACTTATATCCTCATACCCCATAAGCTGGCCTAATAAAACACTATTTTCAGTTTTCTCATGATTAATTTCTCTAGATAGCTTTCTTGATAAATTATCACCATATTGTTCTAAGTTGAAAAGTCTCTCAAGCATTTCTCTTCTTGGCTTTCCTTCTAACTTTAGAAACTCTGAAAACTTTCCTTGTGGTAATACAACCGTTCTTGTAAAATCCTCTAAGCTTAATCCTATTACCTCTTTACACTTATCAGTAACTGCTTTAACCTTATCTGCTAAAACTTCTTCACAATTAGTTATATCAACTATTTTACACTTTCCCGATATTGGATTTCCTGATTTCTTATCTCTTTTAAATTCCCTTGTAACAAGATATCTTTTTATTTCTGCTCCTGATATTTGAAACTCAAAGCTAACATTTAACCTATCACAATTAGTATTTATATAATTTGAACTTTTTCTTGAAACATCTCCATATAGCGCTAATGTTATACCATCTAATATTGTAGACTTACCACTTCCTGTTGGACCAAATATACCAAATAGCCCACGGTCAGTTAGCTTTTCAAAATCTATAGTTTGTTCTTCTATAAAGCTATTTAATCCCTTTATCTTAAGCTTAATTGGTCTCATCTTCATCCCCCTCTTCATTCACTAATTTTAATAATAACTTTACAATTTCATCATCAGCCTCTACATTTCTTTCCTTCTTATAAAACTCTCTAAATATTTCTTCAAAGGATTTTTCCTGGATACTTATAGTATTCTCCTCATTATCTTCACTATTTTGAAGTCTTGGTGTTATTTCCAAAATATCCTTTTTTATTTCTTTCATCTTCTTTATTTCATCTTCTCTTATATATCTATCACACCTAATTTCTAAATAAACCCAACATTCTCTCTCTTTGTTTTCTTCACATCTTTCAATAGCATCATCAATACTTTCACATTTCCAAACTTCAATTGGTTTATAAACCTTTAATTCTACCTCTTGTATTTCACATTCTTCTTTAGGCTTTACATCAACAATAAAACATTTTTTATTAATATTTATTTCTTTTTTATTATAATGAAGTGGTGATCCTGAATATCTTGCTTTTTTATTTGTACCTGGTACAATCTGTGGTTTATGCACATGCCCTAAAGCTATATATTGAGCTTCTTCTGGAAAGCATGAGCCATTAACTATATAGCTTCCACCAAGCTGAATACTTCTTTCTGATCCACCTTCTTCACTTCCCATAGCAAATAAATGTGATACTGCTAGATTAATAGTATCTTCTCTATAATTTCTCTTAAGAGAATCAAATAGTGATTTTATTCTTTCTCCATAAGTTTTTAACCTATCTTCATCACTATCCATTTCACCATAAAGAACTTCATTTAATCTTTTTTCACTTGGATATGGTACTGTTAATATTATTGCCTTTTCATTATTAATTTCTATTTCAATAAACCCTTCACCTGAATTAATTACCTTATGTTGTCCATATTCACCACGCTGCACAACAGTTTTAGGAGTACCAACCATTATTATTCCATGTTCCATTGCAAGTGGCCCTGCTGCAACTAATCTTTCTGGATTATCATGATTCCCTGCAATAACTAAAATTATTCTCTCACCATTTTTAGAAATTTTTTTTAATGTATCATAAAACATTTTTTCAGCCCTTGCAGGTGGATTGCTTGAATCATAAACATCTCCTGCAATTACAACTAAATCAACATTATTTTCTTCAACTATATTTATAAAATCATTTAAAAACAATTCCTGTTCATCCATTCTACTAGCACCTTCTAAATTTTTACCTAAGTGCCAGTCTCCAGTATGTAGTATTCTCAAAATACAACCTCCTCTTAAACTTTAACTATTATTAATTATTCCTATTATTTAATTATACAATCAATCTTTACTACTAATCAAACTTACCTAAAACTCAAAAAAATAAAAAAAGTCTGTATGAGATTGAACTAAAAATTTCAATCTCATACAGACCTTTCTCACTATAAGCTATTTTACTTCTTTGCACCAGCTTGAAGAAATTCTTGAATTATTTATATATCCTAAGTAACTATGTCCAACTTGTACTTCTAAGCCATCATATCTGTCGATTTGATCAGCACTTAGCTTTTCTACTCTCTCATCACTTGCTAAATAAACATCCTTACTAAAAATATAATTCTTTCCTTTGCAAAATATCATAGCTATCACCTCATGTAAGTTATTGTCATGTCATATTATACACCTTTTTACTCTTATAGCCAGTTAAGTTGTAATTTTCAATTTTTTGAATAATTTTATTCATAAATTTCTCTATTATTCAATTTACAGAAAATAAAAAATAATTGAAATTAAACTAATTTAACTTCAATTATTTTAATAAATTATAATATGTTATTTTATTAAAAACTCTCTAATCACTTTTATTTTTAATAATATATAAGCCATTATACTCCCTAAAATAGAACTTATTGAAAATGGAATAATATACACAAATAATGCAACTTCCTTTCCTAATACAAAAGCTGCTAATGGATAAGCAAGTATAGCTCCTATTATTCCAGTACCTATTACTTCTCCTATTACTGCAAATTCTATCTTTTTAAATTTTTTATATAATATACCTGCAAAAAACACTCCTACCATACTTCCTGGAAAGGCTAATAAGCTTCCAGTTGCTAATATATTTCTTATAAGTGCTGAAACAAATGCACATGAAACACCATAAATTGGTCCTAAAGATACTCCAGCTATAACATTAATAAAATGTTGTATTGGTGATGCTTTTGCTCCTAATATCGGTATAGAAAATGTACCTAAAACTGTAGCTATAGCAATTAATATTCCACTTAATACTATCTTTTTTGTAGTATTTTCCCTTACTTTTGTTATTTGCATATTTTAATCCCCTTAAAAATTCCTTATCTTTTCAATCCATTTTTCACACTCTGATTTTATATCTACTGCTCCTAATATAGCAGATACGACCGCAAACCCATCAATATTACATTTCTTTAACTTTTCAATATTATTTAATGATAATCCCCCTATTGTAACTATCGGAAGTTTAACTTCTTCTTTTATATCTTTTAATTGATCTATAGTTACAGACTTTGCATCTAACTTAGTAGTAGTTGTAAACATAGCTCCAACACCAAGATAATCTGCTCCATTTTCCTTTGCATCCATTGCTTCCTTTATAGTCCTAGCAGATACTCCTATTATTTTATCTTCTCCTATAAGCTTTCTAACTTCATTTGCAGGTATATCACTTTGTCCAACATGAACTCCATCAGCATTACAAAGCATTGCAATATCAACCCTATCATTTATTATAAATTTAACATTGTACTTTTTAGTCAATTCTCTAAGTTTAATTGCCTTTTCTAAAAATTCTTTTCCGCTAGCTTCCTTTTCTCTTAATTGAAGCATAGTAACTCCACCCTTTAAGGCTTCTTCAATACATTCATAAAAATTTCTATCTTTTAAAATACCTGAATCAGTTACTAAATATAATTTTAAACTATCCATTTTCTCCTCCTTATGCTGCATTATTGTTAGATAAAGCTATCTTTCTAAACCTGTTTATCGGTAATAAACTCATTAATATTGTACTTAAAATCCCTTCTACTCCACCACTACTATAATTATATATAAATGAATATAAATACACGTTCATTCCTTTTGGTGCATACTGTCCGAAAAATACTACTCCTGATACAAATGAGGAAAAAACACATAACATAGTTGCAAATAAGCATCCTAAAATTATTTTATATTTTTTATCATTGCCAAAAATACCAGCTAACCCCAACGCCATAGGACCTAGTAAAAAATCTAATAAAAATTGAATTGGGTGTATTGGCGCTGCTCCTCCTAATAAAATTAAAAATCCTAATATTAATCCACCTGTAATCCCTGCAGTTCTCCCATATATAAGAGAAAGCATAATTATTGGAATCATATAAAATAATGTAATTCCTCCTCCCTGTGGATATCTTATAAATTTTATTAAGCTAAGCATAAAAGCTAAACCACTCATCATTGCAATTATCACCATTTGCTTAGTTGTAATTGGATTTCTTTTTAAATCTCTAAAATAAAACAAAAATATTATTACTGATATAATGCCACAAAAAATAATCATTATATTATTCTCCCTTGATGCTATTTATTAGCCATATTCCAAAAATCCATTTCATAAAGGCTTGATTTTATAAATATATCTATAAGATTTGCTTCTTCTTCTTTACTTAAATCTTTACAAATATCATCGATATATATTTTCCAATCCTCTACACATTTTTCAAAAGATTCTGCTGAATATTCTAATATCCAAGGAGCATAAAAATTATTATCTAAATTTTCTTTATAAGTGTTATAAAGATATTTTCCAATGTAATAATAACTCCATGTACATGGCATTGTAGCCATAGCAATCTCTTTACAATCTCCTTTTAAAGCAATACCCAACATAAAACTTGTATAACCTGCAGTTGTTAATTTACATTTTTGTTTCTCTGTTTCCTCTGGTGAAAGCCCAAAACCTTTTAAATAATCAATATGAACTGCTGTCTCATCATTTACAATTCCTGAAATAGCGTTGTGATAAAACTTCATTTCCTTCATAGTTTTAGCCTTAACTATTCCCATAGCAAATACTTTCCCATAATCCTTTAAATATAAATAATCCTGTATTAAATAATTTTTAAATTTTTCTTTATCTAAATTTCCTTCACCTATTCCTTTAACAAATGGATGCTCTAAATATTCATTCCATAATTCCTCAACTTCTTTAAATAAAACTTCTGAAAACTTCATCTTAATTTATCCTCGCATATTCCTCTAATTTTTCTTTATTCATTTCATATACATTGTTCATAAGCTTTTCCTTAAAACTTCCTATAGCAATATCATTTTCATCTGCTAACTCACCAGCTAATGCCATAGTAATAACCCCCATTGAAACAGCTTCTACCCTTTTAAATATATTCTTTTCATCTTGCTTTAAGCAGTTATATGCTCCTAAGTAACTTCCAATTAAACTCCCTGTCATACAGCCTGTACCTGTAACACTTTTTAACTTAGGTGTACCATTTGCTACTTTAATAACATTTTCTCCATCACTAACAAAATCAACTTTTCCAGTAGCTACAACTATACACCCTAATTTATTTGCTACTTTTTTCACTACTTCTGATATATCCTCTCCATCATCAAAGGAATCAACCCCTTGTCCTCTTACGTCTAATCCTCCAATAAACTTTATTTCTGATATATTCCCTTTTATAACATCAAACTTTATTTCATTTAAAAGCATATTTACAAAGTTTGTTCTTGTCTTAGTTGCAAATACACCTACTGGATCTAAAATAACAGGTTTATTAAACTTATTAGCAGCCTTTCCTGCCTTTACAAATAAATTTAATCTACTTGAATTCATAGTTCCAATATTAATTACAACAGAGCTTGCAACACTTACTATTTCTTCAACCTCCTCTTCAGAATAACTCATAAGTGGACTTGCCCCTAAAGCAAGAGTTATATTTGCACAATCATTTATTGTAACTTCATTTGTATAATGAAGAACTAATGGATTTATTTTTTTTACTTTATTAATTAATTCGAACATTTCTTTTTCCCTTCTCTTAATCTTAAAATTCATATGCTAGCTAGTTGTTATATCACTAAAACTTTTATCAAATTTATGCTACCAATCTCATTTGCTTAAACTAATTATTATAAATTTTATATAAAAATTAGACTCTATATAACTAAGAGTTAAATTTGTAAAAATGATTAACAGGTCCAACTCCATTTCCAATATCAAAACTGTGTCTTATTGCCTCTGTTATATACTCTTTACTTAACTTAACAGCTTCTTTAATATCATATCCTAAAGCTAAATGTGAAGTTATTGCTGAAGATAATGTACATCCTGTTCCATGAGTATTTTTTCTATCTAATCTTTCTTGTTTATAAATCTCAAAAGTATCTTTACCTATTAATACATCAACTGCATCCCCTTCAAGGTGACCACCTTTCATTAACACATATTTAGGTCCTAATTCTAATATTTTTTCTCCTACTTCTCTCATATCATCAACATTATTTATTTTTATTCCTGTAATTTCTTCCGCTTCTGGTGTATTAGGAGTAATTATATATGCCATAGGGATTAATTCTTCTATTAAACTCTTTTTTGCTTCTGACTTTAATAGTGAATATCCACTTTTCGATATCATAACAGGATCAACAACTAAATATTTAGGATTATATTTTCTTAATGTCTTAACAATTGAATTAATTATTTCTGGACTAGATACCATTCCTATTTTTACAGCCTTTGGTTCTATATCCTCAAACACAACTTCTATTTGCTTTTCTATTATTTCTTTACTTAAATCTTCTACAAGAAATACTCCTTGTGTGTTTTGTGCTGTTATAGCAGTTATTACACTCATTCCATAAGTACCAATTGCACTAAATGTTTTTAAATCTGCTTGTACACCTGCTCCACCTGAAGAATCTGATCCTGCTATTGTTAATGTTGGTATCTTATAATTTCTCATTTTATTTTCTCCTATTCTTAAACTCAAATATTTTATAAAATAAAAAAACAGCTATCCCCGACTGGAGTATAGCTGTATGATTACAAACAATATATATCTATTTTTTCATTTTAATAAATGTAAAATTTTAACTTTATTAATTTGGAATTATTTATATATATTAATAAGCTTTCCTACGCTGGTATTATCCAGATCAGGTATAAGGGTTAATAATAACTTATTTCTCAGCCTTATGGCACCCCTAGCATAATTTTATTTAATTTTTATATACTAATTATATTACTTTATAAATCTTTGTCAATATTCTTAATTCTTTCTTATTTATCATTTCTATTTGCACTTTTTTAACTTATTTATTATTATATATATTAATATCTACATATACTAATAAAAAAATAAGGAGGTTTTTTTAATGTCAAGAAGCGCTGCATTTTTTGATATAGACGGAACAATATATAGAGAAGGACTTATTACTGAAGTATTTAAAAAAATAATTAAATACGACTTAGTTGATGAAAATAAGTGGTTTAAAGAAGTAAAACCTGCTTATATTAATTGGGATAAAAGACAAGGTGATTATGATACTTACCTTTTAAAGATGGTGGATGTATATATAGAGGCTATTAAAGGACTAGATAAATATCATATAGACTATATTGCAAAAAAAGTGATAGAGCAAAAAGGGGATAGAGTTTATACATTTTCAAGAGAAAGAATTAAATGGCATAAAGATAATGGTGATATTGTAATTGCTATCTCTGGTTCACCTATAGAATTGGTTAGAGAAATGTCTTTAAAATACCATATGGATGACTATAGAGGTACAATATATGAATTAGATAAAGACAATAAATATAATGGATATATTACTCCTATGTGGGATTCTGAAAGTAAAGAAAAAGCCATTAAAGAATTATGTGAAAAGCATGATATAGACTTAAGTAAAAGCTATGCCTATGGTGATACTGCTGGCGATTTTACAATGTTTAAATCTGTTGGAATACCTTATGCTATGAATCCAACAAAAGAACTTATAACAAAAATTATGGACGATGAAGAACTAAAAAAGAAGATTAATATTATAGTTGAAAGAAAAGATGTAACTTATAAACTAGATGTAAACTCATTAAGTCTTTTATAAAAATTATTAGAAAAATTAATTAGGAACTCAATAATGAGTTCCTAATTAATTTTTATCATATAATATTTATCTTTTCACTAAAATTTTATCTAACATATTAATTTGAATTTCTCTAATCTTCATAAAATAATTAATAGCTAAACTAGCTATTACTAGGACTATAAATGTAAATTTGAAATTAACTAACAACATATAAACTAATAATAACCATATAATTGAGGTCATTCCTTGTGACTTACTTCTTAATGCTAATCCCTTTATAACAAAAGAAAAGGAATCTTTTAATATAAAGTATATTACTACTACTCTTATTGCCATTACTACATTTTTAAAATATACAAAATTAAATTCAAACCCAATTATATTTAACAATTCATATATAATCAAATATATTATACCTACAAAATATGTATTTTTACTACAGCATATATATGCTCCATATTTCTTAAAGTTCCTAACAATCATATATTTTTCTTTAGTATTTTCATTTAATATGTTAAGCTTTTTTCCGATAAATAATGCTCCTAAATACACAATCAATATAGTACTAATAGGTATTGTAGCAACAAATATACTAAATACAATAGACATATACTCTTCATTTAAAGGAAATAACCCTCTATAACTATCAAATTCTTTCATGAAACTATATCCTGTTAATTTAGAAAAATATATATCTATTAATATCATAACGAAACAGCCTAAAATTGCTGAATAAAAAAAGTCATCAAAGATTGTTCCTTTTTTTCTTATAAAATATCCACATATTAATCCCATTATTATTCCTTGACTCATCCAAATAGCAGAGGCTACATCTCCTAATGATAATGTAACAATAAGTAATGAAGTTACCGATGATAACAAAGTATATTTTCCATCTAACCTCATATATGTTAAGCAAATAAAAAGTGGAACAATCATATCTAGATATAATGTATATGCTATTCCTGTATAAATGGCCATCATGCTAGTTACAACAAACAACGCAGATAACATAGCTGCTTCCGTTAATTTTCTTGTGTTCAAATTTAATTCACCACACTTATCTTTTTCAATAACTTATAAATTAAAAAGTTATTTCATATCTTGAGTTCTTTAATCAATTATACACCTTTATTATAAAGTTAAAAGTAAATTTTTATTTTACTTTTCTTTTGTTAAAGCTTTTTCTTTATAATAATTATTTAATCCATGAAAAGTTGGCTCAATTCCTAATTGTAAACATTCTTCCACATAAGATTTTAAAACATAAATACTCATTATTTTTGCACCTCTTTTTAAGACTTTTTTATTTATTTATGTTTTAATATATGTAATAAGAGTTATGTAAATTACTAAAAATAATAAAAAATTTAATTTGTAGGTGAAAGATGAGTTATATAATTTTTGATTTAGAATATAATCAACAACATCCTGATGATATCAATACTTCTGAAACTAAGCCTCCATTATTATTTGAAATTATTCAAATTGGAGCAATAAAAATTACTAAAGATTTAAAAACAATTTCTACTTTTAATTCTTTAATAAAACCAAATATACATGAAAAACTTCATCCTTATGTAGAAAACTTAACTAAAATTAATATCGAAGATTTAAATACTTCAAAAAACTTTAAATCTGTTTATAGGGAATTTATAAAATTTATTGGTAAAGAAGAAAATATACTGGTTGTATGGGGAAATTCTGATATAAAAGAACTAATTAGAAATGTAGAGTTTTATAATCTTGATGCTTCTAAAATTTCAAATAAATATATAGATATTCAAAATTACACTAGTAAATTATTCAAACTACCTAAGGGACAAAAAGTCAGCTTAAAAAACGCTGTAGAAGCCCTTAATATACCTATTGAAGGTGATTTTCATGATGCCTTTTTTGATGCTCATTATACTGCTGAAATTTTTAAGTCAGTTTATTCAAAAAAGCTTTCTCCAAATATCTTTATTAAGAGCACTGAAAAGCGGCCTAAAGTAAAAAAGGAAAAACTTGATTCAGAAGCTTTAATAAACGAATTCGAAAAAATATATAAACGTAAAATGTCTAAAGAAGAAGTCAAAATGATTCGTTTAGCATATTTTATGGGAAAAACTAAACAATTTATTTTAAAAGATGAATAATTTCCCAGAAACTAGGTAATCTAATACTAAAGGAGGCTACGTCAATGTTGCTTGTTTTAGTAAATATTATATGGATAGTCATGAAACTAATCTGTTATGGACTATTTCTTTTAATAAATATAATAATAAAAATATTTATTTTTATTATTAAAAAAACATACTTAAGAGTTCCATTCTTAATTATTAGTATTGGTTACTTATTTCATATTAATTTTAATATTTTAGCAACTATATATTTTATTTATTTGATGCATATATGCGCAATAAAATTTAATATTTATAATAAAATTTATTTAGATTTAAACTACGTTTATAATAAAATTTATAACTCCCGTAAAGTGGCAAATTGTTTAAAATCACTAAAAAATGACGGTATTATATTAAATAATATCTATTTAGAAAATGATGAGGATAATTCTTGCTCTATAGACGAATTAGTAATTACTACTGGTGGAATTTTTGCTATTAAAACTTTAAATTTTTCTTATGATGATTATTATCAATTTGATATACCTAAATCACTTTCTTTAGATAGCTTTAATTCCTCAAATGATACAATAATAGATTTTAAAATAATAAATTCACTTTCTGAAGAATGTTTAAAATGCTATAGCATTTTACAAGATATTTTATCTTGTGATATACCAATTACTAATATTATTGCTATTCCACAGAAAAACTGTGTTATAAAAGAAGATTCTTCATTAGAAACTCCAATTGTAATTGCTGATGATTTACCTTATTACATAAAAAATAGAATTAATAAAAATATTAATTTTTCACCATTATTAATAAAAGAAGACTTACTTGAAAATAAAACTTGGTTTTTTGATATATTTTTTTCTAATTTTCAAAGCTTTCTTACTCATAATAAATTAGTAATATTATTTTTTTCTATATTCTTAGCTATATATTATATCTATATCACTTTTCTATCTTATATATTTTTCAAAATAATTACGTTATAGATAATATAAAAAAGTAACTAACTTTATTATCATTAAGATATTTAAGTTAGTTACTTTTTTATTTAAACTATCCTATCATTTCATATTCATCCATGTTAGTTTGCTTCACTATTTTATTATATACTTCCTTAATATCATCTGCATTATTATCAAATGCTAATGTTTCTACTAGTGCATCTAAAACTAACACTACTTCTTTTTTATCCAACTTTATCTCCATAAAAATATAATCCTCCTTTATGTTTATTTACTAAGTTCAATAAATTTCTCTATATCATCTTGTATCGTTTTTAATGAATTTTTCCAAAATTCTTTATTATGAATATCTATACCAACTTCTTTTGTTATATCTGCAATTTTATTTTTTCCTGTTATTGATAAAAGTTTTTCATACTCACTTGTAAAACTAGTACCCTTCTTTAAATATTCAGCATACAAACCCTTTGCAAATAATAATCCAAAAGCATATGGGAAGTTATAGTAATTATAATTTGCATCATAATAATGTGGCTTCCATGCCCACATATATGGATGTAAATATTCTGGATCTAATCCATCTCCATAAGATTCTCTTTGTGCTTCTAACATTAATTCCTTAATTTTCTCTACTGTTAACGCACTTTCTTTTCTTGCTTCAAATACTGATTTTTCAAATAAAAATCTTGAATATATATCCACTATTACTTGTGTACAATCACAAATTTCTGCTTCTAATATAGCTAATGCTTCATCTTTATTAGCTTCTTTTATAGCAGCCTTTTTTATTATAGTTTCGCAGAATGTAGATGCTGTTTCTGCGATAGGCATTGGATACTCTGAATTTAATATTGCTTCTTTTTTTAAGCATTCTCCATGGAATCCATGTCCAAGCTCATGTGCCATAGTTACTACATCACCAAAGCTACCACCATAATTTAATAAAACTCTGCTTTCTCCTATGAAGTGAAGTCCAGCACAAAATGCTCCTCCTACCTTTCCTTCTCTAGGTTCAACATCTATCCAGTCATTATCTATAGCTTTTTGAGCAAAATCACCTAAATTATCACTAAATGTTCTAAAGTTTTTAACAACAAATCTTGCTCCTTCGTCATATGTAAATTTCATATCAGCGCTTGATATTGGAGCGTATAAATCATAGAAAGGTAACCCATTTGTATGACCTAACATTTCTGCCTTTCTTCTTAAATATTTTCTAAAAGCAGGTAGACTCTCCTTCATAGCATCTAACATTGCATTAAGTGATTCTTCATCCATTCTTGAATCTAAAAGAGTTTTTTCTAAAGGTGATTTATACCCTCTAAAATCGCAAACTGTTATTACTTCTCCCTTTATTCCATTAAGAGCCGCAGCAACACCTTCTTCAACTTTTTTGTATGATGCTATTTCAGCTTCATAAGCCCTTTTTCTTACTTCTTCAGATTTATCTTCAGCCATATTTAATACTACTGTTAAAGGGTATTCTTTTACTTCACCATCTTCATTAATTTCAACTTTTAATGATGATATCAAGTTATCCTTAAGCTTACTCCATGCATTAGAACCAGTATTTTTCATATTTGCAATAATACTTTCTTCCTTATCACTTAATAAGTACTTACTTTGTTCCACAATATTTTTTAATACAAATTCATGAGCCTTAAGTAATTCTGATTTTTCAATTATAGAGTCAATATTACTTATTTTACTTATATATCTTTCTAACTTAGTTGAAGCTTCCACAATATAAGTTAATTTTTTTTCAAAAATATCAGAGTACCTTAATGCTTCAGAATCTTTTGTATTTACGCTAATACTTAATTCTATAAAAGCACCTATTTTACTAATCAACTCAGTTAATTTCGAATATTTCTTTATATAGTCCTCTAGCTTTAATAATATATTGCAATCATCTTTTACAATTTCATTTGCCCATTCATTAATTTCTTGAATTTTCGTTGTAAGTTTTTCCATATCTAATTTAAATTCATCGCTTTCAAAAGATGGATATAACTCTTTTAAGCTCCAATTTAAACTCATAGTCTACTCCTCCTCTTATCTTGTTTATAAATTCTTATTATAATTATATACTGTTGAAGAAAATAATTCCAACTAAATATAAAAAAGTAAAATAAATTGCAAAATCTACAATTTATTTTACTTTTATTTTAGACTTTATTTTTTTATTCTAACTTGAAGTTTTTCTATCCAACCTTTATTATACCTTAATGAAATGTAACCTATTATACTCATAATTAGCGCTCCAACAGCATCTACAAATAAATCTACCATAGTATCTGTTAAAGCTTCTCTTCCGATTAATTGTGTACCATTTTCTAATGCAAATTTTTGCATATTAAGACCTAATAAACCATCAAAAGTAAATTCATAAAACTCCCAAACTACTCCTAATGTTACTGCAAAGCAAAATGAAAATAATGCTACAAATATAGGACTTAAATTCATCGGAACTTCTTCAGTCTTATTTAATAGCGTTACAATAGAAAATCCTAATGCTCCGATCATAGCACCGCTAAATGTATGTAATATATTATCCCAATTTGGAACATTATAATAAAAGCTTTTTACCTCTCCTAAATATATAGCGGAATATAAAAATATAGTATATAAAATTAGCATATTTGATGGTATTTGAATTTTCAACTTATGTTCAAGCATTCCTGGTAATAGCATTGCCACTACGCCTAAAATACACTGTGATAGCATTAATGCATAATCACTTTTTATACGAATAAACGGCTCATTAGGATCTGCTATTGTAGGTGCTTTATTAATTGCAAAAACTAAAAATGCAATTGTAGAAATTAATGTTATTATTACAAAATAACTTAGGATTTTCTGCCAATTAATTTTTCTCTTCATCCTATCTCCTCCTTATTTTAAAATTAATAAATTTAATTGTATTAGTTCAAATTCTAATTTTATAATAAATATGCTTAAAAGTAAAACAATATGTGAAGTTTATATCAAATATATTTTATTTCTTCATATTTTTTTTACAATTAATTAATTTTTTCTCTTTACAACGATATTTTTTTAGTTTATTATTAACACTAAGAAATATGTTAATAACAAATTATTTAATCAGCTTTGACGGAAAGAGTAGTTTTAATGATATCTTTAAGCGAGTAAGGGATGGTGTAAGCCTTATAAGATTAGTTTTAATGAAAAACATTCCTGAGCTTCTAACTGAACGAGTAATAAATTTATATTTATGAAATTTTACACTTTATTAGGCTTAGACGGGACCCTACCGTTATAATGGGACAGTCTTAAATTTTATTTTAAATTTAGCACTGATTAAGTTGGCATTTTAATGCAAATTAGGTGGTACCGCGGAATTTACCTTTCGTCCTATATTTTTTAGGATGAAGGGTTTTTTTATTTTATTTTATTTAGGGGGTTATTATTATGACAAAAGAATTAAAATCTAAAGTTTTCGTACCAGAAAACTACAAATCAAACTTATCACTAATAGAAACTGAAATAGCAATCAAAAAAGTTAAAGATTTTTTTGAAACTAGGCTAGCTAAAACTTTAAACTTGACAAGAGTTTCTGCTCCATTATTTTTAGAAAACTCTTCAGGATTAAATGATAATTTAAATGGCACAGAAAGACCTGTAAGCTTTGATATGTTAGCAATTGATAATAGCAATATAGAAATTGTTCATTCATTAGCAAAATGGAAAAGATTCGCTCTACATAGATATAAATTTGAATCTGGAACTGGCTTATACACTGATATGAATGCTATAAGAAGAGATGAAGAATTAGATAATCTTCATTCAATTTATGTAGATCAGTGGGATTGGGAAAAGGTTATTAGTAAAGAAGAAAGAAATGTAAACACATTAAAAGATACTGTTAGAAAAATCTTCTCAGTATTTAAAGCTACTGAAGATTTTGTTGCAACTGAATATCCAGATATAGAAAAAATTCTACCTGATGATATTACTTTTATTACTTCTCAAGAATTAGAAAATATGTATCCTTCCCTTTCATCTAAAGAAAGAGAAAATGCTATATGTAAAGAACATAAGGCTGTATTTATAATAGGTATTGGTGATACATTAAAGTCTGGTGAAAAACATGATGGAAGAAGTCCTGATTATGATGATTGGTCTTTAAATGGTGATATTTTATTCTATGATCCATTATTTGATTCAGCTATAGAGCTTTCATCTATGGGAATTAGAGTTGACAAAACTGCTTTAGAATATCAGTTAAAAAAATCTGGATGTGAAGATAGATGTACTCTACCATTCCACAAAGCATTATTAGAAGAAAAACTTCCACTTACTATGGGTGGTGGAATCGGACAATCAAGAATTTGTATGTTCTTCTTAAGAAAGGCTCATATAGGAGAAGTTCAAGCTTCTATCTGGGATCAATATACTCATGAAAAATGTGAAGAAGCAAATATTGAATTATTATAAAATAATATAAATTATTAATATTTTAAAACCACAATAATTTAAGATAATTATTGTGGTTTTATTTATTTTTATTATATTAAAAATAAATTTTGCTATGAAGCTCTATAAAAATTCACCAAAGAAAATATTGACATTTAGCTGTAAAAACTGTAAAATATCCTTGTATTAGTAATAGTTAATTATAAATTTAGTATTACTAAACTTTTTTTATTATTTTTTATAGGAGGTTTTATGAACACCGCATTTTTATTAAGAAAATACTTATCCGTTGGATGGATGTAAATTAAATTTTTGGAGGTTTTTATTATGAATATTGAACAATTAGGAAGACATATTTTAGTGGAATATTATAACTGTGACAAGGAATTACTAAAAGATCATGAGGCTATTGAAAAACATATGAATCAAGCTGCTTTAGAAGCTAATGCAACTATAGTAACAAGCTGCTTTCATAAGTTTAACCCATGGGGAGTAAGTGGCGCAGTTATAATACAAGAATCACATCTTACAATACACACATGGCCAGAGTATGGTTATGCATCAGTAGATTTATTTACTTGTGGTGATAGCGTTAATCCTTGGAGAGGATTTAAGTATCTTGAAAAAGCATTAAGTGCAGATAGAAGTGAATCTACAGAGGTCTCTAGAGGACTAGTCGATAAAATTAGGACCTTTGGTGATGGTGAATATAATAATTTAACAATAACTCATAAGATGGAGGTTTAAATAGATGAATATAGAATTATGGTATACTGAAAATCAAACAGACAATGTTAACTTTTCAATGAAAGTAAAAAATCATCTTTATTCTGCTCAAAGTGATTTTCAAAAAATAGACATAATAGATACCTATGAATTTGGTAGAGTATTAATTATTGATAATTGGACTATGGTTACTGAAAAAGATGAGTTCATTTATCATGAAATGATAACACATGTGGCTTTAGCAACAAATCCTAATATAAAAAACGTTCTAGTAATTGGTGCTGGTGATGGTGGTACTGTTAGAGAACTTACTAGATATAATAATATTACAAAAATAGATATGGTGGAAATAGACAAGCTAGTTGTTGATGCTTCTATTGAATACTTACCATTTACATCATGTAAATTAAATGATCCTAGAGTTAACTTATACTTTGAAGACGGAATTAAATTTGTTAAAGATAAAAAAAACTTATATGATTTAATTATAGTTGATTCTACCGATCCTATTGGTCCTGGAGAAGGTTTATTTACAACTGAGTTTTATACTGATTGTTATAATGCATTAACTGATAAAGGTATATTGATTAATCAATGTGAAAGCCCTTACTATCCTAATAATGCATATGAAATGAAAAGATCTTATAAAAAGCTTAATAGTTTATTTGATATTTGCAAAGCATATCAATACCATATGCCAACATATCCATCAGGTCATATGATATTCTCTTTTGCTTCAAAAACATTAGATCCAATTAAAGATTTAAATAGTGATGCTTGGAATTCCTTAGGACTTTCTACAAAATATTATAATACAGACATACATAAAGGTTCATTTGCATTACCTAATTATGTTATAGAAATGCTTAAATAGGTAAAAGTGAAGGTTGAAACTATTATGTTCTTCAACCTTCACTCTTACCCAAACAAAAAAAGCCATAGTTACCTCTAACTATGACTTCTTATTTCTTATATTATACCAGCAATAATTCCTCCACCAACAACTTTGTTTCCTTGGTAGAAAACAACTGATTGGCCTTTTGTTATTGCTCTTTGTTTCTCTTTAAAACTTACTTTAACTTTCCCATCCCTTAAAGGTGAAATAACCGCTTCAGCAGGTCTTCCTGAATATCTAACCTTAGCTTCCACTGTTATTGGCTCCTCTAACTTATCAAATGGTATAAAGTTAAGATCTTTAGCAACTAAATCTGTCTTAAATATATCCTCTTCTGGTCCTAATACAACTTCATTCGTTCTAGGATTAATATCTGTTACAAATACTGGTCTTCCAAGAGCTATTCCTAATCCCTTTCTTTGACCTATTGTATAGTATACTATTCCCTTATGCTGACCTAGTACATTTCCATTCTTATCAACAAAGTTTCCTGGAACAACTTCTAATGGTCTAGCTTCACTTATGTATCTACCATGATTATTATCAGGTATAAAGCAAATTTCTTCACTATCTTTTTTATTATATACTGTTAACCCTATTTCCTTAGCTATTTCTCTTATTCTATCCTTAGTATATTCTCCACAAGGCATAAGAGTATGTGCTAATTGTTCTTGCGTAAAGTTATATAATGCATATGTTTGGTCTTTTCTATCATCATCTGAACGTATTAAAGAATATCTTCCATTTTCATCTTGTTCAATTTTAGCATAATGACCAGTTGCAACATAATCAGCACCTATTCCTTGAGCTTTTCTTAATAATTCATCAAATTTTAAATGCTTATTACATGCTATACATGGATTTGGTGTTTTACCATCTATGTATTCCTGAACAAAATAATCAATAACTTTTTCTTTAAAGCTATCTCTAAAGTTCATTACATAAAAAGGAATTCCAATTCTATTAGCAACTCTTCTTGCATCATCTACAGCTGAAAGTGAACAACATCCACCTTCTCTTTCTGTATAATCCTTATCTTCTTGCCATATTTGCATTGTAACACCAATTACATCGTAACCTTGCTCTTTCAAAAGGTAAGCAGCAACGGAGCTATCAACTCCGCCACTCATACCTATAACTACTTTTTTCTTCTTTTCCATCAAATCACACCTTAAGTTTTTTATTCGTGTCCGTGTACTGCATCATGTAATTCATCATGATCTGTTTCTTCGAATTCCCATCCGTCAGTGCTTAATCCAGCATTCTTTCTGTAGTCATTAATTGCTTTGTGTATAGCTTCTTCAGCTAATACTGAACAGTGCATTTTTACTGGTGGAAGTCCATCTAAAGCTTCAGCAACAGCTTTATTTGATAATTCCCAAGCTTCTTCTAAAGTTTTTCCTTTAATCATTTCTGTAGCCATTGAAGATGAAGCTATAGCTGATCCACATCCAAAAGTTTGGAATTTAACATCTTTAACTATGTTATCTTCAACTTTTAAATAAACTCTCATTATATCTCCGCACTTAGCATTTCCAACTTCTCCAACACCGTTTGCGTCTTCAATTTCTCCTACATTTCTTGGATTTCTAAAATGGTCCATAACTTTATCTGTATATATCATAATTATTTTTCTCCCTTCTTAACAAAGTCACTCCATAATGGTGACATATTTCTTATTCTTTGTATAATTGCAGGTAATACTTCTAAAACATAATCAACATCTTCTTCTGTTGATCCATCACCTAAAGTTAATCTTAATGATCCATGAGCTAATTCATGTGGTAAACCTATTGCTAAAAGTACATGAGATGGGTCTAATGATCCTGATGTACATGCACTACCACTTGAAGCACAGATTCCTTCAAAATCTAATGATAATAAGATTGATTCACCCTCTATATAAGTAAATCTTACATTTGCATTACCAGGTAATCTCTTCTCACCTCTTGGTCCATTTAAATATGAGTAAGGAACTTTTTCTAATATTCCATCTATAAGTTTATCCCTTAAAGCTGAAAGTCTTTCCATATGACCTTCAATATCTTTAGTAGCTAACTCTATAGCTTTACCTAATCCAACAACAGCAGCAATATTTTCTGTTCCTGCTCTTCTAGATCTTTCTTGTCCTCCACCATGGATCAAGTTGTCTATTCTTACACCTTTTCTTATGTATAAAACACCTATTCCTTTAGGTCCATATATTTTATGACCTGCTAAAGATAAAAGGTCAATATTCATTTCTTTTACATCTACCGGAACATTTCCTACTGCTTGAACTGCATCTGTATGGAATAAAACTTTTCTTTCTCTACAAATTGCACCGATTTCTTTTATAGGTTGAATAGTTCCAATTTCATTATTAGCAAACATAATTGATACTAAAATAGTTTTATCTGTTATAGCATTTTTTAATTCTTCTAAATCAATAAATCCTTCTTCATTAACATCTAAGTATGTTACTTCGAATCCGTTCTTTTCTAAATACTCACAAGTATGAAGAACTGCATGGTGTTCTATTTTAGTAGTAATTATATGATTACCTTTTTTTCTATGAGCTGAAGCAATACCTTTTATTGCCCAGTTATCAGCTTCAGATCCACCTCCCGTGAAGTAAACCTCACTCATATCACAATTTAAAGCTGTAGCAACTTGCCCTCTTGCTTTATCTATTGCCATCTTTGTTTCTCTTGATATTCCATAGAAAGATGATGGATTTCCAAACTTTTCTGTAAAATACGGCATCATTTCATTTAAAACCTCTGGTTTTACATAAGTAGTAGCCGCGTAATCCATATATACTGTTTTCATATATTATTCACTCCTCTGTAACGTTAATGCTTCATTCTTTTCTTTAATTTTATTGTAGTCATCTACTATATCTTGTAACGTTATGCCTTCCATAACCTCATCTATACTATTCTTTATTTTTGTCCATAAAAGTCTAGTTGCACAACAATCTATATTATCACACGCAACCCCTTCAATACAATCTGCAATCTCTATAGGACCTTCAAGTACATACATTATATCTGAAATCTTAATTTCTTTTGGTTCCCTTCCCAATATATATCCACCTTGAGCTCCTCTTATACTATTTATAAGTTTTGCTTTCCTAAGTGGCGAAAACAACTGTTCTAAATAATATTCAGATATCCCTTGTCTTTGCGAAATAGTTTTTATTGATAGGGGAGAATCTCCATAATGTATTGCAAGTTCAACCATGGCTTTTACTCCATATCTTCCTTTAGTTGATAATTTCACTTTCTCACCCCTTATTCAGACTTTTTTGCTCTGCTTTATATTTATATCATACTAACTTACTCTGCTTTTGTCAACCATGATTTACTCTACTTCTAGCTTAATTTTAAAATTTTTTTATGTAAACTTTTCAACTCTTGATTATACTTATTTTATATATTTAGAAGATAATTATATATATCATTCTTCAAGCATTATATCTAATATTTCTTTATCAGTTTCTTTCATACCCTCTTTTCCTAGTCTACCTACTGCCGTTATTGTTTCTTCAATATTCTCTTTTAGAATCCCTGTTTTAGGACTATAACATTGTCCTTCCATTGCAAGATAATGACTCATCATACTTGCATCAACACTTGTAGCAATCTTAGCTGCACAAGATGCCTTTGCACCATCGCATACTATACCAGATATATTAGCTAACGTATTTGTAACAGTCTTATTAATTTGCTCTAATGTTCCTCCTTCCAAATACGTAATAGCCGCTCCACTAGCACATCCTGCACTTACAGCTCCACAAAATGCTGAAAGCCTTCCTATTCCTGTTTTTTGATGTATTGTCATAAGATTCGAAAATATTAACCCTCTATATAACCTTTCTTCAGATAATCCTTTTTCCTTTGCATATATTATTACTGGAATTGAAGTTGCCATACCTTGATTTCCACTCCCTGAGTTAGTCATAACTGGCAGAGAACTACCACTCATCCTAGCTTCAGAAGCTGCTGCTGCATAAACCTTAAGTTTAGTTACAATAGACTCTGGATAACACTTCATAAGCATTTTCCCTATTCCAACTCCATATTCGCCCTTTAAGCCTTCTTCTGCTATCGTTATGTTATATTCAATTTGCTTGTCTAATAGCTCTTTTACATCATTAATATCTACACTATTTGCAAAATCAAATATATCATTAACATTTAAAATGCTTCTATCAATAAATACACCTAAATATTTGCTTGGATCTTGATTTCCTTCAAATAATATTTCTCCATTTTTAATTATTTTAGATATATTGTTATGTGCATATTTTATCTCTACTTCAGCACTATCATCTTCCGAATATACTTCCATTATTATATGTAACTGGATTTCTGTATCTAATCTTTCAACAAAGCAATATTCTTCTGCCATAAGCTTATTTGCTTCAATTATATGGTCTTCTTTAACTTCACTAATTACCTGTAACTCTTTATTGGGATTTCCTGCTAAAACCCCAATTATAGCACTTGCCTTAATACCTACTAAATCTCCAGTATTAGGTACTGTTACACACATTGCATTCTTAACTATATTACCACTACATTTTGCTATAATTTTTTGTGGCTTCTTACCTAAAACTTCTCTTGCTTTAGCTGCTGCATATGCTATAGCTATTGGCTCTGTACAGCCCATCGCCGGTACTAATTCTTCTTTTAAAATTTGTAAATAATCATTGTACTTATCTTGCTTCATTTTTTCTTCCCCCATGTTTTTAAATTATTTTTCTATCTTTTAATTCTATCCCAATAATCCTTTGTTACTTTTTCAAATTTATTATCTCCATATTCATAATAAACTTTATTCTTTATATTATCAGGTAAGTATTGTTGATTAACATAATGATTAGGATAACTATGTGGATATTTATATTCAACTCCTCTTCCCATTTTACAAGCACCACTATAATGTGCATCCTTTAAATGGTTAGGTATATCCCCTATAGTCATATTTTCTAAATCATTTAATGCTGAATCTATTGCTAAATATGCTGAATTCGACTTTGGACTTGTTGCTAAAAGTATAGTGGCTTCTGCAAGTGGTATTCTAGCTTCTGGAAAACCTAATTCTCTAGCTGAATCAACTAATGACTTAACTATTAAACTTGCTTGCGGATAAGCTAATCCAATATCTTCTGCTGCAATTACCTGAAGTCTTCTACATATTGAAATTAAATCTCCTGCTTTAACAAGCCTAGCTAAATAATGAATTGCTGCATCTGCATCACTTCCGCGTATTGATTTCTGAAAAGCACTAAGTATATCATAATGAGCATCTCCATCACTATCATATCCTATAACCTTACTTTGAGTTGAATCTCTTACTACATCTAAATCTATTAAAATAATACCTTCACTATTTGGTTTTGTAGAATTTAACGCAACCTCTAATCCATTTATAGCTTTTCTAACATCGCCATTGCAATATGATGCTAAATAATCAACTGCTTCATCTTTTACAGCTAACTTTATCTCATTATAATCTTTACTTCTAATATTAATAGCTCTATATATTGCTTTTTTTACATCATCTTCACTAATTGGCTTAAATTCAAAAATTGTAGATCTTGATAATAATGCCTTAAATATATAAAAATATGGATTTTCTGTAGTCGATGCAATAAGTGTTATTCTTCCATCCTCAATATATTCTAGTAAAGATTGTTGTTGCTTTTTATTGAAATTTTGAATTTCATCTAAATAAAGGAGTATTCCATTAACACCTAAGAAGGTATCTAGTTCCTTAGTTATCTCTTGAATATCCTTTAAAGATGCATTTGTTGCATTAAGTTTATAAAATCTTTTTCCTGCCTTTTCTGCTATTATATTAGCAACAGTGGTTTTTCCAACACCAGGTGGCCCATAAAATATCATATTTGATATTCTTCCACTTTTAACTATCCTATCTAAAATTTTATTTTCTCCTAATATATGTTGTTGACCATAAACTTCACTTAACTGTTTAGGTCTTATTAAATCCGCTAATGGTTTCATTACTTCACCTCAAAGTATTTTACTAGTTATAAGTATAACATAATATTATAAATGTAATTACTACCTATATATATTAGTAAGATTTTTTTTAGATTTCAATATTTAAGTTAATATACAATTCTTTATTATACGCAAAAAAGCTAAGAATTATAAAATCCTTAGCTTCTTTACTTTAAATAGCTTGTCTTATTTTTTTAACACACCTATTTTTTTATTTTATATATCAAAATTCTTACTTATAAAACTCTTGAGTAGCGTATACTCTGTTTCCACTCTTATATACACCTACACCTATACTTGAGAAGTTTGTAGATAAAATATTTGCTCTATGTCCTGATGAATTCATCCATTTTGTCATGATTTTATCTGCAATTGCATTTGGATCAGTCATACCACCTACATATGCTATATTTTCTCCCCATGCTCTATAAGTTACTCCATCTTTTTTCATTTGAGTAGTTATTAAGTTTCCACTTAAATCTTCATGGCTGAAATAGTTGTTATCACCCATATCTTGTGATTTTATTCTAGCATACTTTTCCATTGTTGTATTATATGTTAATGCTGGAACTCCTGCTTTCGCTCTTTCTTCATTAACCTTATTAAATATAGCTTGTTCTACTTGTGCCATAAAGTTTGTAGAAGTACTTGTCCCATTATCTACACTTGGTGTTTCATCTACTACTGGTGCATCCGGAACACTTGGTGTCTCATCCACTACTGGTGTATCTGGAACGCTTGGTGTTTCATCTACACTTGGTGTATCTGGAGTACTTGGCGTTTGATCTACACTTGGTGTATCTGGAGTACTTGGTGTCTCATCTACTGCTGGTGTATCTGGAGTATTTGGTGTTTCTATATCCCCACTTGGTGGATTCACAGTACCATTACTTCCACTTCCATTATTAGGTCTATTTATAGTTCCACCAATAATTATTGTTCCATGTTGTCCATTCCCCCACCAAAATCCTTTGAAATTTGATTCATTTAAAAGACTTCCTGAAATACTACATCCATTTTTACTATTTGAACTTGTCCCTAAAATATCGCTCAACTTAATTATATTAATATTACTCTTCTCTTGTGAACGATCTTTAACAGCTGCAAAGGTTGATGTACCTGCTCCTCCTAGCACTGTTAATGTAACTATACTGGCAATTAGTTTATTCTTCATCTGTACCACTCCTTTTTATTTTTTCGAGTATATTTAAATACCCAATATCTTATTAGTTAAAGTACTTTTTACTTTTACTAACGCTGCCACTTACAGTTATAACACAGCTTTTCCATTTTTATTATAGTAGATTGACTCCTTACATCCCTTAATTTTCATTTTAAAGATTTTATTATCTTTATATCCATTAATATCATAATTAAATTTTCGCATTTTTACTGACCTTAAAGCAATTTAGAAATATATTACATGGTTTATACTTCTAGGTATTTTTTAGTTATTTTTAATGAAATTTTTGTTTTCATTTTGAGCAATTTCCAAACTATCATATTCCTTCACACTTTCAATGTAAAATTTGCTTTTACTTTTTTTTAATACTACCTCTACTGGAACATCATTGCCTTCAGCAGTATCGTAACCTTCTTCTACTCCATCACTTTCTAACGTTGTTGCTTGCGCTTCCATATCTATAAGTAAACATAAATTATATTTACCATCATCTCTGCTAATTCCTATAACCTCACTTTCGTATTTATTTAATACTACATTTCCTATATAATAACTATAAAATATTACATAATTAGACTCATTAAAAGTTGTATTATCTATATATTCACTAACCTCATCATCATAATCACCATTATAAGATAATACCTTATCAACAACTTCTTTCATTTCTTCTATATCTTTTTGTGATATATTGCTTCCGCTACACATAACCATATATATGTTTAGTAAAACTAATAAAAAAGCTAATATTTTTTTCATATCACTCCCACCCATCTCTGTATATATTTTTTCATTTTCTATATATACTTATGTAAAATAGCATTGTCATATGAATAAACACTATGAAAATTAATTAAAGTTCCAAATATTAATTTAGTCAGCTTAACTTATAAATTTTACCCATATCAAAAAAGATTACTGTTTCCCTCAAATATAAGTTTCATTTGTTAAATTACATAAAAAAAGAGCTATAACATGCTCTTTAATCATGTTATAACTCCTTATGCTAATTATATTAAACATTTGGATACTTAATTCCGCTCCAATATACATTATTCATCATTATAGCTTTATCTGATAAAGTAACTCCTTCTAAAGCCCATTTCTTGAACTCTTCAAATCCAGTTCTATCTACTATATATCCGATATGCTCTTTACCACCTGGTGCATTTCTATCAATATATTGTTCTACATATTTGTAAGTATTAACTATTATCTTAGTTATGCTATCTTCATCAGCCCAAATTAAGAAATCTTCAGCAAGTCTTGGGTTTTTCTTACCTGTTCTACCCATTATAGCTAATCTATAATACTTTTCTTTACTTCTAGTCCATGCTCCTGTAGGACAGTTAATTACACATTCACCACATCCAATACATTTGCTATGATCTCTTACTGGTGTATAGTTTTCTGCATGTAAAGCTGCTGTAGACTTTTTAGTACATGCTCTAACACAAGCACCACAAGATATACATTTACTTTCATCTAATTGAGGTTCTGTCATTCCTATAATACCAAAGTCATGCATTCTAACCTTCATACAGTCATTAGGACACCCTGTTAAAGCAACTTTAAAATGTAAGTCATTTGGGAATATTTCTTTTTCTATTTTCTTTGCAAAGTTAGTTGTGTTGTAATTTGCAAATGGACAGACGTTATTACCTATACAAGCACTTACGTTTCTTGTACCAGCTGATGTATATCCCTTACCTGGAACTACTTGATTAATTTCTAAACCTTCAATAATTGGTTGAAGTAACTCATTAACCTTATCCATATTTTTCATATCTATTCCTGGAACTTCAAAACCTTGTCTAGTAGTTAAATGAACTGTTCCATTACCATATGTTTCAGCAATTTCTTGAATAAGCCCTAAGTATTTAGCATTTAAGTGTCCACCTGGTACTCTTATTCTTGAAGCTGTTAATCCTCTATGCTTTGTAACTCTAAAGGCATTCTTTTTAAGCTTTTTAGTATTGATATCCATTAATTACTTCCTCCTAATCTATTAAAGATTTTCCTACTGTATAATTAAATACTGGACCATCTAAACAAATATAAGTTTCATCTATTTTGCAATGTCCACATTTACCTATTCCACAGCACATTTTTCTTTCTTGAGAAATCCAAATGTTTTCTTCTTTAATACCAAGTTTTAAGAATTCTAAAACTGTAAACTTCATCATCATTGGAGGTCCAACAACAACTACTTGTACATTATCCATATCTTTAATTTCTAATTCAGGAATATACTTAGTAACTAATCCTACTTTACCTTGATAACCTTCTGGTGCAGTATCAACTGTTAAGATAAGGTTCATAGTCTTTTCCCAAGTTTTCATATCTTCTTTAAATAAAACATCTTCTGGTGACTTGAATCCTGTAATAAGAGTCATGCTAGTACAATCATTACTATTATTTGAGAAGTATTCTACTATTCCTCTTACTGGTGAAAGTCCTGTTCCCCCAGCAACAACTATTAATTCTTTATCCTTATAATTTTCTATATCAAATCCATTTCCATAAGGTCCTCTTAAGAATAACTTATCTCCAACATAATTCTTAAATATTTCATTAGTAACCTTACCAACTCTTCTTATTGTTAAATCAACGAAATCTTCACCAATTCCACTTACTGATATTGGAGCTTCTCCATACTTAGGTAATGATACTTCAAAGAATTGACCTGGTTTAACATCACCTTTATAAGCCATTCTAAAAGTATACTCAATTGGAGTATGTTCAATTACTTCTAAAATTTCTGATCTAAATGGTATGTATTCATTCTTAGTCATTATTCTTCACCTCATCCATAGCATTTTCTAACTTATTTATAATTGTTGAGAAACTAATGTATTCTGGACAGATATCATCACATCTACCACATCCAACACACATATGATATCCCCATTTTTTCTTGTAATCATATACTTTATGAAGAGTCTTAAATCTCATCTTTTGACCCTTTTCTTTTCTAAAGCTATGTCCACCTGCCATATCTGTATATCCATCTACATGACAAGAAGCCCAAACTCTTCTTCTTTCACCTGCATTTTTATTATCTTTATAAGTTATATCTTGCATAGTAAAACATGTACATGTTGGACAGACAAAATTACATCTACCACAAGCTATACATCTTTCATTATATTCATTCCACATAGTAGACTTCATAACTTCTAATCCTAAGTTTTCTGGAATATTAACTTTAACAGGATTTTCTGTAACAAAATCAGGATTAACTTCCTTTTCTTCTTTCTCTATAGAAGCTATTATATTTGCAATTTCTTCATCTTTAATATCTAAATATACATCTTGTCCATCAACTTTAATGTATGCATTATATTCGTCTGTTTTATTAGATCCCATGCTTACACAGAAACAATTTTCAAAACTGTTTTCACATCCAATTAAAACGAATTTTGCGCTTTCTCTCATTTTCTTATAGTAGACATCTTCAAATCCATTTCTTAAATAGATATCATCAATTCTTTTTAATGAATGAATTTCACAACTTCTTAAGAAGATTAAAGCTGGTCTTTCATCTACTTCAGCTTCTGTGCATTCATCTTCAGTAAAGAAGAATAACGTTTGTCTAGTAGGTAAAATAGTTTCTTTATATGAAAAACTTGATTTTTTATCAAATTCTATTTCTTCAATGCTTTCAATTTCTCCATATCTAACTCTATCAGTATCAGAAAAAGTTCCTGCACCTTCAAAAACCTTTGGAGCATATATTTTATATGTTTTCTTTAACTCATTTAAAGCTAAATTCATATTTTCTAAGTTAAGTTTATATCCCATGTAAAACACCTCTTAGCTTATTTTTTCACTTTTTTGTTAATTCATTAACAAGACTCATGAAATATTATATTTTTTTTCAAAAAAAAAAGATGTGACATTTATCACAACTTTTTAATTTTCTTAATTTAATTATCCTTAAAAAACCTCACCAATTTATTTCTATCAGGAACTATTATTTTTTTATTTTTGTTAATTATCAATCCTTCACTATTTAAAATCTTTAAGGCTCTAGATATAGTTTCTCTAGGCGCTCCAAACATGTCTGCAAGATATGTAATTGTAATATTTAAATCTATTAAAGTCCCATCTTCATGAGGAATACCATAATCTCTAGATAGCTTCCACAACTTAGCCGCAACTCTTTTCTCTACTTTTATAGGAATTGAGTTTTTACTTTGTCTATATAGTCTTCTAACCTTTATAGACAAAGAGCTAATTATTACCTTAGATAACTCAAAATCATCTTTCATAATATCTAAAAATTTAATCCTATCAAAACATAAAACTTCAGTATTTTCAAAGGCTTCACAATTAATAGATGCTGGCAAATCATCAATTATTACTTCATTTACAACTGTATCTTTTCCTAAAATAAATACTACTTTTTTTTGAGATGATTCACTTTGCTTATATAATGCAATCTTTCCACTTTTAATTATGTATATACTACTTATAATTTCTTTATCTCGAAATAAATGGTCACCTTTTTTTAATTCCTTAATGAAGCAAATTTCATTTAATTTATAAATTGTACTTTTACTTATTTTAGAAAATAGTGAAATTTCATTTAATTTAAAATTATTCTTTTCCAAAACTTTTTCTCCTAGTATTATTATTGTGAATATTATAGCACAACTTTAAAGAAATATACCGTTTTCTTTTATATATAAAATAGATATATATTGATATTTCTATAGTTTTATTTTATATATTCATTATATAATATAGCATAATTGTAATTATTAGTATAAAAAGAGCATATATCTCCATGAGATATTGCTCTTTTAGACTAATTTAGTTGTATATTTTTATTTCTCCAATTCCTAAGCTTAAATTAAATTCATAAGTTCTTTCTGATGATGTTATAGCATTTATATTTGTTTCTCCTATACCTGAATCTGTATTAAAATATACTGGTGCATTTTCAGGTATTTTTATTTTAGCACTACCTACTCCACCTTCATAAGTTAGATTACCTCCTACTTCTTCTATTGAAATATCAATTTCTCCAACACCACCATCAATATCAATTTCTCCACATTTTCTTAATAGATTAATCTCACTTTCTCCAACCCCTGCATTAAAATCTAATTTATTAAAGAATATATCATTAATTTTTAATTCTCCTGCACCACCATCAATATTAAGATTATTACAATTAATATTGCTTAATTCAACCTCAGCAGCCCCATAACTTAAATATATATCGCCACTATAATTATTTGGAACTTTAATCATCAATTCAACATCTATATTATTTGATTTAAATAAATCTATATTGGATATATCATTTCCATCACTAATTTCTATACTCTTTCCCTCTTTATTTATATTTATTTTATCTACATTTAAGTTTGTTTTACCAGTCACTATAACTTCATTTCCATCATATCCTACAATATTAATTTTCCCAAAACCAATACTTATATCTATTTTATTTTCATTCTCTAATTTAACATTTTTATTTATATCCGTAACCTCATATGTCTTATTACTTTTACTATTATTTTTATTTCTAACCTCAAGCCTAACAGAACAAGCACTTAAAGATAATACTAATATCAAAGATAAAGCTAAAGTCATTATTTTTTTCATTATAAATTACCCCCTATATAATATCTAATTTTTTATCTATATGATTTACAGACATATATAATAATCCTGCAAAGATTATTATATCTATAAAAATATTAAACAAATTAATTTCTAAAATTTCTCCAATTATCAAATATATACTTGGTAAAGCTACATATGATATAAGTTCTAAAATTGATGTTACCCCTCCAAATATAATTATAGATATTGCAACTAATACTATACATATTCCATTATTATTAAAATAACTTTTATATATTATTGATAATGTAGATACTAATAAAAATAAAATTAAAAACCCCCATAATACTGATACTGACGTAATTAAAAGTAAACTTATTTTTCCCCCAGTTATAATACAACCTAAACATGTCAATATAATAAACCATATCCCTTCTAAAATAAATCCAACATATTTAGCAGATAAAAATTCCCATCCCTTAATAGGTACTAAAAATACCAGTCGGCCTTCCTCAGCTGATATACATTTCATAAACCTTACTATTGTTGAAATTAAACTTACTAATAACACCACACAAATTATTGGAATAAATATAAATTCCGATGGAATCCATCTCCAAAATATAGATAGCTGCATTATAAAAAATAAAACAATTCCACTCCCAATTATTAATTACGCTTTTTTATTTATAATATCAAACTTTATAATATTTATAATATTTCTCATAATTCCCCCCTATTCTGCAAAGATATATTTATATATATCTTCTATAGATTTATTATACTTTTCTCTTAATTCTTCAGTATCATTTATTTCTATTACTTTCCCATTCCCTAAGAAAGCTACTTCATCAAATAAACCTTCTAATTCCCCAACATAATGAGTTGTTATAATAATTGAACTTTCTTCACTAATATTTTGAATTATTGCATCTATTATTTTACCTCTTGATACTATATCAACTCCTGAAATAGGCTCATCTAACATATAAAGTTTTGCTCGCCTGCTTAAGGTTAAGCTTAAATTTAACTTTTCTAACATCCCCTTTGATAATGATTTAATCTTAAGACTTCTATCTAAATTCATAAACTTCATTAAGTCAATCATTTTCTTTTCATCAAAATCTTCAAAAAAACTTTTATAAAATACTATCGCATCATTTATAGTATTCATATTAGCTAGGTTGTTTTTCTCTTGAAGAAAGGCTACTATTTTCTTTGTTTCATACCCAGCTGATTTCCCATCAATTAATACTTCTCCAGATGTCTTTTTTAATAAGCCCGAAATAATATTTAAAAGAGTTGTTTTTCCATTCCCATTAGGTCCAAGTATACCTAATACTTTTCCTTTATCTAAGTCTAATGATAAATCTTTTATTATTTCCTTATTTCCAATTTTTTTATATAGATTATTGACCATTAAAATCTTATCCATAAGCGCCCCCCTAAAATTTCTGATCTATTAAATTTATTAAATCTTCTTTTTTTACACCTAACTCCTTTGATTCATTTATAAAGCTTGTAATTACATCTTCTAGCATTTCAATTCTCAATTCATTTATCTTATTTTCATCATCAACAACAAATTTTCCTATTCCTCTTTGGGTATATATTAATCCTTCATCTTCTAGTTGTGTATATGCTCTTTGAATAGTGTTTGGATTTACTTTTAACTCACTTGCATATTCTCTTACTGACAAAATTCTGTCACCACCCTTTAATTCTCCTTTTACTATGCCTTTTTTTAAATATCTCATTATTTGCGTATATATAGGCTCTTTAGAGTTAATTTTAAACTCCATAATCCACCTCCTATGTCAAGTATTAGTGTGTTAATAATATAATACACTAGCACACATCTTTTGTATACATTTTTTTCTATTAATTATTATTTTTTACTTTGTATTTGAATACTTAATCCTTTTTATCATAAAAAAAAGCCCTAGCTTTCGCTAGGACTTCATATATAAATTATTGATTATTTATTTTTCTTTTCTTTCTTAGTTGGAGCTGCTTCAGCTTTTGCTTCGTTTTTAGCATTTCTTCCGTAGTAGCTAGTGATATACATTTCTTTTAATTCAGCCATTAATGGATATCTTGGGTTAGCTCCTGTACATTGGTCATCGAATGCTTGCTCAACCATTTCATCGATTGTTTCGAAGAATTTAACTTCGCTTACACCAGCTTCTTGGATTGTTTTTGGCATATTAACTTTAGCTTGTAATTCTTCTACAGCTTTAATTAATAATTCAACCTTTTCAGCATTAGTGTTTCCACCTAATCCTAGGTAATCAGCAATCTTAGCATATCTAGATGATGCATTTGGATATTTGTATTGTGCAAATGCTGCTTGCTTAGTTGGAGCTTCTTCAGCATTGAATCTTATAACTTC
>NZ_JADPEL010000017.1 GCF_015667795.1 Clostridium sp. D53t1_180928_C8
TTAGCTGCTAAAGCTGCTTGTCTGAAAATTTCATCTACTTGTTCTTGAGTGTAAGTAGCGAATTTCTTTTGTGCTTCCCTTAATTGTTTAATTCTTGCCGTTAATTCTTGAGCGTTTGTAACTTTCATTTATTACATCCTCCTAATATTAAATCTATATATCAATTTCTAGTTATTACCTTTATCAGCGGCTGTGTTAATTTATTTTTACTTTGTTATTTTTTTAACACTTCCTACAACCTTATTGTAATTGATTGTTTATTTTTTGTCAAACTTTTTTTCGTTATTTTTCAACTTTTTTTTTATTGTTTATATCATCAATTTCACTTTTCGCTCTTACAGCTCATTGAAATCGTATACTTTTATTTAAATTTATTATTATATTTTTATAATACCTTTGTTATTAAAAAAAATATAATAATAAGTTTTTTAATATAAATAAACATTTAAATTGTTATTATTATAACAATTTAAATGTTTATTTATATTTATTAAATTCAAATTCACAATAAAAATCAACTTACACCATTATATATTTTTTATAAATAATAAAACCATACAAGTTATTATGTACGGTTTTTATTTTTCTAATAGTTAAAGCTTAAATATAATTTAGCCCTATATTTAATTGTATATATTAATCTCAAAATAGCTTTTTAAATTTGTTACCAAACTAACCTAAAATATCTTTTGATAATCCCTTTTGGACAGTAATACCATCTCTTAACACTATAACTTTATCGGCAATAACCTTAGCATCTTCTCTATCATGAGTTACAAATATTGAAGTTATCCCTGCTTTTTTTAATATTTCTTTAATTTCATCTCTAATCTTTTCCTGAAGATTAGCATCTAAGTTTGAAAATGGCTCATCTAATAATAATATTTCTGGCTTTGGTGCTATAGCCCTAGCTATTGCGACTCTTTGTTGTTGCCCTCCGCTTAATTCATAAGGATATTTATCTTTATGCTCTACTAAATTTACAAGCTTAAGCATTTCCATTGCTATATTTTCTTTTTCAGCTTTGCTCATTTTCTTTAAGCCATATTGTATATTTTTTTTAACAGTCATATGAGGGAAAAGAGCATAATCCTGAAATACCATTCCAATTCCTCTATTCTCAGGTTCAACAAATAATTTTTCTGAAAATATAATCTTATCTCCAATAGTCATACTTCCCTGATGAGCTTCCTCAAGTCCTGCAATTATTCTAAGCATAGTACTTTTACCACTACCACTTTCACCTAAGATTGCAAGAACTTCACCTTTATCTAATTCCATATTAAAATCTTTAATTATATCTTCCTTATTATTTTTATATTTAAAATATATATTTTCACCTTTAATAATCATTAAGCTTCCTCCCTATCGGCAACCTTATATAATATATATATTGCTATAAAGCTAACTAAAACTATTACTAATGATGGTATTGCTGATTCTGGTATCATTTCATCATTAGCATATTCAAATACTTTAGTTGATAATGTATAAAAATTAAAAGGTCTTAAATTTAAAACTAAAGGTAATTCCTTTATTATATCAACAAAAGTAAGAGCAAATGCTCCTAAAATAGCTGGTTTTAACATATGTATATCAACTTTAAAGAAAGTTTTTGTAACTCCATAACCTAATGTTCTTGAAGCTTCTGTAAACTTATTACCTATCTTTTCAAAGCCACCTTCAACATTTTGATAGCCTATACCTAAAAATCTAACTATATAAGCAAATACTAACATCACTATGCTTGTGCTTAATGCTAATCCTTTAAATTTCTGATCAATATCTACAAAGAAAAGAATCATAGTTATAGCTATAACTGCACCAGGTATTGAATACCCTATTAAAGTAACTCTTGAACATACTTTAGATAATATATTTGAATGCATTCTTGAATAGTTTGCTATTATTAATGCCATAACTACTATTAATAAACTACATCCCCCTGCAAGTAATACAGAGTTAATTATCATCCTTAAGAAATCACTATAATAAATATTTTTATAGCTCATTATACTCCATGCAATCATTTGACCTACTGGAATTAAAAATCCTAATGAAAATATTATTAAAGAATATGCTGAAGCTAAAAATCCATAAATACCTTTAAGCTTCTTTCTCTTAATTGGTCTTACTTTAGTATTGGTAAAACTAAATTTCTTTCTTCCTCTTAATAGCTTTTCTCCAGATAATATTACTAATACAGCAATCATTAATATCCCTGCAAGTCTTATAGCAGAATCTACGTCTCCTAGTGATATCCAACTTTTAAATATTGCTGTACTAAATGTCTGTACACCAAAATAAGATACAACTCCATAATCACTTAATACTTCTAAAGCTACTAATGTAGCACCAGCAACTATTACACCTCTAGATATTGGTAATATTATTCTTAAAAATACCCCTATTGAATTACTTCCTAAAAGTCTAGCACTTTCAATCAACCCTGCTGATTGCTTTTCTAAAAATATTCTAGTAACCATATATACATAAGGGAATAAAAATAATGTAAATATAAAAATTGTACCTTCTATAGACATAATATCAAAATATTTTTGATTTACTTCCATACTTAAGGTATTCCTGAAAAACCTTTGCACAACACCAGTATAACTTACCATTCCTGCATAAGTATATGCTGCTATATATGGTGGTATAGCTAATGGCAAAATTAAAGCCCATCTCAAAAATTTTCTAAATGGAAAATCATAAGCTGATATTAGCCAAGCTAAAGTTATTCCTATAATAATAGTAAACATAACTGTAAATATAACTACAATTGCTGATGTTATAACATAATCCTTTAATAAATATTCCTTTATATGAACCCAAGTTTCATTTGGTTTTTGGAATAAATGTATAATTATATCTAAATTAGGAAGTACAATCATCAAACCGATGATTGTACTTAAAAGAGCCCATCCATTAAATTTTAGTTTTTTCATTACTTCCACCCAATTTGGTCAAATATTAATACTGCCTTTTGTTTGAATGTACCTAATTTTTCGAAATCTATATCTTGAGCCTCAAATTTTCCCCATGATTTTAGTAATTCTGGTAATTCAACTTTTTCATTTAAAGGAAATTCTCCATTTTCTGAAGCATATGCACTTTGAGCTTCTTCTGATGTTAAGAATTCAATTAACTTAATTCCATTTTCCTTATTTTCAGAGCTTGTTGCCATTGCTGCAAAACTTAAATTAATATGTGTATCTTCTGGGAAAATTAATCCTATATTTTTAGCAGCGTTCACTTCTTCAACATCTGATGAGTTTACCATCTTAGCTAAGTAGTATGAATTAATAATAGCAACATCACCAATTCCAGCTGCAATAGCCTTAACTTGATCTCTATCATTTCCTTCTGGAGTTCTAGCAAAATTATTTACTACCCCTTCAGCCCATTCTTTAGCTTCTTCTTCACCATTTTCTTGAATAAATGAAGCTAATAATGCTACGTTATATGATGAACTTGAACTTCTTGCTAATACTTTTCCTTTATATTTCTCTTCTAATAAATCATTATAACTATCAATGTCTTCTGGGTTAACTCTATCCTTATCGTAAGCTATAACTCTTGCTCTTGAAGTTAATCCTACCCAGTTTTCTCCTCTATACTTTTCTGGTATATTTTTTTCTATTACTTTTGATGATGTCTTTTCAATTAAGTTCTTTTCTTGTAATGCAGCTATATTCTCTGCCCCTACTGTCAAAAACACATCGGCTGCTGAGTTTTCACCTTCTCTTGCCATTCTTTCTATTAATTCATCAGCTTTTCCTTCAACTAAATTTACCTTTATTCCAGTCTCTTCTTCAAACTTATTAAATAATTCTTTATCTACATCATAATGTCTTGCTGAATATACATTAACTACCTTTTCGCCTTCTGTTTCACCATTTTCTGTTGTAGCACTTTTAGAACCACATCCTACAAATAATCCTGTTGCTAATACAGCCGTTGCTAATATTGAAATTACTTTTTTACTTCTCTTAACCATAATTCTCCTCCTAAGTTACTTAATTTATATTAATATGTAAAAATTCCTCTTGTTAAATACAATGATAATTATTATCATTACTTTTGTCAAGACAAACAATAATTATTATCTATTAATATTTATTTTCATTTCATTTCATTTTATATTTATAATGTAATAAAACCGTACAGATTAATCTGTACGGTTTCTATTACTCTAATAACTAAGCCTTAGATATATTCTCTTTTATCACATTTAATAATTCATTATTAATTTCCATTCCACAAATTATCGTGATAAATATCCATTATATTCACTTGTATGAAGAAGCTTTTTGGCATTTTCTAGCCTCTCCTTAGTAGGAGGTTCAATCCCCTTTAAGGGATAATCAATACCAAGTTGTTCCCACTTGAAAGTACCAAGAATATGATATGGAAGCACTTCAACACGATCTACATTCCTCAAAGTCTTGATAAATTCATCAAGTTTTCTAAGCTGTTCATCATTATCACTTCCACCTGGTACGAGTACATGCCGAATCCATACTGGCTTATTGATTTCTGATAAATATCTTGCCATATCAAGAATATTTGAATTGCTCCATCCTGTAAGTTTTTTATGTTCTGCTTCATCTATCTGTTTAATATCTAGCATTACAAGATCCGTTACTTTCATAAGCTCATTAAATTTACTAAAGAAAGGTTCTTCTCTTGTAAATGGATTTCCAGACGTATCAAGTGTAACATGAACGCCTTTCGCTTTAGCCTTTTTAAAGAATTCAATCAGAAAATCTATTTGAAGAAGAGGTTCACCACCACTAATAGTGATTCCCCCCGCCTTTTTCCAATAAGTTTTATATTTAAGAGCTTGAGACAAAAGCTCATCTGCAGTTTTTGTCTCACCGCCATTCATATCCCAAGTATCCGGATTGTGGCAGAACTGACACCTCATAGGACAGCCCTTTAAAAAAGCAACAAAACGTATTCCTGGCCCATCAACAGATCCAAAGCTCTCTATTGAATGAATTCTTGCTATATTCTTATCTGAATTACATTTCTGCATGACATGTTCTAGAGATAACATCAAGTTGTTGCTCTCTTGTTAAATCTATAAACTTAACTGCGTAACCTGATACACGGATAGTGAAGTTAGCATATTCTTCTTTTTCAGGATGTTCCATAGCATCTTTTAATTTTTCAACACCAAATATATTAACATTTAAGTGATGTGGTCCTTGATCGAAGTAACCATCTAATACTTGTACAAGTTTATCAACTTGTTCTTCTTTATCATTTCCTAATGCAGTTGGGTTAATTGTTTGTGTATTTGAAATACCATCTAAAGCCCATTCATAAGGAAGCTTAGCTACAGAGTTTAATGAAGCAAGTAATCCATTTTGTTCTGCTCCATAAGATGGGCTAGCTCCTGGTGAAAGTGGAGTCCAAGCTTCACGTCCATCTGGCATATTACCTGTATACTTACCATATACTACGTTTGAAGTAATAGTAAGAAGTGATGTTGTAGGTTCAGAATTTCTGTATGTGTGTCTTTTCTTGATCTTATCAAGGAATGACTTAAGAACATAAATACCTATTTCATCAGCTCTATCATCATCATTACCGTATCTTGGGAAATCTCCTTCAATTTCGTAATCTGTAACAATTCCAGCTTCATTACGTATTGTTTTAACTTTTGCATACTTAATTGCAGAAAGTGAATCAATTACGTGTGAGAAACCTGCAATACCTGTTGCAAATGTACGTCTTACATCTGTATCTATAAGAGCCATTTCTGCTGCTTCATAATAGTATTTATCATGCATGTATTGAATAAGATTTAATACATTTACATAAAGGCCAGCTAACCAGTCACTCATTCTTTCATATTTTTCAATTACTTCATCATAATCAAGATATTCTGATGTAATTCCTCTATATTCAGGTCCAACTTGTTTACCTGATTTTTCATCAACACCACCATTTATTGCGTAAAGTAAACATTTAGCAAGATTAGCTCTAGCTCCGAAGAACTGCATTTCTTTACCTGTTTGAGTCGCAGATACGCAACAACATATTGAATAATCATCGCCCCATTCTGGTTTCATAGCGTCATCATTTTCATATTGGATAGAGCTTGTATCTACTGAAATCTTAGCTGCATACTTCTTGAAGCTTTCAGGAAGTGCTGAAGAGTAAAGTACAGTAAGATTTGGTTCTGGTGAAGGTCCCATGTTTTCTAATGTATGAAGGAAACGATAGTCGTTCTTTGTTACCATGTGACGTCCATCAACACCTATACCACCTAATGCAATAGTAACCCATGAAGGATCCCCTGAGAATAATTCATTGTAAGAAGTTATTCTTGCAAATTTAACCATTCTACATTTCATTGTTAAATGGTCTATTAATTCTTGAGCTTCTTCCTCTGTAAGAACTCCATTATCAATATCTCTTTGAATATAGATATCAAGGAAAGTAGAAACACGTCCTATTGACATAGCTGCACCATTTTGTGTCTTGATTGCTGAAAGATATCCAAAGTATAACCATTGAACAGCTTCTTTAGCATTCTTTGCTGGTTTTGAAATGTCATAACCATAACTTGCAGCCATTTTCTTCATTTCTCCAAGAGCTCTATGTTGTTCTGTAATTTCTTCTCTTAGACGAATAACTTCATCTGTCATAGTTCCATCGCCACAGTTATTAAGATCTTTAGCCTTTTCTTCCATAAGGTAATCAATACCATAAAGAGCAACTCTTCTGTAATCACCTACGATACGTCCACGTCCATAAGTATCAGGAAGTCCTGTTATGATATGGCTGCTACGAGCTTTTCTCATTTCTGGTGTATAAGCATCAAATACTCCTTGATTATGTGTCTTATGGTATTCAGTAAATATTTTGTGTAATTCTGGATTTGGTGTATATCCATAATTTTCACAAGATTGTTCAGCCATTTTAATACCACCGTATGGCATGAAAGCTCTCTTAAGAGGCTTGTCTGTTTGAAGACCTACTACCTTTTCAAAATTTTTCAAAGATTCATCAATGTATCCAGGTCCATAAGCTGTAAGTCCAGAAACAACTTCTGTTTCCATATCAAGAACTCCGCCTTTAGCTCTTTCTTCTTTTTGTAATTCTTGTAATCTGCCCCATAGTTTATTGGTAGCCTCTGTTGGATCTGCTAGGAAACTTTCATCACCATCATATGGTTTATAGTTTTTTTGAATGAAATCTCTAACATTGATTTCTTCTTTCCATATTCTTCCCTCAAAACCAGCCCATTGTTCATTTTCTAACATGTTCATTCCTCCTTGTACGACACATACATTCTTACAATTTATATAATAATTTGGCATAATTTAAACTTAATTTTTTTATTAACATTTCAATAATTTATGTAATTTGTTTTATAAAATGCTGTAGTATCTTTATATAACCTGTAATTAATCAGTCATATAAAAATACCTGCACAAACTTTATTACAGAATAAATTCTAATTTCCTTAATTACAATGATATATAATTATTATTTAAAAGAGTCGCTATGAGTAAATTAATTTCATCATAATTTCCGAATTGTGCTCCCTGCATTTCATAAAACTGTACAACATATTATTTGAAAACTGATTTCAAACAATACGTTACCTTATTATATATTTATTGTCAATAATTGATAAAAGTTATGTTTTTTTACTTTTATGTGATAATACACCTAAATTTTATTAATATTAATTTGTTTAACGATTACAAAATACACTTTTTTCATGAAACCATCACTCTAATAGCAATTATATGAAATTTTACCAATTCTATTTTTTTTAACTTTTACACATTTTAATGTAGTTTATATACTCATAAATACTTCATCCTCAATATCTCTTTTAGATATCTTATGTTTTAAAAATTGAAATCTTATTTGTTCTTTTGATTCAAGAAGACCTGGTATTTTTCAATAATTCAAGCTCCTTTTCTAACTCAATATTTTCTTGCCTCAAATTTTTTAACTCATACCCACATGAATAAAGTGCGATTCCATGTCATGAAACCGCACTTTATCCATATTATTCATATTCATTTATCCATCTATACATTTAATCTGCTAATGCAATAGACCCATTTAATCTATTATTATATAATTTTACAACATAAAAACTTAACTACTTCTTCTCCAAACTACAATTTCTTTCTTGTTAAAACTGCACCTGCACCAGTAATTAATAGTGCTATTGCTCCAACTGCTACAGAAGACGTTCCTCCTGTTTTTGGTAATTTACTATTGTGACTACCATTTCCATTGTTAGATGTATTAGTAGAATTATTGCTAGAATTTCCCTCATTAATCTCTTTGTCAGTATTGCCATTGTTTTCATTATCACCTTGTGCCAATTCTAAGTTAGCTAAAGCTAATTCTAAACTCTTTTCTACTTCTTCTACTTGCTTTTCAGTAGCTTCATCATTATTAAATATTGCCCTAGCCTTTGCTAATTCTACATTAAGTTTCTCAATACTTTTTTTAGTATATTTAGATGTATCCATTACTTCTGCTTTGTTTATTAAGTCTTCAAGCTTAGATTTATCTGGTACTAATCTTAAATTAAGATAAGCTTTGATTAATTTATTATAAGCTTCATCTATTTCTACTTGAGTAGAATCTTTATTTGATAATATAGATTTTGCATTAGCTAATTCTGCATTAAATTTAGAAACAGTTTCTTGACTATATTCAGATAAATCTTTATTTTCTAATTCATCTACTAACTTCTGAAGTTTAGACTTATCAGCTGATAATTCTAAGCTAGAAAATGCATTGCTTAAGTTTTCATAAGCTTTAGCAACTTCTTCTTCCATTGCATTTTCATCTTCTATTACTTTGTTAGCTTCAATAAGTTCTGCTTGAAGCTTAGCCCAAGTTAAAGCTGTATACTTATCTTCTTCTAAAGCATTTACTATTTCAACTAATTTTTTAAGTTCTGTTTTATCACCTTTTTTGAATTCTAGCATATGAATTGCATCAATTAATCTTTTTGAAGCTAATTCTACTTGAACTTCTGTAGCATTTTTATTATCAAAAACTTCTTGTGCTTCTTTTAATGCTTCTTCAAACTCTTTAACCACTACTGGAATAAGACCTTCCAATGCTCCTTCTGATTTTTTATCTTGTGCATAATCTATAACTATTCCTAAGAATGTTTTATCTGCTTCTACTGGCTCTTCTGATTCTACATATTCTGATGCTCCAATATCTGTTTTTCCATCAGTAAGTTGTATTCCAAAATAATCTTTTCCACCATTATTCTCAATATTAATACCTGCATCAATTGCTGGAGAATTACTTTGAAGTTTATATCCTTCCAAACTATCAATACCCTTTCCACCAGTTCCAGGTGCAACAAGCATTGGATCTTCTTCAATTATAGTACTATCATTAGAAGGAAGCTTATCAAAACCAATAAATATATTGCTTTCGTAATCTATTTCTTGTTCATTGAAAGAATCTGATGTCATTTTCCCTTTATTAACAACTATATTGTTATAGAATTTCGCGTCACTTTTTCCACCTGTATACCCGTTGTTCATCCATTTTCTTTCAATACTATCATCTAGATATATTGTGTTATTGTAAGCCATACTTCCTTCGTGTCCAGGACGCCAATCAATAATACCATGTTTTGCACCATCATTTTGACTGATGTTGTAACGGAAAACTCCATCAAAACCTCTTAAATCCTCTGTACAGCACCACATAAATACCCCACCTGCATTATTATGCAAATAATTATATTGTACAATTGTATTTTGATTTAAAGCATCAATTTCAATTCCTTGTCCATCACCTGCGCCAAGAAGAGAATCAGCTGGTGATGCTTCATATACTTCATTGTATTCAAATATTACATTATCTGAATTCCAATTAAATAACCCTACACCATACCAACAATTATATACTGTACGATATACAGTATTATGATCTACAATTGCATCCTTACATCCATCTATAATTGCTCCATCACCATCAATATTATAAATTGTATTATTGCTAAGACGGAAGTTTTCATATGGTTTCCAAGCTCCAACACCTCTATATCCAAATGGTCTATATTTGTTCCACTTATCTCCTTCTCTTGTAGTCCAAGGAGATACAAAGTTAACTCCTGATCTTCCTAAGTTATACATTTCGCAATTTGTTATGCTAATATCATGTACTGCTGTTGGAACTCTCTTCGAAGCATCATACAAGTCTGTCATAACAGTCATAATAATTCCTCCAGAAGACTTTCCTTCATTTGATATAGGTCCTCTAAATCCATGTATTGTTAAATTATCGAATTTAAAATAGTTAAGATCACCTGCATCCTGAGCACTAATATTAATTCCTCTACGATATACATTCGTGTTTGAGTTTTGTTCATAGGTTGGATCCCATAGCTCAAGATTATTTACTTCCCAATACTCTTGATTATAAAATGTAATTACATTATTCACTATTGGAGAACGTACAATTTTATTTGCAATATTCATATGTGAAATTGTCCAATTTTCACCTGGTTTTAATAATGGTTTTTTACCTTCACCATAACTTGAAATTACTATTGGAGCACCATCTACACCTGAACCCTGTGGTTTCAATGCCCCAGTCCATTCTCCGCCTGATTTAAATAAAATTTGATCACCTGGTTGAAATAGAACTGTATTTACTTTATCAATTGTCTTCCAAGCAGTAGCCTCACTTATACCATCATTAGAATCATCTCCTGCATGAGAATCTACATAGTATTTTATTCCACTTCCAAGTTCCACTACAAAACTGGCATCTTTTTGTGAATCCTTGTAAGTAGCTCTTACTGTAACATTCTTACTTTCAATTGCAGCTGAAATTTTTTGAAATTTTAAATTAACTGTTTTATTTAATTTATCGTAAGCAAATTCCTTAATTTCAACTGGAGCAAATTCTCCATCATTTACTTTACACTCTAATGTAAAATCATCCTTTACTGGAGAAACTATCGGAACTTTATCAAAATTAGCTATTACAGTTCCATTTTCTGCTGAAATTTCTGTTAGTTTAGCATCTATATATTCCTCCCCAGATGCATCAATGTTAAAGTCTACGATAAACGGCTGATTATTTGGTTTATACGTTGCAATCAATTTTATATTTTGTTCTACAGGCTGTGCTTCAATTGGATCAAAATTCATTGTCAAGGTATTTCCAGATACACTTTCGTTTGTAATATTTAACTTCTTTGTAACGTTTGATTCTAATGAAGATGTATAAGAAATATCAAAATCTGAACTCTTCATTTCACCAGTATAGCCATCTTTATATTCTGCTTTTAAAGAACCATTATCCACACTAAAGCTTTTTAAGTTACTTGCTATCTCAAATGACCAATCATCTATATAAATATTACCACTTGTTGCTCTTTCTATCCAAATTGCTGATCTAGTATTTTTTCCTGATGTATCTCCAGTATATACAAACTCCACTTCATACTTTCTATACTCTGTTGAATCAATTAATACTTTCTTCTCATTTCCTCCATAGTATTTTAAACATAAGTATGCAGTAATTCCACTTGGATTGGTATTCTTTGCCCAAACAGATACTTTATAAGTTGCACCCTTCTGAAGATTTGCTACATCTTGTTCCAATGCATCATTTGTCTTCTCAAGAGATACTGACCAATCTCCAGTATGAGCATTCCCTCTTTCCTTCTTCACCGTATCTTGAAAATAGAACCAATTTCCAACCTTATTATCCTTATTAATGTCATTATGCTCCTCCAATGGAACATCTTCCTCAAATGATGGGTATTTTAAGAGATTCTCATTTGTTACAATAGATGCTGCATTTGCAACAATGACTCCGCCTCCATCAACTGATGAAAACATTACTATTACCATTAGTATTGATAAAATAGCTGCCCAAAAACGTTTTATAGTTTTCCCTTTCATAATTTGATTTCCCCCTATTTTTTATATATTCTTAAATCAGGAACATTTTTATATTATTCCTTATTTAATTCAAATTCCAACAGATTTGTCTCTGCCATATTATCAACTAGCTGCCAGTAATAAAAATCTGAAATATATGTCCTTAATACAATTTGTTTATCTTCCTCAAAATCAACAACATCTATTTCCTTACTTAGAATTTCTCCATCCAGTACTTTTTCATCTAAAACAATTGAAAATGTATCTCCTTCTTTTCCATTGTACAAGTACTCAAACAACTCGCTATTTGTCTTTTCTAGAGTAGGTAAATCCAATCTTGAAACAGTTTTCGTTTCATCTCCCAAACTATATTTAACACTTTCAACACTTTGAAATTTATAAGGGTTATTATCTAAATATTTTCTTGCTTCCTTTTCCAAATCATTATCATAATTTTTCACAAGATAATCTACAATCTTTAATCTTAAATTATTTAATGTATATATAAGATATCCATCTGTACTATATTCGAGCACTCCATAAACAACTTCTCCTGCATCATCTTTTGCTTTTCTCTGCTGATTTTCAGCTTCAACCTCCATTTTCAATGCCTCATATGAATAAGGCTTACATAAACCGTATTCCCTTCCTAATGCAAACTGTGCATAAACTTCCCTTGCATATTTTTCTACTCTTTCATATAATTCATTTTCATCTTTACCCTTATATTCTTTTTGTACAATATCACTATAAAACTGGAATTCTTCTTCCTGTATAACAGTAGTAACTTTCTGTGTAACAGTAGTAACTTTCTGTCTCCCGTCTTCCCCTGATACTCCTCTTACTATCAACATCACTATAGCTATAATCACTATCAACAAATACACACCAAGCCAAGGTTTCTTAATTTTCATAATCCCTCCTCCAATTGCCACACATCTAATCGTTTACTTATACCATAATTATACATCTTAGTAAATAATTGTAAAGTGACTATCTTGGCATTTATAAGAATATAAAAATCTTATCCCCTCAAAATACCTTTAAACCTCAGTCGTTCATCCTTTCATCATTATTTTAAAGAAATTTATTAAAATACTATTTTATATTTTTTAACATTAGGGAATACTCTTTTTATAAATATAAAAAAAGGTAAGGGTACTTTTAATATGACAGAAACTGAAAAGGCTTATATAGCTGGAATAATAGATGGCGAAGGAAGTATTATGCTTCAAAAATTCCATGCAAAAGAACATCCATCTCCTTGTGTATCAATAGCATCAACTACACTTGAATTATTAAAATGGATTAAAATAATAGTTGGAAAAGGGGTTATAGTTCACAAAAAAAATTATAATCCTGAAAGACATCAAGACTGCTATAGCTATCAATTAAAATACAATGATGCTATTAATCTAATTAAAGATATTTATCCATATCTAATTATTAAAACCAAAAGAAAAAGAGCAGAATTAATATTAACACGATATAAAGAAGTTACTCCTAGAAATGGTAGATATTCTGAAGAAATGTTAAAAGATAAATTAGATTTTTATGATGAATTCATGTCCATAAAATAGTAAAACCGTACAGAAAATCTGTACGGTTTTTTGTTTGGTGGAGGCGAGGGGTCATGTGCATCCATTATTTCTATATGGCACTGACTATATCTTCTACTATTATTAAAATAGCAGCTTGGCATATTATAGAAGCTTAATATAGTTTATATCTTCTATCCTAGTATTCCATAGATTTCTCCTTAGGAACCTATGAGTCGATACGAGGCTGTTGAATTTCTTCACATACCTCTCGGTATTGCCGTCAGCATTCTCTGTTACGGTTTCACCGATAAAGCCAAGTTATCACTTAAGCATCACTGCTTAAGGCGACTTTCTTTCAAAATCGAACCCCTGTCCGAAAGCAGACCAGCCTGACTTTCTACGAGCGTAGTTTGTGACTAAAATTTCGGTCCTTAGTTCGCTCACAAACAAACTCCTAATTCCCTAGCTTCATAAATACCCCTCTAGCTCAAAGCTTTGCTAGACTTCGTTTCCTACTTCAATGACACCAGCTACCCAAGACGTAGGCATCCTGGACTGATGAGTAGCTTATATTAAGCTGCTAATGCAAAATTGTCTTCTGCGTTTATATTTAGTGCATAGCTGATTTTCGAGTCGTCCATGCTTTACTCGGCCCGCTTATCAAACCCATCTTACCCCCGTCGAAGCCAAAACGCCCCCATGTTAGGTTAATAGGTCATAAACGCTTTTCCCTATTAAATTTTCAAACGATGATTAACATCGTGATTTCATTATAAAACATACAGTTTCAACTGTCAACTTAACTATGTTATTAAACATCTACCAAACCATTAATATTATTCTTTTAAAAGAAATTTTATTGTTTTCTAAAGTAATTATTCTAAATATGGTATATTTTTTTCTAAATAAATTTAACAATTAGTAATAGTTTTATTTTTAAATAAAAAGTGTTGCATTTATTGTCGAAAGATGTTATTCTAAATGAGCAGTTGGTACGTAAAGTGCTAATTACTTGTAGAGCCTAGTTTGTCCTTCGCCGGATGCTAGGCTCTACTTTATTTTTAAGATAAAATTTAAAAAGTTATCCACATCACAAAAAAAATAATCCACATCTTAATTCACATTTTTTCCAAATACCTGTTTATAAGTGCATAACTTATTTTTCTTTAGGTAATATAACTATAAATTCTGATCCCTTATTAACTTCACTAAAAACTTTTATTTCCCCACCATGAGCATTTATAATTGACTTAGATATTGTAAGACCAACACCCATTCCCTTTTCATTAGAAGCTCTTGATTTATCTACTCTATAAAAACGCTCAAATATATTTTTAATTTCACCTTTAGGTATACCAATCCCATTATCTTTAATACTTATATTAACATTATCATCTTTCATAAAACATTTAACATATATTTCACCATTTCCATTATTATATTTAATAGCGTTAGATAATATATTTATAATTACTTGAGCAAATTTTTCTTTATCAATTAACACCTCTAAATTTTCTAATTGATATTTGATTGCTATATTCTTTTCAAGGGCTTTCCCTTCATAATTATAAGCAATACCTTCTATATATTTTTTTAAATTTACTACCTCCTTCTTTAAATTATTTTTTCCACTATCAAACATAGCTAACTTTCTTAATTCATCAACAAGCTTTGTAATTCTTGTTACTTCTTCATTTATACTATTAAGTCTATCATTAGTTGGTTCCCAAATACCTGCAACAATTGCATCTAAATGTCCCCTTATACTTGTAAGTGGTGTTCTAAGTTCATGTGCTATGTCGCCCGTTAATTGTTTTCTTAAATTTTCCTGTTCATTTAATTCATTAGATAACTTATTTATAGAATATATAAGCTCATCAATTTCACTTATATTGCTCTTATAGGTTAGCTCTCTATTATAATTTCCTTCACCTATAACTTTTGTCATCTTTAAAACCTTAGAAATAGGATTAGCTATAGATTTAGATATTATTATTGAAATTATAATAATACTTCCTATAGAAATAACACCTATTATTATTATAATTCTATTGGCAGCATTAAAAAATTGAACATCATTCTCCATATAATAAGTAGAAGCATAATGTCCTATATAGGCATATCCAACTAAACTCCCATTAATATCACTAACATCAACTTTATATTCTTCAAAATAATTATTCCACTTCTTTTCTATACTTTGAATATTCTCACTTACTTCACTTAAAGTAATATCTGATAATACCTTTTCATCTTCAAATACACTCCATACTTTATTATTATTTTCATCATATATTTCAATAGCAATTCCCTTTCTTATTGCATCTACTCCTAAACTCTCTATAAGATCAATATCCCATGTATTATTTGCATATATACTTTTCAAGTCAAATTCAATTAAATGATTTATTTCCGTTTTATTACTATCATCAACATACTTTTGAAATGATCCTTTAAAGCTTGTATTCACAAAAAATCTTATAGCAATAATTGTTACAATCATAATAAAAGTAAAAGATAGTATAAGCTTACTATTTATTGATTTTAATTTATTTTTATAGTCCAAATCTATATCCCACCCCATATACAGTTTGAATTATTTTAGGATTTCTAGAGTCAATTTCTATTTTTTGACGCAAATTCTTTATATGACTATCTATAGCTCTATCACCTTTTTCATAATATCCTTCAATTGTACTTTCCAATAATTTATCCCTTGAATATATTTTCTTAGGATTATTTATTAATATAAGTAATATTTTATATTCTGTGTTAGTTAAAACTACTTCTTCTCCTCTAACTTTAACCTCATGAGTTGAAGTGTTTATTTCTAATTCATCACCATAACTTATTATTTCTTTATCACCAAAATTACTGATCCTTTTTAAAATAGCTTTAACTCTTAATATTAATTCATTTATGTTAAAAGGCTTACAAATATAATCATCACAACCTAGCTTAAATCCATCAATCTTATCTTCATCTTCTATTTTGGCTGTTAACATTATTATAGGAACATCAGATTTATCTCTTATATATTTACATATCTCTTCTCCACTTATGCCTGGAAGCATTCTATCTAATATTAATAAATCATACTTTTTTGAATTTAACTTATTTATAGCACTATCTCCATCATAAGCAACCTCTGTATAATAACCTTCATTATCTAAAAAAGCTTTTATAAATTCACATATTTTCTTTTCATCATCAACTATTAATATATTAACCATACTAATCTCCTTAAAAATATTTTCTCTTAGTATTATGATTCTCCTTTTTACTATAATATTTAAAGAGCTGCCTATAAGTATATCTTAAGGGCAACTCTTTATTAAGATTATATTCCTAAAAGTAATTTTGCAAATCCAAAATAAACTACCAATGCAAAAGCATCTACTATTGTTGTAATAAGTGGACTTGCCATTATTGCAGGATCTAATTTTAGTTTTTTTGATATTATAGGTAAAATCCCACCTACAACTTTTGCTAATATTACTGTAAAGAATAAACTAGCACATACAGTAAATGAAATCATCAGATCTGCACTGGTGAATAAGTATAGTCTTAAAAAGTTTACAATAGATAAAACAGTAGCAACTATAATACTTACTCTAAATTCTTTAAATATTACCTTAAAAAAATCCTTTGTAGTAATTTCTCCAAGAGCTAGTCCCCTTATAACCAATGTAGATGATTGAGACCCTGAATTACCACCAGTATCCATTAACATAGGAATAAAGGATGCTAGTATTACTACAGATTGAAGAACCTCTTCAAATCCTTGTATTATTGATCCAGTAACTGTTGCTGATACCATTAATACTAAAAGCCATACAATTCTATTTTTTGCTAATGTTAAAACCGAAGTTTTTAAATATGGCTGTTCATTTGGTTCCATCCCCGCCATTTTTTGAAAATCTTCTGTATTTTCTTGCTCAATAATATCTACAATATCATCTACTGTTATTATTCCTACTAATCTATTTTCAATATCTACTACTGGCATAGAAAGTAAATCATAAGTTTTAAACAATTCTGCTACCTTCTCTTGATCTTCAAAAGTTTTAACTGAAACTATATTAGTCTCCATAACTTCTGAAACCAACATATTTTCATCACTTAAAATTAAATCTTTTAATGAAATAATTCCCTTTAATCTTCTTTGTCCATCAATTATAAAGCAGTTATCTAATGATTCTTTATTTATACCAGTTTTTCTTGTATAATCTATAGCATCTTTTATAGTCATTCTTTCTTTAAAATCTATAAATTCTATGGTCATAATAGCACCAGCAGAATCTTCTTTGTATTTTAAAAACTGATTTATTAACTGCCTTTTCTCTAATGATGTATTTGAAATTATTTTACCTACTATATTAGCAGGTAACTCCTCAATAATATCAACAGTATCATCTAAAAATAGCTTTTCAATTATTTCTTTTACTTCATCATCTGTGATTAATTCAATTATTTTTTGTTGAGATTCTTTATCTAAATATGAAAAAGCCTCAGCAGATGTATCTTTAGTTAATAATCTAAATACTACTAATAAAGATTTATCATCTAACTCCTCCATGCTCTTTGCAATATCAACAGGATTCATGCGTTGTAATACTTTACTTAACTCACTAATATTCTTATCTCTAATTATTCTTAATAATTCTTTTGCCATAATTACCTCCTATAGAGTTCATATACAAACAAAATTATTTGATAAGAATCAATGAGAATAAACTCATATTTGCTATATATATGAACTACTTAGCCTATTAAATATTTTTAATCTCTTATTTTCTAGGGGTATATCATCCATATAAATCACGCTCCTTTTTCAATCTACCTGTTCATTATATAAAACAATTGTGGAGAAATTATGAGCTTGGCTACATAATATAATTAAGTGCAAAAAAAAAAATGATAAGACCTATGCTATCATAAACCTTACCATCTTTAATATATACCTTAGTATATATTATTCATTATTGTTGAAAATGTTCTAGAATTCCCAAATAAACTTCTATGGTGGTAAAAGCCTAAACTATTTCAGAATTCCCTTATTTCAATTATACATGTTAATTTAATAGTATCAAGAATTATTTTAAAAGTTCCACTTTTCTACTATAGCAGAACCATTTCCTCTTAATTTCAAAGTAGTATCTACTGAATCATTATAGATTCTAGTACTAAATACTTCTTCTCCATTATTTAAGAATATTTCTAAAGAAGAATTATCTGAGAATATTCTTATAGAGTTAACAACTTCAATTTCAACTGCTCTAATATCTCGTCCATAACCTGATTTTCCAAGTTCTAACTTAAATAATTTATTACTAAATGAAAGCTTACAATCTTCTCTTAGTTCCACTTCAAATCCATTAGAATTTTCAAATTTAATATTTAATTCAAATGTATTACTCTCCAAGATATCTAAAGTAGTTTCTTCATTTAATGAAACATTATTTTTAACTGAATCACCTTTTCTTAATGTTTCTAATTCTACAACTGGAATTTGATATACCCTATCATTCTTTAAAACTAATTCTCTAGGAATCGTTAATTGATGTTGCCAGAAATTATCTATAGTTGGATTTTTATGTTCAACTGCATCAGGCACTCCCATCCAACCTATAACTATTCTTCTACCTTTAGAATCTTCAAAAGTTTGTGGAGCATAGAAATCAAATCCTCTATCTATTTCAACAAACTCATTAAGTTTAAGCTCTTTCTTATTATCAACAAAATTCCCCACTGCATATCCACATTGATATACGTTATTATATTTATACCCTTCTGCCTCCATACCTTGAGGTGAAAACATTAATATATCTCTGTTTTCTAACTTAAATGTATCTGGACATTCCCACATATATCCCATATTATCTAATTTCCCTGCTGGTACTGAAAGGAACTCCCAATTATAAAGGTCATTTGATTTATATAATAAAATACACCCTTTATCATCTTTAGTTCTAGCACCTAGAACCATATAATAAACCCCATCTTCTTCCCAAACCTTAGGATCTCTAACATGCAGAGACATATCTTCTGGAAAATCTGAATTTCTAAGAAGTACTTTCTTTTCAGAGAAATTAACACAATCCTTACTAGTTACTAAAATAACATTTTGCTCTCTTCCAGTTAATATATAATCATGATTTCCAGGATGCTTTACATTACCAGTATAGAAGAAATAAACTGTATCATCTTTAACAAAAGCTGACCCTGAATATACTCCATTTATATCCTCATTTATATCTGGATAAAGTGCAATTTCTTTTTGCTCCCAATTTGCTAAATCCTTAGAAACAGCATGCCCCCAAAATTTTTCTCCTCCTAGAGGATTTAATGGTGAGTATTGATAGAAGCAATGATACTCTCCTTTAAATTCACACAATCCATTAGGATCATTTATCCATCCTATTGGTGCCATTATATGATATTTATTTCTCCATTTATCATTATTAACTGAATCTAAATGATTACTCATACACTCATTTATTTTCTTATAAAAATTAGTTCTTAACATAACTATCTCCCTTGCGCTAAAGTTAAAACTTCTTCTTTAGTTGGTAAAGCTCCGATAGCCCCTCTCTTACAAACAGTTAAAGCTGCTGTTGCATTTGAGAATATTAATATTTCTTTTATCTTTTCTTCCTCTAAATTAACTAAGCTTTCTAAAGTATTGTCACCTTCAGCAACTTGATATAAGAAAGACCCTATAAATGAATCTCCTGCCCCTGTAGTATCTTGAGCTTCTACTTTAAATGATGGAGAGAATATTTTTCTTTCCTTAGTTATAAACTCTGCACCATCAGTTCCCTTAGTATAAATTATAACTTTAACATCTCCTTGTAATAAGAAGTTTAATGCCTGATTTTCATCAGCTATTCCAGTTATAAATTCTAACTCTTCATCACTTATCTTTACTATATTAGCAAATGGTAAAAACTCTAATATAGCTTCTCTACAAGCTTCTGGAGTTTCCCATAATGGTAATCTAACATTTGGATCAAAGCTAATTAAACAGTTGTGCTTTTTAGCAAACTCTATAGCTTTTCTATGAGCCTCTTTAATTGGCGCATCTATTAAGCTAACTGAACAGAAATGTAATATTCCACCCTCTGTAAAATCTTCTTCTTCAATTTCTGACTCATTTAATAACATATCTGCGCTTGGATTTCTATAGAATGAAAAATCTCTTTCCCCATCTTCTTTTAATGATACAAAAGCTAAGGCTGTATTAGCTTTTCTAGTTCTTAAAACCTTTGATACATCTACTCCTAATGGTTTAACTTGCTCTAATATATGATCTCCAAAACCATCTTCTCCAAGTTTAGTTAACATTTGAGATTGCCCACCTAACTTTGCAACTGCAGCTGCAACATTTAGCGGTGCTCCTCCTGCAACTCTTAAAAAGTTACTTACATCCTTTAATGCAGTTCCTTTTTCATGTGGAATAAAATCTAATAATGCTTCTCCTATTGAAATTACCTTTTTCATATTTTATCCTCCTTATCACTCTATGGGAACGTTCCCCCACATTACAAAAAATATATTGCAAATTTACCTTCTGCATTAATCTCATAACTCACAAATATTTATACTTATAACCTAATTATATCATTTATCAACTTTTAGTCTATATTTTTTTACTAGAAATATACACCTTTTAAGTCAAAAACAAATAAAATAAAAAGCCGACCTAAGTCGACTTTTTATTATTTAAGTTCATCAATAAAATATTCTAATGTGAACTTTCCAGAATAGATTTCAAAATCTTCAGCATCTATATTATTATATATTTCAGTTGCATAGTCTATTCCATAAAGAAGGTTTCCCCATCTTACTGATTGATATCCTATATTTTCTATCTTCTTAGCTGACTCTATTAATTCACCAAGTTCTACTTTATCTTTTCTAAGAACTAATCTGTTAGCAGATTCAGTAACTTTAGTAATCATTGCATCAATTTCTTCTTGAGTTGCATTCTTATTAGCTAACACGGCTCTTGCTTCTTCAATTATAGCCTTATGCGCTTCCATTGCATCTCTAAAGTAATGAAGTTCGTTATAGTTACTATATTCTTCTACAGTTGCTTCTAAATTACTATAGTCAGTAGACTTAACTAATCCCAGATATGCTTCATTTAGTCTAGTAAATAAACTATCAATCTCTTCTTGATTATATCCATTAACTAATTCACTATTAACCTCTTTTGAAACTACTTGTAAGTTGTTAAAACTTTCTTCAGTATAAACTGTACTATTTAATCTATTAATTTTTTCAATTAAAGAATCTAATTCTGTTCTATTAATTTCAATACCTCCTTCATTTGCATAATGTAACTTAGCATCTCCCCAAGTTGCATGATCTGAACCATTTCCATTTCCACCATCTGTTACAACAAGCTTTAACTCTTTAGCTCCATTAATATCTACTTCAACATATTTTTGAGAATCTCTTGAATTCATTAATCCGCTATCAAATTTCTTTTCACCATCAACCCAAACTTCAAAGCTTACTGATCCAACTGTTCCGTACATTTGTCTATCTACTCCAACATATGAAGTAAAGTAATCATAATTTTTATCGCTTAAATCATAAACAATTGTAGAAGTAGAGTGAGCTCCTATACCTCTTTCATAAGATACCTCTTGTCCATTTTCATCTGTTAATCTTAATGCTCTTCCACTTATTGATATATCCTTTCTTGGAGCAGTGTAACTATTACTAGTTGACTTCCAATCATATTCTGTTAAGTAAGTATAATCATTCATATCAACTACTGCAATAGTTCTTGTTTTTATAACTGTATTACCATCAGTATCAGTAACCTTATATGTTAACTCATATTTTCCAGCTTTATTAAAGTTTACATCTCCAGATAATTCAATCTTAGATGTTAAATCACCATCTTCCGCATCTGTTGCAGAGTACTTTTCATTTAACTCTATAGGATGTCCCACCTTTGTTGATACTGATTTTGGTATATTAAGAGTTGGTACTGCATTTAATATTAAGAATTTAGAATCTGCAAAATTAGCATGGTCTGATGCGTTACCATTTCCAGCATTATTTGCAACAAGTTTTAACTGTGATACTCCATCTAATGGAATCTTCACTAATTTTGCATCATCTGCCCATTTCATTAATCCACTATTATAAACTTCTACATCATCTGCATAAATCTTAAATATTACGCTTGAATTATTTTGTTGTGTAATATTTCTATCTATCCCAACATAAGTTTCAAAATATTTATAATTTGTACCTTCTAAATTATAAACTATTTCTGAATTTGCATGAGTTCCAATTCCTTTATCAAATACCTTTTCCTCACCATTTACACTTAACTTAATTTTAGCTCCACCTGATGCTAAATCTTTTCTTACTTGGCCGTAATCAGTTCTTGCTGAAGTCCAATTAATATCAGATAAATATTCTGAATCACTATAAACTACAATAGTTTTTTCTGAATTAGCCGTATTTCCATCACTATCTGTTACTGTATATGAAATCTTATATTCACCTGTTTTGCTAGTTGTAAAATCATTTGAGTTAAACACCACTTTATTAGTTATATCCCCATCTTCTTGGTCATTTGCATTTACAGATGACATTAAATCATATTCACTTCTCAATTTAACATATTCTGTTTCGCCCACATTTAAACTTGGGAACTTAGCTCTTATAATCTCTTCAGCTCTATTTAAGTCTCCTTGGAAAAGCTCTTCTGCTGGATGAGTACTAACTTCTTTTCTTAAAGCCTCTAACTTTTCTAATGTATTATATTTTTCAGCAACTTCGTTCTTATTACTATCAGTAAATAACTCTTTTGCAATTCTATCTGATAATTCATCAGTTTTATAGAATGACATCTCACCTATACTTGCCCAGTTTTGATTTGCTTCAATAAATTTAAATTTAACTCTTCTAGCAGCTGTCTTGGCTATGTCAATTTCAATAACATCATTAACATTTCCATTATATGAACCCGTACCTGCTAATATAAAATCATTTCCTTCTGCTTCAGTAGAAACATAGATTGCAAACTTAGTTGCAAATCCTTTTCCACCATTTCTAGCAGCATAAGCAATTTTATCTATTTCATTAACTTCACCTAAATCAAATATAACTTCATTTTGGAATGAAAGACTATTTGGAGTTCCTGTTTCCCAATGTGTATTTCTATTATTATCTATTGCATAACCAATAACACTACTTCCATAGTTTCTACCATTGTTAGAAACTGAAACTGCTGGTATTTTGAACTCTTCATTGTATGCTTCTAAATTATTAAACGAACCATACTTTGACTTAACAGTAGCTAGTTCTTCATATACTGTTATATATGAAACTTTTTCAACTACATTATTATCACTATCAGTAATTCTATAAACAACTTCAAATCTACCAAGTTTTCCAGCCTCATAAGTATTTGAAATTATCTCAACATTTGAAGTTAACTCTCCATCTTCAACATCAATAGCAGATACACCTTCATTAAAATCTACTATTTCTCCAAGTTTATAAGCTTTATCTGTAACAGTTAAAACTGGCTTTGAATTATTTGTAGTTAATTTAGGATCAGCTATTACTGCATGGTCAGAACTATTACCATTTCCTGAATCGTTAACTTCTATAACTAATTCTTGAATACCCTTAACTGGAACATTTATAGCAACCATATTGTCTGCATGTTTTATAACACTTGTAGTAGCTAAAACTTCACCATCACCGATAATCTTAAATACTATACTTGAATTAGCTTGAGATGTTATTCCCATGTCAACTCCAACTAATGCTTCAAAGTTATCATAATCTACATTTGATAAATCATAAGTTATTTTACCATTTGCATGTATTCCGAATCCTTTATCAAAATTCTTTATTTCTCCATTTACTCTTCCTTTTATATTACTATTTCTTCTTGGAGTTCCATATTGCGTTGTAACATTACTCCAAGTTGTATCAGATAAATAATCATAGTCACTTACAATATTTACATTTACTGTTTTTGTAACCACCACTCCATTATCAACAATAGTATATTCTATTGGATAAATTCCTTTTTCATTTACATTTACTTCTCCACTTATAACTACATTGGAAGTTATATCTTCACCATTATAATTTAATGCTTTAACTAAATCTCTTGGATTAAATTCTTCTCTAAGCTTTATACTTATTGATTGTTGTTGCACACTTAAACTTGGAGTTAAAGAGTTTACTACTACTCCTTCTCCCGTATTTAACTTCTTATCATAAGGTATAACAGTATAATTTGCTGATTCTCCTATATTTGAATTTGTATCAACAAAACTATTAGTTGACGTAAATGCGATTAATTCACCATCTTTAAATATCTCATAACCTAATACATCATTTTTATAGGTATTATTAACATTAAATGCTAATTTAACATTTCCATTTTCATTTAAAATATTAACACTTAATTCTGGATTACCCTTAAATCCTTCACCTTTATACTCTATATAATCATAATTAGCATACCAAGTTTTTATATTTGGCTTTGGATATTTACTTAATAATTCCTTAGTTTCATCAGAAACCCAGAATCCATGTCTTTCAAAATGTTCACTTAAATCTAATCCTAAAGCTATACTAGAATATTTAGCTAATTGATTTAACTTATCATTTGCTGAATTTTCCGGGTCTAAAACTACATCATTTTCTCTGTATTGCCTATTTAATTTACCCCAATAACCTGGATATATCATTTCTAACTGCCAATAAACAGCTAAGTTTTCAAAATATCCACCATTATAATAACTATTATTATTAGTTGCTATAACATTCTTGAAAATATGACTTTCAAATGGTATTCTCTTATCCGGCTTATTATAATAATAAGATGAATTTTGAGGTATCATATTATTTGTAACTTCACCTATAGTTCTAACACCTACATCAAGCTTATGTCCCATTTCATGATCAACACCCCAACCACCTACAGTTGTTAACATGCCTACCATTACATCACCTTGCACACCTATATGCCCACCAGCTGCATACATATATCCAAACGGTTGAGCAAGTCTTATATTTTCCCTAGTATACTTAATGTCATTCTTTTCATTACTACCATCTAAACCATAATACTTAAATACCATATCCATATGATCATTATACATATTTATAGTATTCATTGGTCCAAATTCTTGATTTATATATGCCTCATATGCTCCTGTTGCAGTCCCCGTAAATACTAAATGTTCTGAAACAACCTCTACAACATCTATCATTTTTCTATCCATTACATCTGGATTAGACGCTTTATCTTCATCAACTCTTGCTTTATAATCCTTTAAAAGTTCTAAGAATTCTTGCTCATTAGTATTTTTATCCATCATAGGGAATTGCTCACACCCAGATGCAAATCTTATAACAGGAGCTTTACTTTGTTGATCTTCTGTATAAGGATTTACTATGTATACAGGTCCTCCTGGAGTTACATCATGTCTATACCATCCATCATTTTGACTTACTGCAGGTACAGTTATTACATTTTTACCAGCATGTAAACTTACTGTTCTTCCCCAACTTGCAAAGCTTCCTTCTTGTTGTGAAAACATTAACTGTGGTAATGGCTGTCCTTGTTCTGCATCAACATATACCGTTATTATTTCACCTGCTCTAGCAACTACTCCTGTAGGTTGATTATTATTACCAAATCCAAACTTCAAATTGCTATTTGCATGTGCATTTCTATCTCCATGCTGCTCTGCTACAACAGTTTTAACAGTCTGTAGTGTACCATTTACAACATCCTTAGCCATTTGTATATCCTTTAAATAAATAGGAGCTAACGGATGATTGCTTACCTCTCGTTCAAATGTTGTTAGTTTTTCTATAGTATTAAATTCTTCTGAAACAGTATCCATTAATCCATTGGTAAATAATCCCTTTATTTTCTTAGATACTAAATCATCTTTATATAATCTTATATCTGAAATTGATGCCCAATTTTCACTAGCCTTATCAAATACGAATTTTACCCTCTTAGCTTTAATAGCTTCAAATTGTATTTCTAACATATCATTAGTTACTGTATAATTCCCTTCAGTCACCTTTTGGAAGTTATCTCCAGACGCAACCGGTGATACATATATACTAAATTGCTCTGCGAAGCCTTTAGCTCCAACTCTTGCTTTATAAGTTAGACGACTTATTATTTCTGCTTCTTCTAAAGTTAATATAACTTCATTCTTAAATGAATCGCTATTTGGATTTCCTGTTTCCCAATGAGTATTCACATCTTCATCTATTGCATACTTTATTGAAGAACTAGCATATTGTCCTCCATTATTACTTATACTAAAATTTTTAACTCTATATGTCTCATCATACTGATTTATGTAATCTGTATAGAATGGTTCAAACTTAGATACATTAGCTGTTCCACTTTGTATTTGGCCAAACTCTATTAATTCTTTTGCTATATTTAATTTCTCAATATACTCATTTTCAAAGGGATGTCCCTTAGCTTCTTCTATTAAATTATTAATAGCTTCTGGTGTTTCGAATTCATGATTAACTTCATTCATGTTTTCATCTACAAATAATATATCCATTTTTTGATCTAATTCATCTGGCATATATAATCCAAATTCTGAAGCTAAAGCCCAATTTTCATACCCTTTTTTATATACAAATTTTATTCTTCTTACTTCTGTCTCTTTGAATTTTATTTGCAAAGTATTTTTAGTTGTTATGCTAGTAGATCCAGATGATATTTTTTCAAAAGTATCTCCCTCTGAAGTTCTAGACCCATATATCTCAAACTCTTGTGCAAAACCTCTTGAAACCAAGCTTGTATACATTATTCTATCTATTGTAGTTAGTTCATTTAAAGTTATTATCACTTCATTTGTATGAGTAGATGTATTCTGTTTTCCTGAATGCCAATTAGTATTTACATTACCATCTATAGCTCTTTCTATAACGTTAGATCCATAATATCCACCATTAGTTGTTATACTTGTAATTTTTTCTAATGGAACTTTAAATAACTCATCATAATTAGATAATCTCTCATCATTAAATGACTTAAAGTTAGATACTTTAGCTTCTGTAAATTCTAATGACTTCCCTTCTAATAATATTCTAGCATTGTTAATATCTTCTGCTACTTTACTATATAATGGGTGTGTTTTAGCTTCCATATCAAAAGCTTCTAACTTTTCTAATGTATTAAAATTCTCACTTAACTCATTCTTTGACTCATTAGTGAATATATTATTCATTTTATCTATTATGTTATCTTCTTTGTAAAACATAAATTCAGATGCACTTGCCCAGCCTTGATTTGCTTTTTTAAATACAAACTTTATTCTTTTAAATTCAGTTGCATCAAATTTTATTTCTATAACATCTCTTGTTGAACCCTTATATCCTCCAGTAGTTACTAATTGGAATTCATCACTATCATCCTTAGCTGCATATATTTCAAATTCTTCTGCAAATCCTTTTCCCCCTGCATCAGACCTTGCTGCATAAACTATTCTATTTAATGTAGTTAATTCTTTTAAGTTAATTACAACCTCATTTGTAAAGCTTGAACTATTAGGATTTCCTGTTTCCCAATGAGTTTGGAAATTCCCATCTATAGCTTTATCTATAGTACTACTTGCATATCTCCCACCATTATTAGTTATAGATTGAATATTAGAATTATCCATTTTAAAAACTTGATTATAACTTTCTAATAATTCACTACCATATAAGTTAAATTTAGTTACAGTAGCATCAGTACTTCTATTTTTCCCTACTTCCTCATCAGCTTGTATAACATTGTTTTGTGTTAATGTCTCTGCAAACACATTAGCAGGTACAGCTACTAAGTTGGTTATTGTTGCAGCTAAAATTAGTGTTGATAATTTTCTTTTTAACATTTATTTTCCCCCCTGAAACTTTTACTTTCCCAGAGATGTACATTAAAAAAAGCTACTCCCTAAAGAGTAGCTAAAATATACATAAGTAATAATATAGTTTAAAATATATAGTAAACGTTTTAAATTTACATATAATAATTAACTTTATTTACTTAAAACAAAAAGCATAATGTACTCTTTGGCAACTGGCTGACATAGAAATTTTCCTTAGTCCCTATAGCTTTGCGTCCTTAAATTTCTTTAAGTTTGCCATATAGAATTTTAAAGCAATATTAAATGTCTACTATTTAATATTATTTTTTATGTAATAATTAAAATATTTTACTGATTAAATTATATATTATTTTAATGACTTAAAGTAAAAAATGTTTTATTTTTCATCTTTTAAATCATAAATTTCCTATAAACAATGAAATTTTCCACTTATTATGATTTTATTCTTTTCATACCTTCATATAATAATAAAAAAAGAAAAAAATGTGTTTATACATTTTCTTCTTCGTATATTTAAAAACTTTACTAAATATAGTGAACACTTACTTTTTAAAATAAATTCACTACTCATATGCGTTCGTAGAAGTAACTTTATTCTATTAATTGTAAATATAAAATCTTAGTTAAATTTATAATTAAGCTTCTTCTTTTATTCCCATTATCATAGTTGCTGCAAATGCAACTCCTACTGCTATAACCATTCCAATTATATAGTTAAGCATTGATGAAGAATTTGTTATTGCTATACCTGGTATACCAGTAACACCAACTGCAGTCATTCCAACCTTCATTGCTACTACATATGCACCACCTACAGCACCACCTATTGCTGCACCTATAAATGGAGTTTTATATCTTAAGTTAACACCAAATATAGCTGCTTCAGTTATACCAAATAATGTACTTATTGCTGATGGAAGAGCGACAGCTTTCATCTTTTTATTTTTAGTTAATAAGAATGCTGCAAAACAAGCTCCACCTTGAGCTACATTTGCCATTGACCAAATTGGTAATAATGTATTTATACCAGTATCAGCTAAAAGCCCAAGTTCTACAGCATGGAAGCTATGATGAATACCAGTTATAACTATTGATGAATATGCTCCACCAAATAAAAGTCCTGCTATTATTCCAAGCTTCGTTATGGCAAATGTTAAGAATGAACTAATTCCAACTCCAATGATATTAGCTGCTGGTCCTATAACTGCTAAAGCTAAGAATCCAGTTATTAATACTGTTATTAATGGAGTTAATAATATATCTAGTAATTCTGGAACAATTTTTCTAGTTCCTTTTTCTATATATGACATAATAAATACTACAAGTAATATAGGTAACACAGTTCCTTGATATCCAAGTAATGGCATATCAATTATTCCTAAAACTTTTATAGTTTCATATCCAGCACCTTGATCCCATGCATTCATTAAAGCTGGATGAATCATAATTCCACCGATTGTTGCTGCTAAATATGGATTAGCTCCAAATACCTTTGCTGCACTTATAGCAACTAATATTGGTAAGAATATAAATGCTGCTGAACTAAACCAATCAAGCATCATCCACCACCAAGTGTTTGTATATTGATCTAATCCAAACTTGCTTAGCATTCCCATTATACCCATTAAAAGTCCTGCTGCAACTATAGCTGGTATAATTGGTACAAATATATCAGATAATGTTTTAGCTAGCTTTTGAAGTGGATTTAGTTTCTTGGCACCTTCTTGTTTTACTTCTGCAGTACTCATTTCAGTTATTCCACAAATTTTAATTAATTCTGCATATACTTTATTAACAGTTCCTTGTCCAATAATAACTTGGAATTGTCCTCCATTAATAAATGCTCCTTTAACTATGTCTAGTTTTTCTAGCTCTTCTTTGTTAGCTAAACTTTGATCTTTTAATACCATTCTTAATCTTGTTGCACAATGTGCTGCACTTGCAATGTTTTCTGCACCACCGATATATTTTAATATATCTTGAGCTGCATCATAATACTTGTTAGACCCCATTTTAAAATCCTCCTTAATAATTTTATAATCTTATAATTTCCTTGTACTAAAGGCCTTATTCGCATAGTGGTAATGTTCCCACAACATTTATTTAAAAATGTGGTAATGTTCCCACCATTTTTATAGTTTGTTTTACGTTTTCATTTTTGTCTTACTAATTATGTCGAAATTTGTTTTAATTCAATTTCAATATGATTATATAATTTAATTTTATATAAGTCTATAGTTTATTTAAAATTTTATTCAGGAAATTTATAGTGTTTTTATATAAATTTCTTATTTTTAATTTTAAATAGTTTTTATATAGGAACATTCCCATATGAAAACTATTTAAAACCTTTTCATATCCATATTATACACTATTTCTTTCAACTAGTAAACAATTTATCTTTACTTTTTTTACCACCTTTTCTTTTTTATCTATTTCTTTATTTAGTTTTTTTAAAATTATCTCTGCTGATTTTCTACCAGCTGTTTTATAGTGGTAATGTACTGTTGTAAGTTTCGGTGTTATTACCCTAGAAATCTTAGAATCTCCCATGCCAACTACTGCAATATCCTCTGGAACCTTATAATTATTATCTAATAAATACTCTATTGCCCCTAGAGCTAAATTATCAGTAACAGCAATAATAGCTGTAGGTGTATTGGTGCCATCCATTATTTCTTTAGTTAACCTATATCCACTTTCCTCATTAAAATCACCAATTTTAATATTTTTATAATCTATATTAATATTATTTTTTTCAAGAGTCTTTATGTAAGCTTGTTTTCTATAAAGTCCAACAGCTATATCTTCTTCGTATACACCAATATAACCCAATTTTTTATGACCTTTTTTAATTACATAATTAGTTATATCTTCTACCGCTTGAAATTCATCAAAAAACACGGATGAACACTCCTGAATATCCTGTGCAACAACAACTATAGGAACCTCTAAGTCTTCAATTACTTTTATATGTTTTTCTGTAACTTTAGTTGCCATGAATATTATTCCATCAACCTGATTCGATTTAAATATATTAAGATATTCCAATTCCTTTTCTATAGATAAATTTGTATTTGCTATTAAAATATCATATCCATTAGGTGATAATATTTCTGTAATTCCTTCAACTACTCTTGCCGGTGTTTCACTACTTATCTTAGGAACTATTACTCCAATTAAGTTAGTTTTTTTAGTTCTCATCCCCTTGGCTTGTCTTTGAGGTGTAAAACCAGTTTCATCAAGTACCTTTTTTATTTTATCTCTTGCTTCTTCACTAACATATCCATTATTTAAATATCTAGAGACAGTAGATTTTGATACTCCTGCTAGGTTTGCTATGTCAATTATATTTAATGCCATTAACCTTTTTTCCTCCATCATTTTTGAAATCAACTACTATTTTATTTTATCATTTTTTAAATAATTTCACACTTAATTCTTAATATTTTTCCCTTATTATTATGAAATATATTATTAAAAAAATAAATATATAACTTAATCAAAATTTACGGCTTTACTTATATAGGAATAATTTCACTTATATATTTGTATATTAAAATAATTGTTATTTTAAACTTGGTAAATAATTCTTTCAAAATAGATAATACTATATATAATACTTTTTCTATAATATAAACTTATTTTGAATTTATTATTTATAAGTACCTTTTAACTACATTATAATTTTACTTATGGATTTTCACTTAAAGGAGTGATATTATGCCAAACGATAAAGATAATAGATCTAAAATAGCTATTAAAAATATCATATTTAAAGCATTTTATTATATTTTAGTAATAAATTTATTTGGTTACTTTTTCTATTGCATAGGCAAAGTACATCCTAGTAATTATGTTTCTAAAAATAAACTATTAAATAGTATAAATATTAGTACTAGTGTTGGTAACTTTGATAATTCTAATATTCCTGAAAATTCTATCGATCCATATGAAGATGAATTAAACACCTTTATAACATCAGCTTTTAATACAAGAAACGATGGCTTTTTAAATGGTAAAGTTTCACGACTTTATGATTATTACGGTACTTCTTCAGCAAATGGTCAATATTCTCTAAGCTATGAATTTAAAAGAATTTCTTATTTAAGGGATTGGGCTTTAGAACGAGCTATAATTTTTACTTCAATTAATTCATTAGTAATTATAAATAATATTATTAAAAATGATAATAGAATTATTGTTGATTTAGATGAACACTATACTTTTAACTATATACACAACAAACAAGTTGCTTCAAATAAATTCACTTTAACAATTCCACATATATTAACTCTTTATACTACAGATAAATCTAATAATTCTTTTTTCATAGATAAAGATTATTATTCTGATATATTTAATGATGATTTAGATAATTATATTTTTACATTATCTGAATTAACTTTACCTTATACAAGGAAAATTAATCCTAATTACGAAGTATCTAGTAGTTATAAAGAAGATGATATTATACGCTTTGATAAATCATTTTTTACAGACCATAAAGCAATAATTTCTGGATATGATTCTAATGGATATCCTTTAATAGATAGTAATTTATTTAATATTTCAAATATGCCATTTGATTTAGGCTGGAAAGAAAAAAATATAAAACTTTCTTATTAATAGAAATAGCTCAATAAGTATAATTCTTATTGAGCTACTTTTTTAATATCTATTTCTTTCTTTCATTTGACGTTCAATATCTCTCTTATGAGCCTTTTCTAACATGGAATCTCTCTTATCATAATTCTTTTTACCTCTACAGATTCCAAGAGCAACTTTAACTCTTCCATTCTTTAGATATAATGATAATGGAACTAATGTATATCCATCTCTAGACACTAATCCTGCAAGTCTACCAATTTGCTCTTTATGAAGTAAAAGCTTTCTCTCTCTTAATGGTTCAACATTAAATATATTTCCTTGCTCGTAAGGACTAATATGCATATTTAAAATAAATATTTCCCCATTTTTTATATCAGCATAACAATCCTTTAAATTACATTTACCGCCTCTAATAGATTTAACTTCTGTTCCTACTAATTCAATTCCCGCCTCCATTGTTTCTTCAACAAAATAATCATGACGAGCTTTTCTATTTTCAGCTAAAGAATTACTATTTTTAACTCTTGCCATACTCTCACCCACTTTTTATTACACGTTTTTCTTAATTATATCAAGAAGCCTTTAAAAGTACAACATAAGTAAATTACTCGTTAAACTCTTCTTCATGTTCAAATCCTTCTTCAACATCAAAAGCTTCTTCTTCTGTTTTTGTTCCAAACTCTTTTTTTACTTCTGAAATTATTGAAGCTGTTTCTTCACTTGGTACAATTTCTTCTAAGTTTTGTTCGCTATCTAATATATCAAAGAAGATTTCTCTATTATCAATATCAACTTTAGCGCACTTTACTTTTACAGAATCTCCAAGTCTATATATTTTTCTTGTTCTTTGTCCTAATAACATTAAATGTTGCTCATCATAAACATAATAATCATCATCTAAATCAGTTATATGAACAAGTCCTTCTATTGTATTTGGAAGTTCAACAAATATACCAAATGATGTAACTGAAGAAATAATGCCCTCAAACTCTTCTCCAATTCTATCCATCATATATTCTGCTTTCTTTAAATCATCAACTTCTCTTTCAGCCTCTTCTGCAAGTCTTTCCATTTCTGATGATTGTTTAGCTGCTATATCAACTATAGGTGATAATTTAGTAGCTCTCTTTTCATCAATTTTGCCATTTAAATATTCCTTAATTATTCTATGAATTTGCAAATCAGGATATCTTCTTATTGGTGAGGTAAAGTGACAATAGTAAGTTGCAGCTAACCCAAAGTGAGCCGAACATTCTGGAGTATATTTTGCCTTCATCATACTTCTTAATAAAAGAGTACTAACTACTGTTTCTTCTTTTTTACCTTTTACTTTTTCTAATACCTCTTGAAGAATTCTTGGATGGATATCTTGAGATACTTTCATTGTATATCCTAAGTTATAGATGAAATCTCTGAACTTCTCTAACTTTTCTTCATCTGGACTTTCATGAACTCTATATACAAAAGGTAAATTAGTCCAGAACATATGCTCAGCAATAGTTTCATTACAAACAAGCATAAATTCTTCTATCATTCTATTTGCTATTTCTCTTTCATAAGGTTTTATATCAATTGGCTTACCGTTATCATTTAATATTATTTTAGATTCTTCAAAATCAAAATCTATAGCCCCTCTTTTCATTCTTTTTTCTCTAAGAATTAAACATAGCTCTTGCATTGTTTTAAAATCATCTATTAAGTAATCATATCTCTTAATAAGCTCTTCGTCATTATCTCTTAATATTTTAGTAACATCTGTATAAGTCATTCTTTCAGATGTTTTTATAACTGTTTCAGCTATTTCATGATCACAAACTTTTCCCTTATTATCAATAGTCATAAAACAACTTAATGCTAATCTATCAACTTGTGGGTTAAGTGAACATATTCCATTAGAAAGCTTTTTAGGTAACATCGGTATAACTCTATCTATTAAATATACAGAAGTACCTCTTTTTAACGCCTCTTTATCTAGTGGATTCTTTTCTCTTACATAATGTGTAACATCTGCAATATGAACGCCTAATCTATATTTACCACTATCTAATCTTTCTATGGAAACAGCATCATCAAGATCTTTTGCATCCTCACCATCTATAGTAACCATTCTAAGATTTCTAATATCTTTTCTTCTTTGAATTTCCTTTTCTTCTATTTCTTCAGAAATTCCATCTGCATATGCTAAAACCTTTGGTGGAAACTCTTCAGGGAGACCATGCTTCTTTATTATAGTTAAAATATCTAGACCCTTTTCTCCTTTTTGTCCTAAAACTTCTTTAACTATTCCTTCTGGGCTTCTTCTTTTCTCTGGCCATTGAGTTATCTCTACTATAACTACATCACCATGCTTCGCTCCATTTTTATCTTTCTTAGAAACAAATATATCTTGGTTTAATCTAGTATCTTCAGGAACTACAAATCCAAAATTTCTACTATCTTCATATATGCCAATTATTTTATTATTTGCTCGTTCAAGTACTTCTACAACTTCCCCTTCTCTTTTCTTACCATTAACATCATCTCTAGTAATTTGAACAAGTACTCTATCATTATTCATTGCTCCATTAATAAAAGAACTTGGAATAAATACATCTCTTTCCCCTTCTTCTTCTGGTATTAAAAATCCAAATCCTTTTTTATGAGCTTGAAGTTTCCCTTTTATTAATCCTAATTTTTCAGGAACTGCAAATTTATCTTTTTTAGTTCTTACTATTGAACCTTCTAATTCCATTACCTTTAATGCTCTCTTAAAAGCTTTATATTCATCTGAATTAATATCAAAAACTGCAACAAGTTCTTGAATATCCATTGGTCTATACGCTTCTTCTTTCATGAAACTAAGTAATGTTTCCTTTATTCCCATGTAATGTCCTCCGTTTAAAATTATATTTAACCTCATCCAATATTTTCTTATACACACTATTTATTATACTACCACATGTATGTTTTTTTATTCAATAAGCAGTACTTTAAATATCTATATTATAGTTTATTCATCTTTTTCACCTTTAAACACAATATTCATAAATTGCGAACTAAAGCTTAGATGCTATGATACTGAAAATTAATTATATAATCTCCATTAAGTAATATAAATTCAAAGTGAAAATTTCACCACTTTCCCAAAAAGTAATACTCAATTTTTCGTTCTCACTGTAGTTGGCGGTTTTATTCAATTTTCACATAAAAATAGACCACTAATACTTAGTGGTCTACGTTATATTTTAAATTATATTTAAAACTACTGTATTGATAGCAAATAAAAGCATTGAAACTATAGTAACTTTAGCTAACATAGCTTCCTTAGTCTTTGCTTTATTCTTAGTAAAGAATGTCTCACTTTTACTACCTTGAATTAACCCGCTTAAAGCATCAGCTTTACTCTTTTGCATTAATATTGAAATAACAACTATTAATCCTAAAACCGCTTCTAAAACAAATAAAAAAGTCTTCACGGTTACACCTCCCATATTGTACTTTCGTGCATTTTCACTTAATTTTATCATACCATAATACATATTATATATCAAGATTATTTACAAATAACTCCATTATTATACAATAGTTACTTACTTATTATAAATTTATTATTAAGCTTACTTTTATTTAAATAACTTATATTTCCCTTTTTTTTTGATACTTTAATAAAAAGTACAATTAATCCACTTATTATTACAAATGAATAAAAACTAATTCCTCTACTTAATAACATTGCTGAACTTAAAGTATTTGCTGGAAATAATGTCTTAAATAAAGTTAAAAATCCACTTTCGCTACTTCCAACTGATCCTGGCAGAGGTATAGCTGATACAGTAATAAATAAAATTGATTGCATTGAAAAAACAGTGAAAAATGAAAATGTTGAAAGATTAAATGCTTTATATACAAAAAATGTTACGCTATACATAAAACAAATTTGAGCAAATGCTGTTAATACTACCTTAAATATAACACTTTTATTATTTTTTATAAATAATGCACTTTCTTGATATTGCTTAACTTCTTTATCTACTACATGTCTTAATTTTATTGAATTTATAAATTTTATTTTACTAGCTATTTTAAAAAATATACTTACTATCTTACTTATAAACGTCTTAGAAAATATAGCTAAAACTATAAAGCAAAACATAATAAAGTTAAATATAATTCCACAAAAAATTAATACTTTAATTCCAGTATTTAAACTTATAATAAAATCATAATTAATAATAAATGACATTATTGCAATAGATATTGTAACAAACTGAAAGCTTGCAAGCTCTATAAGTAATATTAAGGATGAATGTGAGATTTTAATATCATCTTTACTCATATAATAAACTTGCATTGGCTGTCCACCAGATGCAGATGGTGTAATTGAACTAAAGAAAAATCCTATAAATGAGTATTTTAATCCCTTTAAAATACTTATATCATAGTTAAATAATTTCAACATACGTCTAATATTTATTCCTTCACAGCAAATAAATAAAAACATACATACCATGCCTAAAAACACATACATTAAATTAACATTTTTTAAGGATTCTATTATATTTCCTATACTATTATCTTTAAATAAAATAAAAAAAGTAATAGCAATTAATCCTACAAATAATATACTGCTCCTTAAAATTTCTTTTACACTCATAGTTTTATTCATAAAGATCTCCTACTTTCAAAAATCTATACCCTTCCGCCATCCAAATAGGTATTGTTTTCTCTAAGGCTTCAATTGTTCTTTTAGGCGCTTCATTTTCCCCTCTTCCATCATGCAAACAAATAATACTTCTATTTTTAGATTCTTCTAGTAATCTTCTTGATATTTCATCGGCTGTTATATTAGCCTTCCAATCACCTATAATTACATCCCAAAGAACTAATTTTAAGTCATGCTTTTTTAAATTATAAATAGTTTCTAAATTAAGATGTCCCCATGGAGGTCTAAAAGATTTTACATTTACATTTAAGCTTTTCATTATTTTTAAACTTTCTTCAAACTCTTTATTTGTATATATAGGTCCATTTAAAAGACCATTTTTATGCTCTAAAGAATGAAGTCCTATAGTATGCCCTTCTTTTTCCATTCTCTTTATGATTGCTGGATTTTTTTCTGCAAATTTAGCTACAACAAAAAATGTTGCCTTTATATCATATTTTTTAAGCAAATCTAAAAGAGTACTTGTATACTTTTCATCTGGTCCATCATCAAATGTTAGTGATAAAAACTTATTCTCGCTTACTTCATTAACAATAGGAGTTCCCCTAAATTTATAATAAAATGTAGGAACTATGCTATATGACACTATTAAAATTAATAATACAATTGTAAATATCATTCTTAAGCCTCCTTTCCAAATCTATTTATAATTCTTAAAATCTCTTCTTGATTAACATTTTCCTTAATTTTTTTCATATTATTTTTCATAATCTCTATAGACTCATCATCATTAATAAGAGACAAAATATCATCTGTAATATCATCTTTCTCATTCCAAATAACTTGTCCAATTTTTCTTTCCTCAATAAATCTTGCATTTTTAACTTCTTGCATTAAAAATGGATTTACAACATAAATTGGCGTTTCACTATAAATAGCTTCAAATAGAGTTATACCTCCTGATTTAGATACTATTAAATCTGCATTTCTCATATACTCATTTATTTTATTTGTATATCCTATAACATTAATATTTTTATATTTACTTTTTAACTCTTCATACATACTTCTATTGTTTCCAGTTATGATAGTTGTATTTATGCCTTTTTCATTATTTAATCTATTAAATAAATCTTCATTAAAAGAAATTAAACCTAATCCTCCACCCATTATAAGAATTTCTTTTGTTTTTTTCTTATTAAATTCTATAACATTGTTTTTAAACTGTTGTTTAACTGGAATTCCTGTAACAATTATTTTACTTTCGCTAATTCCTTTATTAATTAAACTTCTCTTTATAATTATATCTCCAACAAAATAGAAATCTGTATTTTTATGAATCCATTCATTATGACTTGAAATATCAGTTATAAATGTAAATAAAGGAATATTAGATCTCTTTATTGACTTATACTTAGAAATATATTGAGAACTTATAGGTAAAGTTGAAATAATTATATTGGGTTTATATTCTTCTAATAGTTTATCTATTTTTTTTACAAAAATATAATTAAAAGTTTTTATATTATTTTCTTCATTATTTGTATTTATAAAATTATATAAATTTGACCATTTAGTTACTAATACATTAAAGCTTTTATAAATAAATTCACTTGCTTTTGGCATTAAATAATCTAATATATCAATAATCTCAACTTCTATATTTGAATTAGTATTATTTATTTCTTGTTTTATAGCTTCTGATACTGAATAATGTCCAAGACCAAAACGTCCTGTTAAAATTAATATTTTCATATCTACTTCCCCCAAGATTCTTTCTGTAATTTAATTATAAAAACTAAATCTTAACTTTTATTAACTCTTAATCTTAAGAATTCCTTATATAAATAACTCTAATTCTTAATATTTCATTAACATTTAAGTTACAGTTCGTTTTAAATATACTTTTACAATAAATATTCTATAAAAAAACGTATATAAAAAACATCGATTAATATTTCATTAATCTTACAATTTCGTAATAGAAAAAAGGCCGAGTACATAAGTACATCAACCTTCTTGAGAAAAATATTTATAAAGTTTTAAAGTAAACTCGATTCTCTTTAGTGTCTGAGCACACTAAAGTGTACCCTCATATAACCAAATTAAAATTTGGAGTTTTAGGCAACTTCAATTAACTAAATCAACGATTTAGAATCTTACTTATCTGAATTCTATATCGTCACCATCAACTAATTCTGAATTTTCTTTTATATATTTAACTAATTCATCAATTTGAGCATATGCTACTGCAACATAAGTATCTGCCGCCCCGTAATAAATTGCTATTCTTCCTGTTTCAGGATCTTGAAGTGTTGCACATGGGAATACTACATTTGGCACAAATCCTGTTGTTTCATATTCCTTTTCTGGAGTTAATAAATAATCTCTTGTTCTATATAATACTTTTGATGGATTTTCTTTATCTAATATAGCAGCACCCATACTGTATACAAATCCATTACAAGTTCCTGAAACACCATGGTAGAACATTAACCAACCTTCTGATGTTTCTATTGGTGTAGCACCACTACCAATTTTAGTTCCTTGCCACCAACCTTGTCCACCTTTAGTCATAACTCTTCTATGTTTTCCCCAATGAACTAAATCAGGACTTTCACTTAAGAATACATCCCCAAATGGAGTATGTCCACTATCACTTGGTCTACTTAGTAATAAGTATTTATCATTAACCTTTCTTGGGAATAAAACACCATTTCTATTGAAAGGAATAAATGGATTTTCAAGTCTTACAAACTCTTTAAAGTCTTTAGTCATTCCTAAACCTAATGCTGCCCCACCAAAGTCACAACACCAAACTATATAATAAGTATCCTCTATTTTAACTAATCTTGGGTCATAAGCATAACTTGGTTGATAGTCATTTCCTTGCTCATCCTTCCAATTAATCTCTTCATCTTCAATATCCCAATTTAAGGCATCTTTACTTCTTCCTAAGTGTAATTGAGGTCTACCATTCTTATGGTCAGCTCTAAATATTCCTATAAATCCATCTTCATATGGAAGTACTGCACTGTTAAAAATTCTTGCGCTCTTTTTTGTTGGATTCCAATCAATAATTGGATTGTTATCATGTCTCCAAACAACTCCATCAAATCCTTCTGGTTTCTCTTGCCATGGCATATTTTTTACTGCATCACCGTAAATTTTAACTTTTTCCATAATACCCTCCACTTTCTATTATAAATGTAATACATTTTACTATTAATAACTATTTTGTTATTATAATTTGCTAATAAATTTATTTAAAACAACTTTGTTAACAATTACATATTTAATTTACTATGCATTTTAATTTATTACCATAGATTCACTTCTTTACCTTTGTTTTTGTATGTATTTCTGTAGAAATGTTATTTTTTTAATCTAAAAGTAATAAATTTAAAATTTCTTATAAAACACTATTAAATATCTAAACCAAATAATACTTAGCTAATTATTATCTATATAATAAAAAAAGATGATTTAATTCTTAAAATATAAATCATCTTTCAAGTCGCTATTTTATATTATTTTACTTCCAAACTTCTTCTCCAAAAGATTCAATAAATGAAGTTAACTCTTCTGCCATCTCCTCAGCTTCTAGTATTCTTAAATGTCCTGGAGTTCCTATTCCATTTCTCTTAAACTTAAATCTAACAATTTTTTTATCATTAATATCTTTAGTCATTTCATCAAGAGCACTATCCCATCCCTGATTATGGCATAAAAGTGTAGTTATAATTATAAATAAAGCATTTGGATATTTGATTCTCAAATCTAAAATAATTTCTTTATATTTTGATTTCCAATACTCCCTTTTTTCTTTATCATCATTAATATAATCTACTGGATGAGAATCATTTTGTCCTAATGCCATAATAACAACATGTGGAGTATACCTGTTAAAATCCCACTTATTACACTTCCCAAGTTCAGCACTATATTTTAATTTATCATAAGTAGACTCTAACCCCTTATATCCTAAACTTGGATTAAAATAGCCTGTCCCATCTAATACAGCAATTCCTCCTTGAGCATTATTGTTTATTTCTGCACCTAATTTTCTTGCTGTAATCATAGAATAGGAATACCATGCGTTAGAATATATTCCTTCATGTCCCTCTGGATCTACTTTTCCAACATAATCTACAGCTTCAGCAACTTCACCTGCAGATACAGAATCACCAAAACATTCAATTCTCCTATTACTTCTAGACTCCGGTCTTTCTAAATAACATCCTTTTTCTAAAATAATACCATAAAACTCAAAATAATGAGCTGCATCAGATCTTTTAAATAAAATTAAATCATGTACTCCTTCACTTAATCCCTCTGCAATATCTAAAATAATATCTTTATTATGTTCTTCAATTATAGCTTTTCCAATAATACTTCCATCAATAATAAATCCAATCGCATTTTCATAACATGCATGTATATTTTTAATAGCTATCTTAATTGACTTTCCAGTAAACTTTGTCTTAATCATACTTCCAGCATAAATAATAGTTGGTGCTTTAGGATTTTCAAAATCAACCCTTCCCATATATTGATAATTTGAATTATCAGCTTCTATTAATGTATATTTATTTTTATCTAAACTATTTAAATACATACACTTTCCCCCTATGAAACTAAGAAGCCCATTATATATGCTTCTACTGGTTTATCTTCATTTAATACTCTAATTTCAATACTATGTTTTTCATTTAATAATTCCTCAACTAACACTTCAGTTGCTGAATAATCTCCCCACCCATTTTCAAAGAATGTATCAATTATTATCCTCTCTTTTTTATCAACTTTAACTAATAACTTTGCAGCAGTATCTTTTATAGTCTTTTTAAATAACAAAAATATATTTTTTCCCTCTAAGTCTACTGTTAAAGATGCTTCTTTACCATTTTGAGAAATAAATTTCCATCCATTTTTAAATACTTGGAAGCCTTCACTATCTAAAGAAAATCCACTTATTTCTTTTGTATCTAAATTATTATTATTCATTGTTATCCCACATATATATTTATCGCCAAATAAGGGCTCTCCAAGTTCTATATCACTGACTTTTACATCACCCTTCAAATCCTTATATATATCTTCCATAAATAATATTAATAAATTTGATATTATGAAATGACCGTAATCATTTGGATGTACTTCATCAGTTGCAACTTCATTCCATTTTAATCTATCAGCTATCATTTCCTTATAAATTGTATTTCTAAAACTTATCATTGGTAGATTATATTTTCTTCCTATTTCTATTTGTTGAGACTGAACATTACTACCATCAAAATTACTCATAAAAATTTCAACTATTGCAGGTGGATTTTTTACTGATAAGATTCTTCTTACTATACTTTCATAAGCAATCTTATCATAAATACTATCCCTATCATTCACCGCAAAATCTATAAATACTATATCAGGTTCTTCTGATAAAACTTGCTTTTCTACTCTATGAATTCCAATTACTGAACCTGTTGCTCCAACGCCAGCATTCACATACTTTACATTTACATTATTAAATTTTTCTTTAAACCATTTATAGGTTCTGCTTGCATAGCACTCTTCAAATTTTGTTGCATTGCAACCTTGAGTTATTGATCCACCTAAAAATGCTACTGTAATATCTTGTCCACTTTTAGCTTTATTAAATACACCTTCAATTCTAGAAATGTCTCCTCTACTCACTAATGAATTCTTAATCATATCAGCTGTTATTTTATACTGCATATCATTCCCCTCCACCTTATTACATTATTTAAATTAATAATTATCTTCTCATAAGATATCATCTCTATATAATAAATTTTTAATAGAAATTTCTTATTAATTCAATTATATATCTGTTAACATATTTAATAATATTTAATGTAATTCTTAATAAAAATCTCCAATAAATCTTAATAAAAGTATATAAAAAAATAATGGCAAATAGCTAAATTTATAATAAATCTACTATTTGCCATATTAATAAATTTTATTCTTTTATGTTAAAGAAAGCTTTCTTTCCTCTATATTCTGCTACGTCATCAAGTTCTTCAGCTATTCTTATTAATTGATTATATTTTGCAACTCTTTCTGATCTTGCTGGAGCCCCAGTCTTAATTTGACCTGCATTAACAGCAACAACTAAGTCTGCTATAGTAGTGTCTTCTGTTTCACCACTTCTATGAGAAATAACAGCTGTATACCCAGCTCTATTAGCCATTTCTATAGCATTTAAAGTTTCTGTTAAAGTACCAATTTGATTTAATTTAATAAGAATTGAATTAGCAACGCCTCTATAAATTCCATCTTCTAATCTTTGAGTATTAGTTACAAATAAGTCATCACCAACTAATTGAACTTTCTTACCTAATCTATCAGTAAGTAACTTCCAACCTTCCCAATCTTCTTCTGCCATACCATCTTCAATAGAAATAATAGGATATTTGTTAACCCAATCTTCAAAGAAATCAACCATTTCAGCTGCAGTTAAAGTTTTTCCTTCATGTTCTAATACATATTTACCATCTTTATAATATTCAGATGAAGCTGCATCTATAGCTATAAAAATATCTTTTCCTGGTTCGTATCCAGCTTTTGTAATTGCTTCTAAAATAACATCAATAGCTTCTGCATTACTCTTTAAGTTTGGTGCAAATCCACCTTCATCTCCAACACCTGTTGAGTATCCTTTTTCATTTAAAGTTTTCTTTAATGCATGGTAAACTTCAGCACAAGCTTGAACTGCTTTATCAAAATTATCAAAGCCTACTGGCATAACCATAAATTCTTGAAGATCAACTGAATTATCAGCATGTGATCCTCCATTTATGATATTCATCATTGGAACTGGTAATACTTTTGCATTAACTCCACCAACATATTGATATAGAGGTAATCCTAAATAATTAGCTGCTGCTTGTGCTACAGATAAAGAAACACCAAGTATAGCATTAGCTCCTAATTTGCCTTTATTATTACTTCCATCAAGTTCTATTAACATCTTATCAATATATGTTTGATCAAAAACATTACATCCAATTAATTCTTCAGCTATTGTATCGTTAACATTTTCAACAGCTTTTAAAACACCTTTTCCCATATAGTAATCTTTATCACCATCTCTTAATTCAACAGCTTCATAAATACCTGTTGATGCTCCTGATGGTACTGCCGCTCTTCCCATTGTTCCATCTTCTAGATAAACTTCTACTTCTACTGTTGGGAAGCATCTAGAGTCTAATATTTGTCTTGCTACGACATCTACAATTTCAACAAAATTTTTCATTTCATATCCTCCTTATTTTTAACATTAAATGAAATATTTTATCATCCTATCTAATATCTACCCCTCTATTTTTTACAATGGTCTTAAATAATATTCCTTTATTACTCCAAATTTTTAATTTAGTTAAATAAGCATGCCTTCCAGACACATAAAAAAGGCTGATTTTCAACAATCAACCTTTTTCCGTTTTACCCTTAAGTATATATGATTAATATTCTTTTGCATAATATTGATTAATTTTTTCTTCCCATTCTACTCCTCTTCTTTTGTCAATTATATAAATTCCTCTTAAAAATTCCTCTAACACATCTATTCCATCAAGACCTTTCATTAAGTGTCTAGGATAATCAACTTTTCTTTTATAGCATTGTTTTGGATCTATAACTTTTAATCTTTGATTTTTATCTACATATATATCTCTACATCTTGCATCTAATTTTGTAAATTTTAATGCCTTAAATTCATTAATTAACCTATATAAATTATATATAAGCTGCTGACTTAATCCATTCTCTTGTATATAATCATCTAATCTTTCCCCATTCACCATATCTCTTAATATATAATAGTCTCCACTCTTATATATCTTAGGAAAATATTTAGATTTCTTTACTCTATATAATATTTCTGCTTCACTCTTACAAACATTTTTGTCCGTAAATATTTTTATAGCTCTATTCCCAGGTACTTCATAAACAATGCCATTATGTCCCTCACCTAATAGTTTGGCGTCTTTAAATAAATTTTCAATATCTTTATCAAAGTCTGCTGAATATGCATATGTTCTCGCCATTATAACCTACCTTAATTAATATTTGTACTATTATATTAATTATAGTATGCATTTATAACAATTAATGTCCTATTCTAATTTATTCCTAAAAATAATACTATTATATAACTTTGTACTTAGGATCTAAATTTAACTTTGCAGAATTATCGAGGAAAATATACTTTACAATAGAACCTAAGTACTTTATTAGTAATAACAATATTAGTTTAACATTTTGTTTTTTCTATTTCTTGTTATATTTCCAACAAAATGTTGATTATATTGAATAAAATATATTTATTATTCAGTTTTTAGCAATTTACTATTTTCTTTAATAAGATTTTGTCTTTGTTCTGTACAAAGAAGAGATCTATATGGATCTTGTGGAGTGTTAAACGTATAATCTATTAATTTATCTACAGTTGTTGTAGCAACATGTAATCTTGTATCACTTGACGCATAATAAATATTTACATTATTATTCTCATCCACAGTAAGACCATTACAGAATATTACATTAGATACATCCCCAACTCTTTCATCATCATAAGGTGCTATAAAATGTCCTCCTGGTAATGAAATAATTTCTGTTGGATCTTCTAAATCTGTAGCAAAAGTATATAAAACATATCTTAATCCAGCTGCAGTATTTCTTACACCATGTCCTACATGTATCCATCCCTTTTCAGTTTTAATTGGAGCTGGTCCTTGTCCATTTTTAACTTCATAAACTGTATGATATTTCTTTTCATGCATTATCTTTTCTTCTTTAATAACTGGATTTGTAATGTCATCACAATATCCATAAGCTATTCCACCACCTGAACCAGTAGAAATAAAGCCATCTTGTGGTCTAGTATATAAAAGATATCTTCCATTTACAAACTCTGGATGCAATACAACATTTCTTTGTTGTGGAGATGGTGTTTTTATATCCGGTAGTCTCTCCCATTTTATTAAATCTGTTGTTCTAACTAAACCTGCTTGTGCTACCGCTGAAGATGTATCTCCCGGAATTGCCTCTGGGTCTTTTCTTTCAGAACAATAAATTCCATAAATATATCCATCTTCATGCTTAATAAGTCTCATATCGTATATATTAGTTTCTTCTTTACAAATATCTTCCCATTGAATTAATGATTCAAATCTAAAATTATCTAATCCATTTTCACTTGATGCTAAAGCAAAAATTGACTTTCTATCTAATCCTTCTGTTCTCACAACTAAATAATATCTTCTATTTAAATAAATAGCGCCTGCATTTAAAGTAGCATTAACTCCTAATCTTTCCATGAAGTACGGATTAGTTTCTTTATTTAAATCAAATCTCCATTCAACTGGAACATGATGTCTAGTTATTACTGGATATTTATATCTATCATAAACACCATTATACCAATTAGTATCTATTTCATTCTTTCTTGTCAATAATTTTTCTTGTTCTTCTTTTAAAGTATAATATCTTTCATGTATCATTTTCTATTCTCCTATTCTCTTTATAAACTCCAAACAAAATCTTCCATTATGGTAAGGTGTTTTCCATGGTTCAATAACACTTCTTTCAGTTGGCTTTCCATTTGCCTCTATTGACCAATACCACTCTCCATTTTTTCTTTTATCTACTATAGTTTCCATAGTATAGGTCATTAATCTATCTACTATATTTAAAAATACTTCATCTTGCGTTCTTTCATATACATTTAAATATCCTATCATTGCTTCAACCTGTACCCACCATACACGAGTAAAGTCTTTAACTCCATTCTCTTCCTCATTTATTAATGAACCATCTTCTTGTAATTGTTCTGTTATCTTATATGCAACATCAATAAGCATTTTTTCTATATTTTTATCTCTAATCTTTAAAATCTTATACGCATCATCTATTAACCATGTAGCCTCTATATCATGTCCATAAGACTTTAAATCTATAATTGTATTCCACTCTTTATCAAAGAATATTTTAAAGAACTGTTCTTCTTTGTCATAAATTTTATTATAGAAAGTATATATTAAATCTTTTAATCTTTCTCCAACCATAATATCCTGTGTTACTTCATAAAGAGTTGTATATGCTTCTAAAACATGTAAATGCGTATTAGTTGTTATTTCCGCGATAACACCATTTTCACTCAACATTTCATTTGGAGTAATATTCCATTTTCTATCAAACTCTTCTAAATATGCTAAATTTACTTTATTAAATCCCTTGCTTTCAATTAAATTAAATAAATTCACTGCTAGGCTTAAAGCTTCCTCATTTTTAGTTGCCTTATAATATTGACTTAATGCATATATAGCAAAGGATTGACAATAAACATGTTTTCTTGTATCTATAGGATTTCCTTCATAATCTACCATCCAATATACACCATTAAATTCCTTATCAAAAAGCTTATCTCTTAAAAATTCATAAGCATGAGTTGCAGCATTCTTACATTCTTGATCTTTTGTTTCACAATATGCTGCTGAAAAGAACCATAATATTCTTGAAGTTTGGATTCCACCCTTAACACTTTTCTTATTAATTTCTAAATCATAATTTACCTCTCCATAAAATCCACCATTTTCGTTATCAATTAACTTAAGCCAAAAAGGTGTTATATGATTTAATAATTCTTCTTTTGCCTTTTTTCGTAGATTATAAATCATCTAAATATCCTCCACTTCCCATTAATTCTAATCTATAATTTAATTAACTAGTTTATATACTCATGATATGTTAACATTTTCATGCATTCAATTAGTTAACCTTAAAATCATATTTATTGCTAACTTTTAATAATATTTGTATGTTTTTTTATTCCTATGGATTTTGCACTATACTCTCTCCTATAAATACACTCCTTCATCCGTTACATTTCCTCTTACATTACTTATCTCACTATCTTTACTGATTCAACTGTACTTATATTAATTTTCACAAAAATTGCTGAAATTACTGCAATTGCTAATACACCTAAAAATTCTTTTCTAAATAATGCCATCAATATAAGTAATATAAATAGTCCCATTGTAGATAATAATTTTTTAGGATTCATAAACATTATTGCTAATGCATCTATATATTTTATTGACTTTTCTTTAATTACTACATATAAAGAGTAATATCCCCAATATATAGCTATAACAATATATAAATAAGCAAATAGATAATTTAAAGCACTTGCCATTGGCATATCAACTCTTCTTAACATTATTATTGCTCCAACTATGGTTAATGTATAAAATCCAGTTAAAAGAGAAGGCCTTTTATATTCTTTAAAGTATTTTTTCATTTGTGAATTAAAAATCTTTAAGATGCCTGAATATCCATCAATTTCATCATTAATTAACATCACTGATATTTCTACATTAGAAAATATTATTGGTACTAATGTTAATGAAAATACTCCTAAAAATAAATAAAAAATAGATATTAAATTTGTTATTAATAAAACATATAAAATATGAACTAACTTAAATGTCTTTTCTCTCATTTTATCACCCTATTTGAAAAAATTATCTTATAAAAAAAGCTAAGAGTTTAGAACTAAAACTTTATAAATGTATTTTAGATACTCTATAAGAAGCCTCATCCCTTAACTCTTAACTCTTAATTTTCAACTATTTTACCGCACCTGCAGTAAATCCATTATAAATATATTTTTGTAATGCTAAGAATACTATTAATGTTGGAATCATTATTAATATAACTCCTGCACATATAACATTCCATTGTCCACCATATGGTCCCATAAACTTATAAAGAGAAGTTGCAAGTGTTCCCATATTTTCTCCTGGTGCATAAAGGAATGGTGTATAGAAATCATTATAAATACCAACTCCACGAATTATTATAATTGTTGCTATAGCTGGTTTTAATAGAGGTATTATAAGCTTTCTAAATATATAGAAATATGATGCACCTTCAAGCATTGCTGCTTCATCATTTGAATATGGAATAGAATCCATAAATTGCATCATTATGAATATACTCATAACATCTGCTCCTAAGTAAAGAACTATTGGTGCCCATAAACTATTATATAATCCAAGTCTACTCATTATTTGGAATGTAGCAACTTGAGTAGTTACCATAGGTAAGAACATTGGTACCATGTAAATTAATAAAACTGCTTTCTTTAACTTAAAATCAAATCTGTGCAGTACATATGCAACCATTGCTCCCATCAAAATCGTTCCTGATAATGATATTACCATTATAAACGCAGTATTAAGGAAGCCTCTCATCATTCCACCTTGAATGAAGGCAGTCTTGAAATTATCCAAATTTAAGAAACTTGCTGGTAATGATAATTTATTTGTTGAATAAAACTCATTATATTCCTTAAATGACGCTAAAAATATGGTTAGTATCGGAAGAATAAATACTATTGCTGCTAATATTAATGATGCATATTTAAGAGTCTTAAAAAATATACTTTTAGCTCTTAATACAAATAATTCTTTATCCATTTTTGGTTTTACTACATTTACTTCTGTACTACTTTGCATACTCCTTGTCCTCCTTAAAGAATATATTTTGAATTAATGCTACTGATGCAACTATTAACATTACAATAACTGCCATAGCTGATGCTTTACCAACTTTGTTATACGTGAATGCTGTTTTCATTGTTTCAATTACAAATGTTGAACTTCCGTTTGATCCACCAGTCATTATATATGGTATTTCAAATACTGAAATTGCTCCTGAAATATTTAATACTAAGTTTAATTGAATTATTCTTTTAACTGATGGTATATAAATATATCTTATTTTATCCCAATCACCAGCTCCATCTAAGTCTGCGGCTTCTAAAACTTCATCTGAAATTGATTGAAGTGCTCCTAAGAAAATTATGAAGTTATATCCAAAGAATCTCCAAATTGATGTAAATGCTAAAGAGAAATTAACATATTGTGCATCTCCTAACCATTGTCTAATTAAACCATCTAATCCTAACATGCTAAGTACAGTATCAAATGTTCCACTTGGTTGGAAAAAGAATAAAAACATTAATGATATTGCAACCCCATTAATTAAATAAGGAAAAAAGAATAATGATTTAAAGAAACCTTTACCTTTTATTTTAGAGTTAATTATTACTGCAAATACGAAAGCTAAAGCTAACTGTATTAAACCACCAACAAAATAATACAAACTATTTTTTAATACTGAGAAAATTTCTGGATCACTAAATATATTTATGTAGTTTTCAAGTCCTACAAATGTCTTAGCCCCATATCCTTTCCAATTAGTAAAACTATAAGATATCATATTTATTGCTGGTAAATACGTAAATACAAACAATAATGTAAGTGGAATTAGTAAGAATAGTGCTATTATAAATTTCCTTTGTGTTTTATAACTTACATTTTTAAACACAGTTTTTCCCCCTTTACAACTTCTTTCCTTTAATATTAGTCTGCTCTATTTACATTAATTTAGAGACTTTTATAATTAAAATATATTTTTATAATAAGGGGAGTAAAAGCTCCCCTTATTATTAATACCATTTATTATTTAGATAATTTTTCCTTATTAGTGTTCCATTTATTGTTGTAATCCTCAATAACCTTTTCAAAGTCTGCTCTGCTCTTCTTAGCAGCTATTACAGCATTTTGAATATATTCACCAACCCAGAATTTAGTTCCTGATTCGTTCGCTATTTCAGTAGTTAAATCACTAGCTGTTTGATCTGCTTCTGCTGGATCAGCAAACATTAATTCAACTCCTGATTCTTGATATTCCTTAACAACAGGATTTCCTGAAGTAAGATTTTTATTAGACGGAATTAAACCACCTTCATCTAAATAATCTAGAGAATTCGCAAAATAAATAGCAAAATCTTTAGCTTCTTCTTTATGCTTAGAATATTTGCTTACACCTAAATAGTTATCTGGACCTGCACCAGCAATTAATTCACCTGAATTAATTGCTGGGAATGGAGCTATAGCAATATCTTCAGAATTAGCTTCATTTGCACCTTGTATTTGGGAAACAGCCCACATACCTAGAGTCATCATACCAACTTTTCCATTAGCCATATCAACTTTTGATTGTTCCCAATTAGTTGTAGCTAAGTCAGCTTCAACCCAGCCTTCACTAACAAACTTATAAAGAATTTCTAACATATCTCCTGTTGGCTTTCCTGCTGAGAATGGGCTTTCCATAGCTCCCATATCTCTATAATAATATGGATTTCCATAAATCACCGAAGCAACAGCATCATATTGGCTCAATGGCCACATATCTGCAGAATTAATAGCTACTGGAACTACCCCTTCTTGCTCTTTAATTTTTGCTAATGCAGTATATAATTCATCTAAAGTTGTTGGGAATTCTTCATAACCAGCTTCAGCAAATACTTTTTTGTTATATACAACACCATCTGCTCCTAATCCATTTGGAATACCATATACAGTATCAGTATTTAAATCTGCTCTTTCAGTTACGCCAACATAATCACTATAATCATCTACTGATCCTAATGGTTCGAAGAACTCTCCTAATTCATCAGCTTTAAATGCTGGTAATATATTCAATACATCACCATAATCTTGAGTATTCATTCTTGTTTGAACAATACTTTCATAATCAGTGATTGCTTCCCACTCTATTTTTACTCCTTTTTCTTCGTAATATTTGTCTGCAACTGTTTTTAACACTGTATCCTTTATATCTGTTCTATGTGTTAAAACTTTTAATGTAACTTCACCTTTACTATCTCCACTATTACTACCTGTTGATGAACAGCCAGCAAAAAGCGATGTTGTTATTGCACCAGCACAAATAACACTTAGTAATCTTTTTTTCATTTTAATTCTCCCCCTCTAAATATACATTTTCACATTTATCAGCAAACGTTTTCCTGTTTACAAATTAATTTTACAAACTTTTAATTAAGTATTCTATGCTTTTGAATATACAGCATAATTTTGATTTATAAATCGTATAATTTATTTATAATTACAAATTTGCAACTTATTTTTATAAAAAATAGAGAGAACCTAACGGTTCTCTCTACCTATATTAACATTATTAAAATCCATTATTTGCTGATACTTCTTTAATCCAATTTCCTGATTTCTTTATTGTTTTCTTTTGAGTAGCTAAATCCACTGCAATATATCCATATCTATTTTTATATGCATTGCACCAAGACCAACAATCTATTGGAGTCCATGAATGATAACCAAAACAATTTGCTCCTTCTTCAATACCTTTGTGTAAGTATTGTAAATGCTCTTCAAAGAATTCAATTCTATAATCATCTTGTATTGAGCCATCTTTGCCTATATATTTCTCTTCACCTTCAACACCCATTCCATTTTCAGAAATATACCAAGGAATATTATTATAATTATCTCTAATATTTATTGCAATATCATACATTGCCTGTGGATATATCTCCCAGCCTCTATATGGATTCATTCTTTTTCCTGGCATATCATAATAATCAAAATATTTTTCTGGCATCCAACCCTTACTATTATCAACTTTTGATTCTTTTGCCTTTACTCTTCTTGGTTGATAATAATTAACACCTAAGAAATCTATAGTATTATGCCTTATAATTTCTAATTCTTCTGCTGTACTTTCCCATAAAATATTATCTTCCTTTAAAAGTTCAACTAATAGCTCAGGGAATTCTCCCTTTACTGCTGGATCTAAGAAAGAATAATTGAATATTGTATCAGCAACTTTAGATGCATATAAATCTTCTTCACTATTACTTCTTGGATAAGCCGGAGTTAAGTTAAGTACTATACCTATTTCCCCACCATCTTTTCTACATCCTAACTCATCAAATTTATTAATAGCCTTAGCTGATGCTAAATTTATATTATACATAGCTTGTATAGCTTTTCTTCCATCTACTAATTTAGGGTAATGGAATTCATATAAATATTGACCTTCTACCACTACCATTGGCTCATTAAACGTTGTCCAATGCTTTACTCTGTCCCCAAATAATTTAAATGCTGTTTCTGCAAATTTTACAAACAAATCAACAACATGTTTTGATGTCCATCCACCATATTTATTATATAATTCAACTGGTAAATCAAAATGATGTAAATTCATTACTGGAATCATTCCATTTTTTATAGTTTCATCTATAACATCATTATAAAATCTTATTCCATCTTCGTATGGCTCTCCAGTTTCCAAATCCTTAATAAGTCTTGTCCATTGTATTGAGGTTCTAAAGCTATTTAATCCAATTTCTTTTAACATAGCTAAATCTTCTTTATAACTATTATAAAAATTAGAGGTTACTTCTGGTCCCACTTTATCAAAAAAGACTTCTGGCTCTATTTCATACCAATAATCAAATACACTTTTATGTGGTTTGTTAAATGCTCCTTCACTTTGTGGTCCTGATGTTGCTGAACCCCACCAAAAATTTTCTGGGAATCTATATTTTTTTTCCATAATTACCTCCTAAAATTTCAAATTCCTTTTATAATTAAATTATATATATTTAATTTATACATGTCTATACTTTTAAATATAATATAATTACTTTTGTATATTTTTCCGAATTTATTCATATAAACTATAAAATTTACCACAAAAAAAATGAGTCATTAAATCTGAATAAATTTAATGACTCATCTTTATATAACTGTTATTGTTTTAAATTCATATTTATCATATCTATGTCTTGCAAAAGAATATTCAAAAGCTTTTCCATTTTCTAAATAAGCAACTCTCTCAACTTCAATAACTGGCTCATACTCATTTAATTTTAATGATTCTCTATCAAGTTCTGTACTTTTATCAGCTCTTATAGTTGAATGTGCACTTTGAATTTTTAAGCCTAATTTATCTTTAATATAATTATATATTGATCCTTCTACTTCAGATATTTTTATCCCCGGAATTACATTTATAGGCATATATGTCTTTTCAATAACTAAAGGCTCATTATCAACATACCTAACTCTATGTATAAAGTATACAAAATCACCTTTTTCTATTTTTAAATTGTTTGCTATCTCAGTTTCTGATGGAATAACCTTAAAGTCTAAAATCTTACTTGTAACTTTATGTGCTAAATTATTATTTGTTAATCCTGAAAATTGTTTTTTATCTATTATTCCATGTATTTCTTTTTCAGTAATATCCTTAATAAAGGTTCCTGATCCCCTTCTTTTTACTATCAGCCCTTCAGCCACTAATAAATCTAAAGACTTTTTTACAGTCATCTTACTAACATTATACTTATCACATAATTCTTTTTCAAAAGGTAATCTTTCATTAGGTTTATATACTCCATTAAGTATATCTTCTCTTATATCACTAGCAATAATTTCATATTTATTCACTTAATCACCTCCACTTTATCCTTCATTTCTATTAATTATAACATAAAGCCGACTTTAGCCGACTTTATCTAATTAATTCTGTCCTACATATATTTCAATTTCTTGTTTTTGCAAGAAATTATATAAAGCACCTAATTTATTTGCATCATTTCCATAAACACATTTTCTGATTTGTGGAATTACTTTAGCATATTCATTTTCTGATAGTATCTCTATAACTCTTTTTTTTATGTCTTCTATAATTCCTTCTCTTTCAGAGATAGCCCCACCAATAACTATTGCCTCTGGGTCATAAGTATATTGAATACTGATAATTCCAATTGCCATATAAGTGAAGAATTTATTAACCTCCTCTATAGCAATCTCATCTCCATTATCATATAATTCAAATGCTTTTTTACCATTGAAATTATTAATATCTATATTCTTTCTATTTGAAATAGCTTTTACTAATGCAAATGTTGATCCTACCTCACTCCAATTTAATAATTTATTATTTTTAATATCACAATCAACTATACAAAATCCAAATTCTCCACCATGCATATTAGCACCAGTATGAATTTTCTTATCTTTTACAATAGCTCCTCCAATTCCAGTTCCACAAACTATAAAAGCTGAATCTTCATTATCTCTTGTTGCTCCTAACCAGCACTCTCCTAACGCTGCACAATTTGCATCATTTTCTATCTCTACTGGCAATCCAATCTTTTCACTAAGTATTTCTTTAAAATTTACTCCATAAATATATGGAATAGCACTCTTACTCTTTATTTCTCCACTTTGTGAATCTACAGCTCCTGGCGCACTTATAGCAATTCCTTGTAATAGAAACTCATCTTTATATATATTAAATAAATCTGTTAATTCACAAAAAAATTCTTCAACTGTTGCTGCTATTTCAATTTTATTACTTTTTAATATAGATCCTTTATCTGTTATAATTGACCATTTAACTGCTGATCCACCTATATCATATACCATATAATTTGCCATATATATTTCTCCCCTTAAAATAAAATAATGTAACTTTTTCAAAACACCCTATAAATAATAGTATATATTTATCATTATAACTTGTCTATACTTTTAATAAACATATTATATCTACTATTCTTCTATTGACTTTTTCCACTTATCCTCTATTTCATTAACTAAGCTTTCTATATTATCTTCAACTATATATTTTTGAACAAAACTGGCATCAAGTCCATTTTTACTTTTTATATTTAAAAAATCCTCTTGTAATTTTGCATCATATACAGATTGATTTCTTATAAAATCAGAATAAAATTCTACTGGAATACCAAAATTCTTCATAGCTTCAACTCTAATTTTACTATCATCATCTTCTTTTAATGATGATATATTATTTACAGCTTTAGAATATCTACTTTCTTCAAAAATATATTTTAAAAATGCCTTTGCAACCTCTGGATAATCACTTTTTTTTGAAACAGCAAATTTATAATCACCATATATTTTAACAATTTCAGTTTCTGGTATTGGAAACATTCCTATATTACTCTCATCCATTCCCATATCCTCTAATTGATTTATAAAGTCTGAATTCCAAATGGTCATTGCAATTTTCCCATCATTCATATCATTCTTAAATTGTTGCCATTCATAACTTAACAAATCTGATTCACAATATTCTCTTTTTACTATCTCTCTAATTAAATTCAATGACTTATACATACCTGATTTACTATTTAATATTGTTTCATTTCCTAATACAGTCTCCTTAGAAAGACTATTATCAAATAAATGCGGAATAATATCTACCCACAAATTCATTGTCCATGACTGTCTATAATTTATAGCCATAGGTATTACCCCTAAAGCTTTAACTTTTTCACATACATCAAATAATTCATCTATACTGGTAGGTAAATTCTCTATATTAGCTTTTTTAAAAATCTCTTTATTATAAATTACCCCTTGCCATGTTATAGAACTGTTTAAGCAATAAAGTCTACTGTCAGAACCTACTCCCATATCATAGTTATTCATATTATTATCATTAAATCCTAAATCATCAATTGTAAGAAAATACTTATTATATTCATTTTTAGTTATTGTTGACGGAACTAATGTTACATCAGGTAACTCTCCTACAGATGCTTTTCTTTGCAATATACTTTCTGCATCTCCAATTAATTTAAGTTCTATACTTACCTTTTGATGCAAGTTCTCAAATTCTTTTATTAATTCTTCAAGCTCATCTTTCTTGTCAGTTCTATTACTTACAAAGGTAATATCTCCTTTAAGCTCATCTTTGTTATTTATATCAAAACTTACTCTATTTGCTTCACTCCAATATACAGCTCCTACTACAGAGATTAATATTAAAAATAATAGTAGTAAAACTAACGTATTTTTTTTATTAATACGACTCATAAAAATTCCCCTTATTTCTTTTAAACCTTAATCTTATTATTTCTAAAGCTATTTGGAGTAGTTCCCGTTATTTTCTTAAAAGCTCGTCCAAATGTTATTGAATCATTGTATCCAACACTTTCTGCAATTTCATATATTTTTAAATTTGTTGTAATTAACATTTCCTTTGCTCTCTTTATCCTATAATTTGATAAAAATTCATAAAACCCTTCTCCTGTTTCCTTTTTAAATAATTCTGATAAATAATTTTGGCTTAAAAACACTTCATCAGCTACATCCTTTAAAGTAATGTTTTTATCAAAGTTATTTGTTATAAACTGTATAGCTAATTTAATAGATGTAGCACTATATACAGCCTTATCATCACTTAATATTTCTGATAATTCATTTAAGTCTTCTATAAAATATTTTTTTATCTTTTTGGTATAAATCATATTTTCTTTAACTCTTTTTACTATCTTTACATACTCTCTAAGTTCCCATACCTTTTCTGTAGATTTTAAAATAAATATACTCATATCATTTTCAATAAAAATATCTGTTTTGCTATCTATTTCATTTACTAGCAACTCAATACTCTGAATTTCATTTATATTAAAATAAAAAATTATATAAACGTTATCACCAAAGTAAAAATATAAATATTCAATTTTTTCATTGAATTTAATTACTTCTTTTATATATTCACTTAATAACTTACTTCCTATTTCCTTATCCTCTTTATTCATAGGTAATATTATCATCTTATAATAATAATTTTCATCTAACTGAATATTATCTAATAGACTCTTATCCGTCTTTAAATTTATATCTGTATTTGAGAATAACAAATGCTTAAAGAAATCTTTTTTTATAAGTTCTATAGACTTATTCATTATATTATCCTTTTTCTTTAACTCTTGTAACTTAATTTCAACATCTTCAATAACCTTTTTTAGTTCGTCTTTTTTTATTGGTTTTAATAAATAATTAAAAGCTCCATACCTCATGGTATCCCTTACATATGTAAATTCATCATATCCACTTAGTACTAAAAATATTGGAGGTAATCTCAATTCATTTATTGCAGATTTTACAAGTTCTATACCTGTCATTACTGGCATTTTTATATCTGTTATTACTAAATCAATTTCTCCTTCATTTTCTTTTAAATATTCAAGAGCTAGCGCTCCATTTTGAAAATCTCCTACAACTTCATGATTATCAAATAATTTATTTAATATCTTTATTAAACCCATTCTAATTATCTTATCATCATCTACAACTATTATTCTCATATTTCCTCCTATGTTGAATATTCTCAAATTTTACTATATATTTAAATTAACATAATTTTAAAAATAATAAAATATATTTTTTATAAGCGGGAGAATTTATGAATCTTAAAAATGATATATCTATAAAGCGTACTACAATATTAGTTTTCATTATTATGTATTCTTTGTTTTTTTTAATGACAACTATTAACTTATACTCTTATTCTCAATATGAATTTGGGAAGACTAGTAAGGTTATAAAAAATTTCAATACTACTTTAAGCCAACAAATATATGAAAAATTCAATAATTTATCTGATGTATCTAAATATCCACTAATAATTCCTGATATTGATAAACTTCATTCTATACTAACATCTAATGAAAAATATGAAATATCTGATTATAATTATTTGCTTTATCTTTGTGAGATGATGCTTATTCAAAGTGAATCAATTAATGGTGCCTTTATATATAACTTATCTGGTGACGGCGTATTTAGCACTAGAAATACCCCAAACTCAATAATTAAAAATTCACTTTCTGAAACATGGTTTAATGAAGCTCTAGAAAGTGATAATACTATTTCCTTTGTTCCTTTCATTAAATCTAGTGATGTTTTTGAATACACATCAAGTAATAGTGAAAACTTAATTGGAGTAACAAGAAAAATTATTAATCTTAATACTCAAGAGGTTACAGGAATATTATTAATAACTATTCCTATAAGCGATTTACTAAAAGTACTTACTAAGGATTTACCATATAATAATCAAATCCTTTCTGTTTTTGATTCTAATGGTAATTTAATAGTTTCCTCTAGTTCTAATATAGATTTTACTCCTTTTTTTGATGAGTTAGCTACAACAAGTATTGAACCTACTGTACATACTATTACTAATATTGATCCTTATTTTACTACTTCAAATAAGATACCTTTAACAAATTGGATACTAATTAGCGCTATCCCTAATAGTGATGTATATAATATAAATAGTTTGTATATTTTTTCATTTATTACAAGCATAATTTTTTGCTCTATTTTATTTATAATTTTATATAAATTGTTTATTAATAGAATCTTTAACCCTATTAATTACTTAATTGCCAACATGGAAAAAAGTAATATCGAAAAGAATCTTACATCTAATTTAACTTATAACAGAAATGATGAAATAGGTATATTGGTTAATTCTTATAATGAAATGAAGGGAAGAATTAATGATCTAATAAATTTAAATTATAAAAATAAAATTGAACAAAAAGACTTAGAACTAAAACAGCTTCAAAATCAAATAAATCCCCATTTCATATATAACACTTTAGAATCAATTCATATGATGGCTGAACTAAATGATGATGAAGAAACATCTATTATGGCTGAATACTTTGGTTCTATAATTAGATATAGTATGAATAGGAAGATAAACACCGTTAAGCTAAAGGAAGAATTAACTATAATAGATAATTATATTTATCTTCAAAAGATCCGTTTTGATCAATTATTCACTATACAAAACCTTGTCAGTGAGGATATATTAGAATGTGAAATAATAAAAATGATTATTCAACCATTAATAGAAAATGCTATATATCACGGATTAAGTGATTGTAGTAGTAATGGTAAAATAATAATCCAAGGACAGAAAATAGGTAATGAATTACTTTTAACAATTTCTGATAATGGAATCGGAATAGACTCAGAAACCTTAAAAGATTTAAATGAATATATAAATGATAAAAATAATAAATTCCGTGGTATTGCTTTAAGAAATATTAATAGACGTTTAAAGCTTCATTACGGTGAACAGTATGGACTTGAAATTTTTAGTGTTTTAGGAAGTGGGACATCCATGGTATTAACTTTACCTTATATCGTTAAATAAATCTAAAATAAACTGAAGAGAATTCACACTCATCAGCTTATTTTTATTATATTTAATTTAATCCCTTAATTATTTCCTTTTTCTTTTTAATGACACACCTGCACCTATAAGTGACATAGCAAATGTCATATTAACAACACTATTAGCTCCACCAGTTTGAGGTAGCTTATTAGACTTATTATTTGGTTTATTGTTGTTATCAGGTTTTATTACTATATTTCCATTTGAGTTATTATCTTCATTACCTGAATCATTATAATCATCTTCTGATTTGTTATCATTATCAGGTTCTTCTATATCTGAAGTATTTACAGCTTTTATATCATCAAAATACATTGTAGATTCTACTGTCCAACTACCTTCATGTCCTTCAGGTACAATCGTATTACACCATACCCCTACACTAGTTACATTTGAAGGATCAAAAATCCCATTATTTTTACCTTTAAATTCAGTAAATGGTAGTGTAACAAGCTTTGCTTCTTTAGTAGCCGCTAATTCGGGTAACCAAACTTCAAAATCCTCACCATTACTAGTAATTTGAATTACTAATTTTTGTCCATTCCCATCTGGCTTAATCCATAATTGTAATGCATCATATTCTGACCAGTCAACTTCTTTCTTTACTGTCATACCAGCCCAGCCTTCATTAACTTTTTCATTTGAAATTTTATAATTAAACGCTAATCCATATTTTCCGCTATTAAAAGTACCTTCTTCTGTTGAAAGCGTTGGTTTTAAATTACACCCTGGTCCGTAATTAGTTGCCCAGGTATTTTCTATTAATGCACTTTCACCTAAATATCCTTCAAAATCATCAACTATTTTATCATCTGCTTCTACTTCTGGCATATTAAATAAAACCTTAATAGAATTTAAAACCTCATCATTAGCCTTCAATTCCACTGTACCTATAGTTTCACCAATTTTAGCAAGAATCTCTTCTGTAATTTTTCCACTATATATACCATTTTCTTGAGATACATTTAAAGTTTCAACTATATTATTAGCTTTATCTTTCAATACAAATGTAATTTTCCCATCAATATTTTTTATACTTGCCTTTAATATAGTTTCCCCTAAAACTCTGCTACCTGAAGTTGGGTGAGTTATAAATCCATATGAATATGCTTCATTAACATCTACTGAAACATTATAAAAATCTCCAGTTCCATTAGCAAATATTGATCTATCATCATTATAGAAATCAATAAAGTTATTAATCATTTCATGACCTTTTGTTTCACTTACTTTATATGGAATATAGAAATTAGATTTATCATCAAAATTTGCCCAAACCATAAAATATGGCATATCAGAATCTGAAACAACATCTAAAACTTCATTATACCAATCTAATCTTTTATTTCCGGTATCAGCAACACCATTAAAATAATCTTGTCCACCCAATGAACTCATAACTCTCATACCCGTTTCAGATACAGTTGAAAGCTTTCCTCTTTTATTTGCTAAACCCTGCACTAATTCTATTGTTTCTTTAAATGAATCTATCCATACATCATCTTGTGTTGGATTATCATGATACATATCAAAAGCTATAATATCAATAAATTCATCTCCTGGATAACGTGATAAATACTCTGCTTCGTCTTGAAATGGTCCATTTGGTGAATATAAATAGAGGAAATTATGAACTTCTTTAACATCTCTTAAATATTCAACTGTATATCTAAATAAATTTTTATAAGCTTCTTCATCACAAAAAGCTTTTCCCCACCAGAACCAACTTCCATTATTCTCATGGAATGGTCTAAATAATACTGAAATACCTTCATCCTGTAATTGTAACCCATAATCAGCTATTATATCTAAATATCCAGTAAATATATCATTTAAATCACCACCAGGCATTATTCTTTCAACAATATTTCCACTTGTTACTCCTGGAGAATATCCTGAGTAATTATAAGTTCCATCGTCATTTATCCCTCTATTTTTTACAACTTGAAAGTTTGGCATATGAGAAGATAGAGTAATTATTCCGCCTTCCCTTGCTGCCTCTATACTAACTTCTGCAGCTGCATTTACACCACCTTGTAATTCATCCTCTGTAAATGATAATGTATCAATTCCAACTACCCCTGCTATTGAACCTGTTACATCTTTAGTATCAGAATTTGTTCCATCATCTAGTTTTCCCCCCTTGTGATGAGTATCATTTTGATGTCCAAATATTACTTGATCAGATTTACCAACCCCCATTAAATATGAATATAAAGATGCTGTCTCCTTAGTTACATTAGCATCTACAAGTGATACGTTTTTAGGAGTAGCTAAACTATTTATATCTACTATACTTGGTGTTTCCCTTAATTCTTCTGTAATATCAACATATATCTCTTCAGATTCTTCCTTTGAGAACTCTATACTGTCAATAAATATATCTCCCTTATAATCAGTATTACTTCCTATTATTCCTATAATTACTCCACTAATATCAGTATTAACGCCACTAAATTTTATAGTAACTTTGGCTTTTTTTAATCCACCTTCAACATCTTCTACATTTTCAAAGCTAATTGGTAAATAAGTATCTACTACATCATTTATAAATAGTTTTGTTTGGAATGAACCCGTTGTCATAGCTGCTGGATTATATATAAAGTCATATGTCAGCAAATTATAACCACTTATATTTACATTATTATCAAAGTTATTTTGTATTTTAACTTCACTCCAACTAGTATCAATATTATTTGAATAATCAACATTTAACTTTAATGAACCACTACCTATTTTTTCTTCATCATATGCTACATCTAAATCACCCTTATAATCCCATGAACCCCCATTTTCCCAACCACAAGTTCCACTCTCTAAACTATCAAAATACCAACCTAATTCTTCATGATCCACTAATATATTTACACCACCATTTAATACATCATTTTCTATTGAATCATTTGTCGTTGCAAATACTCGTAATGGTACTTGTGAGTTTATTATCATACAAGATAATACTACAGCTATTAATTTTTTACTCATTACTTTTCTCATTTTTCATCCCCCTATGTCTATTTTAAAATTATATTTTTATACTATAAAATAGTATTTTAAATTACATATTAAATTTTATTTCCCTAAGAAATCATTTACAACAAATCTAATAATCTAAAGTAATTTTTGCTAATATATAGTAATTATTGTTAATTAAATATAAATACATGTTTTAAAATCATTTTTATTTTTAGGAGATTTACATTATTTAAAACTAAAATAAAAAGCTATATCAAAATAAAGTTTCAATTTTGATATAGCTTTACTACTCATTACTTACTATTCACTTATTAAGTGTATTATTTTACTAGAATAATCTCCATATAAAGAAATATTAAGACCTCCATACATTAAAGCTCCACCCGAAAGTATTTCATCTGTTTCTTGGATTTTATACATTCTCACTTCGTCTAAACCTTTTAATTTAATTCTTCTGCTATGATAATTAGGCCTACCTAAAACTTGTACACATGTAACTAATACTTCCGTTTTATCTTTAGAAACAACTTCCCATGCATCAAATCTATGATTTTCAGAGTAATTTTCTATACGATAGTAATCTCCCCTTCTAACTAAATCATTATACTTATGATACATTTCAACTTGCTTTGGTATCATTTCTCTATCCGCTTGTGGTATTTTAGTAACATCTAATTCATATCCAAATGTTCCTGCTAAAGCTACATTGCCCCTTGTTTCAAAAGGTGTAGTTCTACCAACTGTATGGTTAGGACAATCACTAACATGTGCTCCTATTGTTGATAATGGATATACCATTGATGTGCCTTCTTGAATTTTTAATCTTTCAATAGCATCCGTATCATCTGAACACCAAATTTGAGGACTATAATATAGCATCCCTGCATCAAATCTTGCTCCGCCTCCAGAACAATTTTCTAGTAATATATGTGGAAAATCAGTAGTTAATCTATTCATCATTTCATAAACAGCTAATACATATCTATGAAATAACTCTCCATGCCTTTCAGGACTAATTTTTAAACTTCCTAAATCAGTTAACTGTCTATTCATATCCCATTTAACATAAGTTATATTCGCACTTGAAAGTACTTTTTTAACACTTTCATAAATATAATCTACTACTTCTTTTCTAGATAAATCTAAAACATATTGTTCTCTACACAAAGCAGGTTCGCGTCCCTCAATATGAATACACCAATCTGGATGAGACCTAAACAAATCTGAATTTGGTGAAATCATCTCTGGTTCAAACCATATACCAAATTCCATACCTAACTTATTAACCTCATCTACAAGATTTTTTAATCCTCCATTTATTTTCTCTTCATTAACAATCCAGTCACCTAATGATGAATTATCAGAATTTCTCTTTCCAAACCATCCATCATCCATAACAATCATTTCAATACCTAGACTTGAAGCTTCTTTAGCTATCGATAATAATTTTTCTGTATTAAAATCGAAGTAAGTAGCTTCCCAGTTATTTATAAGTATAGGTCGTTTTTTATCTTTATATTCTCCTCTAATTAAATGATTTCTATAAAGATCATGGAATGTTCTTGTCATCTTTCCTATACCTTTATTTGAATATACCATTACTACTTCAGGAGCAATAAACTCTTCTCCATTTTCTAATACCCATTCAAAATCTTCCGGATTAATTCCCATTACAACTCTTGTTGTATCAAATTGACATCCTTCAATTTGAGCGAAAAAGTTTCCTGAGTAAACGAAATTAAACCCATAAACATTTCCACTTTCATCAGTAGCATTATTATCTAAAAGAGCTATAAACGGATTATCTTGATGACTTGATTCTCCTCTTATTGATGAAACAGCTTGTCTTCCATACCCTATTTTCTTTCTACAAATATGTCTTTCTCTTGCCCATGAACCATGAAGAGAGATTATATCAAAATCAACTCCCTCAAAATCTACGCAACTTGATAATACTTTAGTAAGCGCTATTGAAGTATTCCCACTATTTTTAACTCTAACACTTCTAGTTATTACATCTAACTTCTCAAATGTTGTATATACTAAAACTACTTCTAAATTTAAATCTTTATCTATACAAGTTATTTCTAAAGTTGTACATTCACCTTCACTCCCAAAAGTTGCAGGCAATCTATCTAAGCTTCTCTTTCCACTAAATATTTGATGAGCTACATATTGTAATTTACAAGCATTATTACCTTTACTATCTTTTACTCTAAGGCAAGACTCTCTGAAATCACCTATTCCATGAGTCGAATATTCCATTGGAAAACTATCATAAAATGATACTCTATCTCTATTATTTTTTGATGGAACGTATGGTGATTCATCTGTTCTTAATAAATAATTAACGTTTTCATCAACTATCTTCTTTCCAAAGTAAACATGTCCAACAAATTGTTCTTCATCTACTATTGCTATAATATATGATGTGTCCTTTGAATCTAATTTAAACACCTTATATTTCTCTATAAATTTTATACCCATATATATCCTCCTAATATGTTTCTAAAGAATTTCTCATTATAATTTATAAACTAATATAAATACATAAATTTATCAATATTGTTTATATTTATATTAATTATAGTAATTATTACTTATTTTTTGTATATAT
>NZ_JADPEL010000018.1 GCF_015667795.1 Clostridium sp. D53t1_180928_C8
TAATTATGATATATAGTTAAATAATAGTAAAAATTTATATATAAATAAAGAGAGCTGTCAATAACAGCTCTCCTATAATTATATTAATTAAATATAGTCTGGTTCTAAAAGACCATAATTCCCGTCTTTTCTCTTGTATATGACATTAACATTATTTGTATCAGCATCTTTAAATACAAAGAAATTATGTTCAACAAGTTCCATTTGTAGTATAGCTTCCTCTGTACTCATTGGTTTTATATTAAATTTTTTAACTCTTACTATTTCACCTTCATCATCTTCTTCAAATGCAACTTCATCAAAACTATTAAATCTTAAAGATTCATTATTTCTTCTTTGTAATTTAGTTCTTTGTTTTCTTATTTGTCTCTCTAATTTTGTTTCTACTAAATCAATAGACTTGTACATATCATCTGTTGATTCTTCACATCTTAAAATTACACCATTAAACGGTATTGTTACCTCAAAAATTTGGCTATTCTTTTGAACAGTTAATGTGGCTCTTGCAGCTACTTCTGGTGAAAAATATCTGTCTAATTTTGAAATCTTTCTTTCTACTATCTCTTTTAATGCTGGTGTTACGTTAATGTTCTTTCCTATTACTGTTACTCTCATAAGGTCAGCCCCTCTCTTTAAGTTCTAATTATACTATTTAAGATTTCAATATATATTTGTTTTATATATATATTTTATCATCTTATATATTATTCCTCAAAGACCGTTTTCTGAATTTACAGAAAATTTAAACTTATTTACTCTACATAACTCGTCCTATCTTCATTTATCTCATTATTAAAAATAAAAAAACATCAATTCATAAGAATTGATGTTTTTTTATAAAGTTAGCTGACCTGGATTTTGCCCCCACACTCGCCTGCTGGAGCTTTTGCTACCCGGAATTAACCTCTCACTACTAACACTCTCAGTATCTCTACTGGCAGGACTTACCTCTATACCGCACCATGCTCATTAAATCTTTGTCTAACTTACGTGGATCGTTTCGCCTGCGACTGGCATCGACTTTCATCCACAGACCTAACTTTACATTATTATTATATATTGCTTTTAGCAATTGTCAATACTATAATTTTTTTTGCCCCTGATTTTTTTAATATTTTTTTACATTCACTAATAGTAGCTCCTGTAGTAACTACATCATCAATTAATATAATATTTTTATTATTTATATAATCACTGTCATTAACCTTAAAAACACCCTTTATATTTTTAATTCGCTCTTCTTTACTCAATGTTTTTTGTTCTTTAGTGTTTTTTATCTTTTTAATACAATTACTTATCGGTATATTCATATTATTACTTATAATTTTTGCAATTAACTTACACTGATTAAAACCTCTCTTTTTTTCAGCTTTTTTGGTCATAGGAACATAACAAATAACATCTGCACGTATATTATTATCTTTTATTATTTCCATCAAAAAATTTGCTAACAAATAACCTGCTGTATAATTGCTTTCATACTTAAACTCTAAAATTAATCTTTTTAATATGCCACCATAAAAACCATATGATAAATTATCATTTTCAAATATTGATCTATTAATACTTCCCTTACAACATGGGCATATTCCTATAAATCCATCACACTTACAAATTATACACTTATCCTCTAGTGGATATATTATATCTAAAATTTCATTATATATTTTTAAGATATAATGTATTATTTTACTATATAACTTATAACTATTATTAATTAAATTAAAATTTTTAATCTCCTCTATGATCTTAAATATTGTTTTTCCCATAATATTTTATTAAATTCTCTAGTAATATTTTTTGCATTATCTATCTCCTCTGAAATTTCTTTTGATACAAGGATTAATTCTGATTGAATCTCACTTATACAGTTAATTGATCCACACATATAAACTATCTTTTTATACGAATAGTAAATATCATCAGCAAATAATACTATTATATTTACATTTGGAATATTATTCATATATTGACCACAATTATTAGTAATTATAAATAATGAATCACTATATCCATCTATTATTTCTTTTATAAAGCTAAAACTTTGATTCTTATTATATCTAACAACCCTAATGTCTAACTGCCTCAAAACTTCATAATAATGATTATAAACTTTATTTAATTTTTCTTCAGATGGTACAACAATCAATACTATTCTTCTATTTTCCTTAAACCATTTAAAATATTCAAATAATGATAATGGAATATTTTCTTCTAATCTTATTCTTGTACTCATTAATCGTGGTTCTATCATTGGCTCTTCTGATAACATATATGGAATTTCAATCTTTTCTCCTATTGGAAAAATAAATTCACTAGAATAAATTATAACTTTGTTACTCTTCCAATATATATTCTCTACAGCCTCTCTAACATACTCATTACTTAACTTTGAAAATAAAGTAATATCATCAAATATAACTAAATCATATAACATATCTATGTTATTTATCTCGCTTATAACTATACATTGTAAATTACTTTCTATTTGTTTATCACTTATAGCTTCATCAATAAATTCACGTAAACTAATTTTCTTTTCATCTACATAATCCCTCTCTTCACTACAAAAAACATATAATATATTTTTATCCTCGAATAAAGTCTTATTTATTATATTTGAAAAAATTTCTATAGTATTAAATGGTCTTGTTTTCACAGATAACACTTTTGTTTTTTTTCCATACCACTTATTTATTTTTTTAAAAATATTACTCAATTCCTTATAATTCATAGTATCGACTCCATTTATCTATTCTTCACTTATTTTATCATCAGATACAATTTCTAAAATTCTCTCTTTCAATGATGAATATCTCTCCATACTATTTGTATTATCTACCATGTATTTTAGTGCTTTTTGATTTCCAACAACTACAACAAGCTCTTTTGCCCTTGTTATTCCAGTATATAATATATTTCTATTCATTAAAAATGATGATCCCATAAAAGCTGGAGTAATTACTACTTTAAATTCACTTCCTTGACTTTTATGTATCGTTATAGCATATGCCAATTCTAGTTCTTCAACATATACATTATCATATACAATTCTTCTTTCATCATCAAATATAACAGTAACTGTTCTATTCTCTTCATCAATAGCTTCTATAAACCCCATATCTCCATTAAATACACCTACACCTTCATTATCACCATATCCACCCATTCTATTCCATTTTAAAGAGTAATTATTTTTAGTTTGCATTACTTTATCTCCAACTCTAAAAATAACATCCTTAATTTTCTTTTCTTTTTTATACTTATCTGGTGGATTTAAAATAGCTTGAAGCTCATTATTTAAATTATCTACTCCTAAAATACCCTTTCTTGTAGGTGATAATATTTGAATATCCTTAACCTTATTCCACTTAGAATTAAATGTTGGTAATCTTCTATTCACTAGGTCTAATATAGTACTTAAAATGTCTTCATTATTTTCTCTATTATCAAAAAAGAAATCTCCTCCCTTTTTATTTAAGTATGGCAGTTCTCCATTGTTAATTTTATGAGCATTTAAAATTATCATGCTCTCTTTTCCTTGTCTAAAAATTTCATTTAACCTTACTACTTTAATAAAATCACTATTTATTAAATCTCTTAAAACATTTCCAGGACCTACAGATGGCAATTGATCCACATCTCCAACTATAATAACTCTAGTTCCTAATTTAATGGCCTTTAAAAGGCTATTCATTAGCATTATATCTATCATAGATGCTTCATCAATTATAATAACATCTCCCTCTAAAGGTTCTCCTTCGCCCTTTCCAAAAAATGAGTTTTCATCATCACTAACTCCCATCTCTAATAATCTATGTATAGTTTTAGCTTCTCTCCCTGTTGACTCTGTCATTCTTTTAGCAGCTCTTCCAGTAGGTGCTGCTAAAAGCACCTTCATTCCATTATTTTCATATATTTCTATTATACATTTAATTATGGTTGTTTTTCCAGTACCTGGACCTCCAGTTATTATTTCTATTCCATTTTCAAAAGCACCAATTATCGCATCCTTTTGAGACTCTGCAAATTTAATATTATTTTTGCTTTCAAAACTAGATATTTCAAAAGAAATATCTGAATTTATAGTTTGAAAATTCTCTATACTTAATGTAATAATTTTATTTGTAACTCCTAATTCACAAAAATAATATGGAAGTGAATATACAGCTTCAATATCATTAATTTTTTCAACCTTTATCTTTCCTTCTAAAACACTATTATATATATTAACCTCTATTAGCTCTTTATCAACTACAAGAACTTTTTGACACTCTGTAATAAGTTTTTCTTTAGGCATATATGTATTTCCAAGACCAGAAAAATTATTTAAAACATATCTTATTCCACTTTGAACCCTAAAATCAGATTGTGGCTCAATCCCTAAACTTTTTGCTATCCTATCTGATGTTAAAAATCCAATTCCCGATATTTCATCATTCAATACATATGGATTTTTTGAAACTATATCTATAGAATTCGGACCAAATTTTTTATAAATTTTCAAGCATTGATTTATTGTAACTCCATGTTTTTGAAAAAACATTATAATATCTTTCAACTCTTTACTTTCAAGATATGATTCATATATTATATTAAATTTCTTTTCTCCTATTCCCTCAACCTCTTTTAATCTTTCAATATTATTATCTAATATATCTAATGTTTCTACACCAAATGCCTTTACTATTTTTTTAGCAGTAACAGGTCCTATACCATGTATTATTCCTGTACTAAGATATTTCTCTATTTCTTTAGAAGAAGTTGGCAACAACTCTTTATACTCTTCTACACTAAATTGCCTTCCAAATTGTTTATGATTTATCCAATTTCCTTTTATCTCTATTTGTTGACCTTCTTTAATTAAAGGCATTATTCCAACAATAGTTATTACCTCTTTATTAGCTGTAACTTTCGCTACTATATATCCACTATCATCACTTTTAAATATTATTGCCTCTACTAAGCCTTCTAATATTTCCATATTATCGCTCCAAACATTTTATTTTACTCATTAATATTATATAATTATATCATAAGTAAAATTTTCATTGATTATTTTAAAAAATAGATTTATATTTTACTTATTAATACTATTAACTTATTATTAATTAGTTAAACATTAAACTGGAGGTATTTAAATGTTATTACAAAATTGTAATATAGTCTTTTTAGATAGAATTGAAAAAGGCTCACTATTAATTGAAAACGGTGTTATAAAGGAAATTAACCCATTAGAAACTACGGACTTAGAATGTATTGATTGTAAAGGTTTATATGTTTCTCCTGGTTTTGTTGATGTTCATATACACGGTGCTGGTGGACATGATACAATGGATGGAACTTTTGAAGCAATTAATGAAATAGCTAAAACTATTTGCAAATATGGGACAACTTCATTTACACCAACAACAATGACTATGTCTGCTGATGCTATATTAAAATCTATGACAGTCATAAAAAAAGCAAAACTTGAAGGAACTGATGGAGCTATAGTTTTAGGTGCTCACTTAGAAGGTCCTTTCATTAGTCCAAGTGCGATAGGCGCTCAAAATCCAAATTATTTAATAGCACCTTCATTTGAAAATTTTAAATCAATGACTGGTGATGCCATTGATGCTGTTGTTTCTATTACTATGGCTCCTGAAGTTTCTGGTGCAAAAGAATTAGCTACAGAATTAACTGCTAAAGGTATTCGTTGTTCTATGGGCCATACTAAAGCAACTTACGAAGAAGCTATTGAAGGTATAAAATGTGGTTTCTGTCACTCAACACATTTATTTAATGCTATGACTGGATTTACTCACAGGGAACCTGGCGTAGTTGGAGCAACATTCGACTCAGATATAACTACTGAAACTATCTCTGATGGTATACATATATCATACCCATCACTAAGAGTTGCTTATAAACAAAAAGGAACAGATAAAACTTTACTTGTTACAGATGCTATGTGCGCTTGTGGAATGCCTGATGGAACTTATGCTTTAGGCGGACAGCCTGTAATTGTTAAAAGTGGTGCTGCTAGACTGGAAAATGGTGCCTTAGCAGGTTCAATCTTAACTTTAAATAAAGCAGTTAAAAATATATATGATAATACAGATTATCCATTATATGAAGTTGTTAAAATGGCTTCTTATAACGGGGCTAAATATTGTAAGGTTGACGATAGAAAAGGTCAGATCAAAGAAAATTTCGATGCTGATTTAGTTATTTTTGATGAAAACATCGATGTTAAAATGACAATTATCGGTGGAAAGGTTGTTTATAATAACTTTTAATTTCAAATAAATCGAACTACAGTGATAACGAAAAACACAATATTGCTTTTCCAGAGATCAGTGAAGTTTTCAATTTGAAGTTATATTATTAATTTTCGGCATCACAGCATATAAGCTTTGGTTTGCTCTTTATTTAAAAAGCGAGATACAATTTTGTATCTCGCTTTCCATATTATAAATATTTCTTAATCTCTTCTACTTTATTTAACTCTTCCCATGGAAGGCTTAAATCGTTTCTTCCAAAATGACCATAAGCAGCTGTTTGTCTATATAAAGGTCTTCTTAATTCAAGATTATTTATTATAGCTCCTGGTCTTAAATCAAATACCTTTTCAACAATATCTGTTATCTCTTGATCTGATATTTTACCTGTTCCAAAAGTCTCTACTTCAATAGAAACTGGCTTTGCAACACCTATTGCATATGCTAATTGTATTTCTAATTTATCTGCAACTCCTGCTGCAACTAAGTTCTTAGCAACCCATCTTGCTGCATATGCTGCTGATCTATCTACCTTTGTTGGATCTTTTCCTGAGAATGCACCACCACCGTGTCTTCCATATCCTCCATAAGTATCAACTATAATCTTTCTACCAGTTAATCCACTATCACCTTGTGGCCCTCCAACAACAAATCTTCCTGTTGGATTTATATAATATTTAGTTGAATCATCTAATAATTCAGCTGGAATAACAGCTTTTATTACATGTTCCATTAAATCTTCTCTTATTTGCTCTTGGCTAACATGATCATCATGTTGAGTAGAAATTACTATAGCATCAATTCTAACAACTCTGTTATCATCATATTCTACTGTTACTTGAGTCTTTCCATCTGGTCTTAAGTAAGGTAATGTTCCATTCTTTCTTACTTCTGTTAATCTTCTAGATAATCTATGCGCCATAGCAATTGGTGAAGGCATATATTCTGGTGTTTCATTAGTAGCAAAACCAAACATCATACCTTGATCCCCAGCTCCAACAGCCTCAACATCATCCTTTTCACCAGCTCTAGATTCTAAAGCTTCATCAACCCCCATAGCTATATCGCTTGATTGTTCATCAATAGATGTTAATACTGAACATGTATCGCAATCAAAACCATACTTTGCTCTATCATATCCAATTTCCCTTACTGTATTTCTAACTATTTTAGGAATATCTACATAACAAGATGTTGATATTTCCCCCATTACTAACACCATCCCAGTTGTTACTGCTGTTTCGCAGGCAACTCTTGCCATAGGATCCTTTTCTAGTATATTGTCTAAAACTGCATCTGATATTTGGTCACATATTTTATCTGGATGCCCTTCTGTTACTGATTCTGAAGTAAATAATCTTCTCATTTTGCTTAGCTCCTTTCAACTTTTTGATATTAATTCTAAGCAATAAAAAAAGCCTCTTCAAGAAAGAAGAGACTGTAATTATCTAAGGTCTTTCTTATCTTGCAAAAATAATCTTTATTATGCAGGAATTTGCACCACGCTAATTCAGTTTGTAGTTTGGAGTTTTTAGTTAGTAGTTTTTCAGGAAACTTTACGAATTTCTCTAACTTCTAACTTATAACTTCTAACTAGTAACTAGTTAACAGGTTGCAGGGTTTCACAGGGCCTTTATCCCTCCACCTCTCTGGATAAGAACTAATATCAAATTTTATTTCTAACACATTTTAACAATATATTTATACTATGTCAATAGTAATTATATACATTATTTTAAATAAAACTTTTACAAAAAATAAAAGCATGGTATTAACCATGCTTTGGTGGGGGAGGACGGATTCGAACCATCGAAGCGAAACGCAACAGATTTACAGTCTGCCCCCTTTGGCCACTCGGGAACTCCCCCATATTTGGAGCTTCATGTCGGAGTCGAACCAACAACCTGCTGATTACAAGTCAGCTGCTCTGCCATTGAGCCAATGAAGCTTATTTGGTGGAAACAACAGGGATCGAACCTGTGACCCTCTGCTTGTAAGGCAGATGCTCTCCCAGCTGAGCTATGCTTCCATATCTTTTCAATAAAATTAAATTTAAATGGTGGGGGAGGACGGATTCGAACCATCGAAGCGAAACGCAACAGATTTACAGTCTGCCCCCTTTGGCCACTCGGGAACTCCCCCATTTGGAGCTTCATGTCGGAGTCGAACCAACAACCTGCTGATTACAAGTCAGCTGCTCTGCCATTGAGCCAATGAAGCATATTCCAATTTAATTTTATTATTTTTTAAATTATTAATGGTGGGGGAGGACGGATTCGAACCATCGAAGCGAAACGCAACAGATTTACAGTCTGCCCCCTTTGGCCACTCGGGAACTCCCCCATGAACAATTTAATAACTTTGTGCCGTTCGTTTTGTTACTTCCGAACTGACAAGGACTAGTATATAATTAATGCCTAAATAAATCAACCTTAATTTTATCCCTTTTAAGCTAATTATATTGATTTTTCTTTCATTTACTTTCTTTTTCTTTATTTTAATACATTGTTAACTTTTTTTTATTATATGTATTATTAAAAATATTTTAAATGTTTTTATCAATTTCAGTAACATATATTTCTCAACAAAAATATATTATAAGTGAAACAACACTTTAATATTTAAAGGTAAATTTTTCATTATTTAATTAACACACTTATATTATCAAATTTCTAATCATATATTTTATATATGATATTCTTTCATCTATTATAACGATAGGGGTGAATTATTTGATAAAACGAAAATTTAACTATAAATCTAATTTAGCATATTATGAAATTGCTGAATTCATGAGAAAGTATATTAATTCTAATACTATAATAGTATGTATAGGCACTGATAAATGCGTTGGTGATTGTTTAGGTCCATTAGTTGGAACCTTTCTTGAAGAACATAATTTTCCCTTACCTGTATACGGCACATTAAAGGATCCTATTCATGCTCTAAATCTTGATAAAAAATTGCTTGAAATAAATAAATTACATCCTAATTCATCTATAATAGGCATTGATGCATGTTTAGGTGATACAACATCAATAGGTGAAATTCATACTCGTGATTATCCAATCCATCCTGGAAAAGGTGTAGGAAAATCCCTCCCTGATGTTGGTACAGCCTCAATAATAGGAATAATTGATTCAAGCGATACAGCTGAATTCTTTACATCTAGGAGTATACGACTTCATTTAGTATTTGAAATGGCAAAAGTTATTTCACATGGATTAATCCATGCATATTATTTAAATACTATAATTAATAAGCAAAGCTAGAAGTTAATAACTTCTAGCTTTGCTTATTATCAAAAAATTTCATAATAACTAATTTATTAATTGTATCTCTCTACTTGAAAAATCGTTGTCCAATTTGCTGACATAATTTAAAACTTCACCAGTTCCTATTGCAACAGCTTCCACTGAATTTTCTGCTACTCTAACTTCTATGCCTGTATTAGCCTCAATAAGCTTATCTAAACCATCAATTAATGCACCACCACCAGTCATTAATATTCCTTTTTCTATTATATCCGCAGATAATTCTGGTGGAGTTTTTTCTAATACCGATTTTACAGTCTCAACTATTAATGATACTGGCTCCATTAATGCTCCTCTTAATTCTTCTGTAGAAATAACTATTTCATCAGGTAAACCTGTGATTAAATTTCTTCCCTTCATTGTTGTTGTTAAATTTCTAGATCCTTCAAATACTGATCCAATTGATACCTTTAAATCTTCAGATGTTTTCTCTCCGATTAAAATCTTATATTTATTTCTAACATATCTTGTAATTGCCTCATCAAATTTATCACCAGCTATTTTAATTGATTCCCTTATAACTACCCCACCTAATGAAATTACAGCAATATCAGTTGTTCCTCCACCGATATCAACTATCATATGTCCATCTGGTTTAGTTATATCTAATCCTGCACCGATTGCAGCTGCTAGTGGTTCCTCTATAAGATGTACCTTTTTTGCTCCCGAATTCATTGTAGCATCTACAACTGCCCTTTTTTCAACTTCCGTTGCTTGCGAAGGTATACAAACCATTACTTTTGGTGCTATAACACGTCCCTTTCCACAAGCCTTTTTTATAAATGCCTTAAGCATTTTCTCTGTTACATCATAATCTGAAATAACACCATCTCTTAATGGACGAACAGCCACTATATTTCCTGGTGTTCTTCCTATCATTTTCCTTGCCTCTTCTCCAACAGCTAAAACCTTATTATTATTTTTATTAATTGCTACAACTGAAGGTTCTTTTAACAAAACCCCTTTTCCTTTTACATATACAAGTACAGTAGCTGTACCTAAATCTATTCCTAGATCACTACCACTTCTCCAAAACCACATTTAATTCACTCCTAAATATATAATAATTTCAAAATAATTGTTTTTTCTACAAATTTATCCCTACTTTATTATATATGTAATGAATTTATCATTCAATCATTTTATATCTATTATAACTCATTTGCCTTATATTTCATTTTTGTAGCTTTTCCACCTCTTATATGTCTTTCAGACTTATTTAGTTCTAATATTAAATGTGTTTGTTCTGCTATTGCTGGATTAATTTTAGGCAATCTTTCAGTCATATCCTTATGAATAGTACTCTTACTTACACCAAATACTTTTGCTGTTTTTCTTATTGTAGCCTTAGAATCAATTATATATTGTGCAACTTCTAAAACTCTTTCTTCAATATAATCTTTCAAGATTCTACCTCCTTAACCTCTATTTGTTATTTACTTTATAAAAAAAATCATAAAATTTACATAAATAAAACTAAATATTTTTTAAGTATCAACCATAAAATGGTTGATACTTAAAACAATTACTTTAAATTAAAGTATGCACTAGGATCAACATCATTTCCATTTGCATCTTGTACTTGAACATTTAATACATCTCCGCAAACTTTTGATGTAAATATACCTGAAGTATTACCAACTGTTCCTATTTCAGTTCCAGCACTAACAACATCTCCTACTGCTACTTTAACTTCTTCACTTAAGTTAGTGTATTTTGTCTTTAATCCATTTGTATGTGTAATGATAATGTAAGTACCATCTGTAGTATTACTTGATACTTCTTCAACTTTTCCCTCTGCAGCTGCTTTAACAGCAGTTCCTACTGCAGCATTAATATCAATACCTCTTCTTGATGTATCTTCACTTCTTGTTTCATCAGAATAAGTTCTAATCATCTTACCAAATCCTCTTGAAATAGCCACATTTCCATCTATAGGTAATGATAAAACTATTTGAGTATCATTTCCTGCAGAAACATCAGTTGTTTCTTCTTGTGTAGATTCTGTAACTTGATTTTCAGCAACTTCCCCTTGAGTATTATCTGCTACTTGTTCTTGTGAATCCGCAACTTCAGGCTCAGATAAAATTTCCTCACTATTATTAGCTAACTCATCATTATTTTCTACTCTTTCAGCATTTTGCTTATTAAAGTTAGAATCAGTCTCTGAAGAAGTCTTATCCTCTACCTCATTTAAAGATAATTCGTTATTTACCTTATTTTCTTCTTTAGCAACAGAATTTTTTCTAATTGTAAATGCAGCTACTGTTGCAACAATACATAGACAAACAAATAATACTAAGTAAAAGCCCTCCTTTCTGAAAAAGTCCTTTACTTTATTTTTTTTATTTTGGTCCATTTCAACACCTCCTGTCTTGTATTCTTGCCTGTAAAGATAAATTAATTCACTTTAAACTTAAGTTTTATACGTCAAATTTATACAAAAAAAGACAAGAATAGTTTTTATTTAATAAAACTCTTCTTGTCTTTCATTTATTAAATTTATATATTAACTAAATTTTAAATACCCTATATTAATTCCAGTATAATAGTGCTTCAAAATTTCCTCATATTTACTACCTTCTTTAGCCATAATATTGGCTCCCCATTGACTCATACCCACTCCATCACCATCCCCCTTACATTCAAATATGATTGTCTTATCCTTTATTGAATATGTAAAATTAGTCGAATTTAATCCTACCATAGTTCTAAATTCAGCTCCATCTATCTTATCATTTCCAATAACAACTGTAATAACACCACCAGCACTACTTCTCTTACTAATCTTTAATTTCGAACTTAAATTTTCTGTATTTAATCCTGAGTTTGGATATTCAGCATTTATTGCTAAAGACAAATCACTCAATGTCATCTTCTTCGTGGTTGTAAATTTAGGAGATGACTCTTCTCCAAAACTTTCAACCGATATAAGATATGGTATATCTCCAAATGATAAATCAGATGCCGATTCAGTTTTTCCTGAACTAGTAGAAAAAAATAACGGATATAAAACTAATTCTCCGTCATATGTTAAGATCATTCCCTTAGTATCCTCTACTGCAGCCTGTATCTTATTCCAATATTTCTCACCATTTTCTTCCCCCCATTTATTAATTAATTCATCCTTAGAAGAATAAATCTGACAATGCATAGAATCACATATATCCGTTTCATCATGAATTGAACAATTATTTATTTTTTTACTTGCTAAGTAAGTTCTGCTTGCTATAGCTTGAGCCTTTAATGCTTCTTCCTCAAAATTTACTTGCATCTCATTAGCAACCACTCCACATATATAATCTTCAATATTAACTTCCTCCACAGTTTCCTTTAATGTTCTATAAACCCTTACTATATCATCACCATTTATATGTATTTCATTACTTGTCTCTGCTAATGTTTCCTTAGTTGCCTCCTCCTTTTTAATAGGTTGTTTGCTCTCTTTAATACTATTAGTTTTTATGGATAACATGGGAATAATTATCATAAATAAAATTATTAATATAGTTGTATATAATATCGGTTTTATCTTACTTATAACACCACAATTTATTTTTTTCATAGCCCCTCCTATTACTCTATTACATCTATATATATGTTTTAATCTGTAAAACAATACCTCTTATTTTCAAACCATACACTTATGCTACTCTAAAATTCAAAAAAAAAATTAGGAGTCTTTAAAAGACTCCTAAGTATTATTTATATGCTCTATATATATCTGCACCAAGCTTTCTAAATTTATCTTCTATATTAGTGTACCCTCTATCTATATGATATATTTCACCAATTTCCGTTTGACCACTAGCAACTAATCCAGCTAAAATCATAGCTGCACCAGCTCTTAAATCAGTAGCCTTCACTTGACATCCAGTAAGATTCTCTACCCCTTCAACAATAGCAATTCTTCCGTCAATTTTAATATTAGCACCCATCCTACCAAGTTCTCCAACATGCATAAATCTATTTTCAAACACTGTTTCTGTTATTACACTTGCACCTCTTGTAACTGATAATAATGCCATCATCTGTGCTTGCATATCTGTTGGAAAGCCTGGATAAGGCATTGTTTTTATATCCACTGCCCTCTTTTCACTTGTTCCATCTACTATCATTTTTTCTCCATCTACCTTACAGTAGACTCCACACTCTTTTAATTTTTCAATTGTTGGCATCAAGTGCTCTTCATTAACTCCATTTATAGTTATTTTACTATTTGTTATTCCTGCTGCAACCATAAACGTACCAGCTTCAATCCTATCAAAAATAGGTGTAAATGGTTCAGGTTGTTTTAATTCTGATACACCCTGTATAGTTATTTTTCCATATCCAGCTCCCTCTATTTTTGCTCCCATACTATTTAAAAATCTTGCTAAATCCCATATTTCTGGTTCTTCAGCCGCATTTTCAATAACTGTAACTCCTGGTGCAAAAACAGAAGTCATCATTATATTTTCTGTAGCCCCTACAGATGGGAAATCTAAATATATTCTATTTCCATGTAGTTTATTAATTTTAGCTTCAACATATCCATAGCCTATTTCAGAATCTATTCCTAATGCCTTAAAACCTTTCAAGTGAAGATCTACTGGCCTACTTCCAATATTACATCCTCCTGGCATTGATATTTTACATCTGCCAAATCTAGCTAACATAGGTCCCATAACCAAAAATGATGCTCTCATCTTACGTATTAATTCATTATTTGCTTCTATTTCTTTTAGGTTTAAAGTATTTATCTTTAAATCCCCTGTTATAGGTGAAAATTTAACTTCACAATTTAATTCTCTTAATAAATTTATTAAAACTGTTACATCTTCTAACATAGGTACTTTTTTCAAAACTATTTCTGTTGGATTTAAAATAGTTGCAACTATTATAGGTAATACTGCATTTTTTGCAACACTTATATCAACTTCTCCTTGAAGTTTTTTTCCACCTCTAACTATAATTTTTTCCATATTATCCTCCATATTTATTGTTAGTATGTTACGAAAATTATCGGTGTTCCTATAATTAAATATGAACCTGTATCGTAAGTAATTTGTCCAATGTTTATATTAGTACTATCTATCATCGTTGCCTTAGCTATACTACCATTGCTTATATCTAATTTTTCATTAATTTTAATTTTCAATTTATTTTCTACATCTTCAAATATATTTTTTTCTTCTGTTTCTATCTTTCCCTTTATAAATGAAAAATACCTCTCATCTATAAATTTACTGTTTCTAATTTCTTGAACTAATACTTCTAAATTTTTTTCTGATAAAGTCTTATCATTATTAATTGCTATTACTTCAACTTTTGTTAATCCATTATAATTAAAAATATTAACACTATAGTCAATATTTTTACCTTTTGCAGATATGCCCCTTTCAGTTATTGTTACTATTAAATCATTTTTTCCCTCAAAAATTTTATTTATTCTTTTAAATTCATCGTTAATATCTGCCTTTACTGTATATTCCAATTTAATACCATTTTCAATAAATTCATATTCATTTAATACATATCTTTCAACATCATTAAATAAATCCTTCTTTGCTTCACACTCATACTCTTTTCCATTAATAATTAATAGAGAAAAGATTAAAAGAAATACAAAAAATACTTTTTTCATATTGTAATCCCCTGCCCTTCCTCTAAAATTATTGTCCAAACTATTTTTTTTATACACTATAATATATATATATTATAAATCCCTTAGAATAGTTCGCTCTCATCTTAAATTTTTATAAATATCAACTATATTCGTCTATATACAACAGAGTATTTAAAATTTAACTATATTCTTTATAATATTCAAAAAAAATAAAGAAGCCACTTATTTAGCGACTTCTTTATTTTAATTCTAATCTAGCTTTAGCTCTAGCCTCTGCCTTCTTAGCTCTTCTAATATCAATATTATTTTTTTCTTTATTATTTAATCTATCTTGAGCTCTCTTAAGAGATTTCTCTGCACGATCTTTATCAATCTCTTCTGGGAAATTAAAAGAATCACAACAAAAATTAATTATATTATCCTTAATATAAACAATTCCTGATGAAGTAAATACTTTTTTCTTACTTCCATCTATATTAGTATACGTAGTTACTGCTGGTATAGTAGCTATTATAGTTGGTGCATAATTTGCTAGAATTTCTATTTTACCATCATCTGCAGTTGTTGCTAAAGTAACTATTTCCTCTGTTAGCATTTCACGCCCTGGAGCTACAATATTAAGTTTTATTAATTTTCCCATAAATCATATCTCCTATTTCATACTATTTGCTTTTTCTACAACTTCTTCAATTGTACCTGCAAATAAGAATGCTGATTCAGGTAAGTGATCATATTTTCCTTGTAATATTTCTTTGAATCCTCTTACTGTTTCTTTTACAGGAACATATCTTCCTTGCATTCCTGTAAATTGTTCTGCAACTGTAAATGGTTGAGATAAGAATCTTTGAATTCTTCTTGCTCTAGCAACTACAGCTTTATCTTCATCAGATAATTCATCAACACCTAAAATTGCTATTATATCTTGTAATTCTGTATATCTTTCAAGTATATTTTTTACTTCTGTTGCAACTTCATAATGTTCTTTTCCAACTACTCTTGGATCAAGTATTCTAGATGAAGATTCTAGAGGATCAACTGCTGGATATATACCTAATGCTGAAATAGATCTAGATAATACAGTAGTAGCATCTAAATGTGTAAATGTAGTTGCTGGTGCTGGGTCTGTTAAGTCATCCGCTGGAACATAAACAGCTTGAACTGATGTTATAGATCCATTTTTTGTTGATGTAATTCTTTCTTGAAGAGCACCCATTTCAGTTGCAAGTGTTGGTTGGTAACCAACTGCTGATGGTATTCTTCCTAATAATGCAGATACCTCAGAACCTGCTTGTGTAAATCTAAATATATTATCTATAAATAATAATACATCTTGACCTTGATCTCTAAAGTATTCAGCCATAGTTAATCCAGTTAATGAAACTCTCATTCTTGCACCTGGTGATTCATTCATTTGCCCAAATACTAACGCAGTTTTATTAATAACTCCTGAATCCATCATTTCATGATAAAGATCATTACCTTCTCTTGATCTTTCCCCTACTCCTGTAAACACAGAAAGTCCACCATGCTCTTTTGCAATATTATTAATTAACTCTTGAATTAAGACTGTTTTTCCTACACCAGCCCCTCCAAATAGACCTATTTTACCACCTTTTTGATATGGTGCAATTAAGTCAATAACTTTTATTCCAGTTTCAAACATTTCAGGCTCTAAAGATTGTTCTTTAAAACTTGGTGCTGGTCTATGTATAGGATATGACTCCTCTGCTTCTATTTCACCCTTATTATCTATAGGTGCTCCTAACACGTTAAATAGTCTTCCTAATACATTTTTCCCTACAGGTACTGATATTGGTTTTCCTGTATCTAACGCTTTCATACCTCTTTTTAATCCATCAGTAGATTCCATTGCTATTGCTCTAACAATATCATCTCCAACGTGTTGCTCAACTTCTACAACTAACTCTCTATCACCCATGTTAATTTTTATTTCATTGTATATGTTTGGTAGAGAATCTGAATCAAACTTTATATCAACTACAGGTCCAATTACTTGAACTACTTTTCCAATTTTACTTTCAGCCATACTTCTTCCTCCTTGCTACTTTTGAGCTTCGGCTCCCCCAACAATTTCTGAAATTTCTTGCGTTATAATACCTTGTCTAATTCTATTAAACTTAATATGAAGATTTTGTAGTATGTCATCTGCATTCTCAGTAGCTCCATCCATTGCTGTCATTCTAGCACTATGTTCACTTGCCTTAGCGCTAAGCATACATGTCTTAAGCTGACTTTTTAAATACATATCCATTGCATTTTTAAACACTGCATCTTCATTTGGTTCAATTATATATTGTCCTTCTTTACCAGACTTTTTATCTACAGGTAATATTTTAACACTCTTTACTTCTTGCTTAACAGGGGAAATGAACTCTGTATATACTATATTTACCTCAGAAACTTCGCCCTTTTCATATAAATATATAGCATCGTTATATATTTTATTAACATCCTTAGTAGCAGGTATATCTGGCAAGTCTACATATTCGGAATATGTACTTATTCCATATCTAGAAACATATGAAATTCCTTTACTACCTACAACTACAACTTTTGCTCCGCTACTATTTTTAACTAAACTGTTTAAATACATAGCCACATTATTATTGTAACCTGCACATAACCCAGTGTCTGAAGTTAATACAATATAGAGTTTATCTCCTTCAAAATTTTTATAATAAATCGAGTCAAAATCTTCTGGCATACTAGAGACAACTTCTTTAATAACTTCTCTACACAAATTATTATATTGCTCGTTAGCTACAAGTTCCTTTCTTGCCTTTCTGAGTTTAGAAGTGGCAACAAGTCCCATAGCTTTGGTTATTTTTCTAGTACTTTCAACTGACTTTATTCTTCTTTTTATTTCTATAAGTCCCGCTGCGCCCACTGTTTTACCTCCTAAAGAATTGCATAGCTATATAAAGCTATGCATCTTTTAAAAATTCTTTTTTAAATTCAACTATACATTTTTCAATGTTTTCTTTTAATTCCTTACTTAATTGTTTTTCAACAATTATTTGCTTTAATATATCTCTTTGATGAGTATCCATATACTCTAGGAATTCCTCTTCAAACTTTCTAATATCTTTAACCTTTATATCTGATAAAAAGTCATTTACAGTTGCATATAATATAACTATTTGCTTTTCAACATCCATTGGTTTGTATTGATCTTGCTTTAATATTTCTATTATTCTCTTTCCCTTTTCTAATCTTCTCTTAGAATCAGAATCTAAATCAGATCCAAATTGAGAGAACGCTGCAAGTTCTGTATATTGTGCAAGCTCTAATCTTAATGTTCCTGAAACCTGCTTCATAGCCTTAATCTGAGCATTACCACCAACTCTTGATACTGAAATACCTGCATTTACCGCTGGTCTTTGACCTGCATTAAATAAATCAGTTTCTAAGAATATTTGCCCGTCCGTAATTGATATTACATTTGTTGGAATATATGCTGTTACGTCTCCAGCTAATGTTTCTATAATTGGAAGTGCTGTTAATGAACCTCCACCATTTTCCTTAGATAGCTTTGCAGCTCTTTCTAAAAGTCTTGAATGTATATAGAATACGTCTCCTGGATACGCTTCTCTTCCTGGTGGTCTTCTAAGTAATAGTGACATTGTTCTATATGCTACTGCATGCTTAGATAAATCATCATATATTATAAGAACGTCTTTTCCCTTATGCATGAAGTATTCACCCATACTACATCCTGCATATGGTGCTAAATATTGAAGTGGAGCACTTTCTGATGCTGTTCCAGCAACAACTATTGAATAATCTAAAGCGCCCATTTCTTCTAATGTATTTACTATATGTGCAACTGTTGATTGCTTTTGTCCAATCGCTACATATACACATATAACATCTTTACCTTTTTGATTTAATATTGTATCTATTGCAATAGCTGTTTTACCAGTTTGTCTATCGCCAATTATAAGTTCTCTTTGGCCCTTTCCAATTGGAACCATAGCATCTATTGCTTTAATACCTGTTTGTAAAGGTTCGTTAACTGAAGATCTATCAATTATACTTGGTGCTGGTACTTCTATAGGTCTACTTCCTGAATAACTTATAGGTCCTTTTCCATCAATTTCTTCACCAAGAGAGTTTACAACTCTACCTAAAAGTCCTTCACCAACAGGAACTTCAACTATTCTATTAGTTCTCTTAACTATATCGCCTTCTTTTATTCCTTCTTCAGAACCTAATAAAACACATCCAACATTATCTTGCTCTAAATTTAAAGCCATCCCAAATACTCCATTTGGGAACTCTAAAAGCTCACCTTGCATACAATCGTCTAATCCGTATACTCTAGCTATTCCATCACCAATTTGAATTATTGTTCCAGAATCTGAGGTTTGAATTTGATTTTCATATCTTTGTATTTCTTTTTTAATGATAGATGTTATTTCTTCTGGTTTTATATTCATGCAATCACCTCTATTCCGTAGTAAGCATTAGCTTTCTTAAATCATCTAATCTTGTTTTTACAGTACCATCTATGACATCATTGCCTATTCTTACATAAATTCCACCTAAAATTTCCGGATCAACTTCCTTTTTTAATATAACTTCTTTATTATATTTTTTTTCAAGTTTATCTACTAAAGAATTATACTCGTATTCTTCTAATGGTACAGTTGTTTTTACAATTCCTTGTATTACATTTAATCTTTCTAAATGGATTTTCTCCATTTCTTTTAATTTTTCTTTTAAGAATAAAATTCTATCCTTTTCTATTAATATTAATAAAAATGATAAAAGTTCTTCATCTATTTTACCTTTAAATATATTAATAAAGGTTTTTTTCTTTTGTTTTGTACCTATTTGTGGGTGCTTTATTACTTCGAAAAAATCTTTATTATTTTCAATTAATTCACAAATTTCTCTTAAGTCACCTAGGTACTCATCAACTTTTCCCTTTTGTTCTGCCACCTCATATAGTGCCAGGGCATATCTTCGGTCTAAATATTCATACATATTTAATTACCCACCTCAGAAATAAACTCATCTATTAATTGTCTATTTTTTTCTTCATCAATATTTTTTTCTATTACTTTTCTAGAAAGATCTAAAGCTAAATCTATAGCTTCTTTCTTTAATGAATACTCAGCTTTTTCTTTTTCTCTTTCTATTTCAATCTTAGCTCTTTCTATAATTAAACCTGCTTCTGATTTTGCTTCTTCAACAATTTCATCATATACTTTTTCAGCCTTTTTCTTATGTCTTTCTGTAATAGCTTTGCCTTCTTCTCTTGCTTTTTGTAATTCTCTCTCGTTATTAATAGCAAGAGTTCTTGCTTTTTCAAGCTCTTCATCTGCACTATCTAACTTTTCAGCTATTTCATTTTCTCTGGCTTCAACTATTAACTTAACTTTTTCAAAAAAGAAATATTTTAATCCAAAGAATAGAATTAAAAAATTTACTACTGTGGCCAACATAATACCAAGATTAAATTCCATTATCTTTTACCTCCCTTTGGAGTTATAAACATATTATGCTACTCCTACAAATATTAATAAAATTGATACTAGTAATCCATAAATAGCTGTTGCTTCTGCAAAGGCAGAACCTATAACTAGTGTTGTTGTAATTTTCCCTGTTGCTTCTGGATTTCTTGCAACACCTTCAACAGCTTTTCCTGTAGCATTTCCAATACCAATACCTGCTCCTAATCCTACTAATACTGCAATACCTGCTCCTAATGCTCTCATTCCTATTTCATTCATTTTAAATTCCTCCTCTTAACTATGTTCAGATACTATTTTAATATTTATCATTGTTAACATTACAAAAATAATTGCTTGAATACCACCATCAAATATATCGAAATATAAATGTAATGGAATAGGTATAACAAGTTGTGCAAACCATGCTACTTTTTCTAAACTTTCATAAACAAGTTCAATTATAAAAGTAGCTGCTAACATATTACCAAAAAGTCTTAATGACAATGATATTGGAAACATTATTCTTTCTAATATTGTAATAGGTAATATGAAAGATACCGGCTCTAAATAGCCTTTAAAATATCCTCCAACGCCATTCTTTCTAATAGCATATCCTTGAACCATTATGAATGACATTAAAGCTAATGTTAATGTAACACTAAAGTTTTTTGTTGGTGGTGATATTCCTACTAGTCCTGTTAAATTCATTACTAAAACAAATATCCCTAATGCTCCTACAAAAGGAACTATACTTATAAAGCCTTCTCCAACATTACTTACTACAACATTATTTAGCATATTATAAATCCATTCAACAATAGTTTGCTTTTTGCCGGGCCTTACTTGCATATTTTTTGTAGCCCACCATGCCAGCGCTAAAATTAATAAAACAATTACCAATTGCACTATCGATTCTGGTTTTATATCAATTGCTATTTTGCCTAAGTAAAAAGAAAATATCGCTTTTGATGGTTCCATCTATTCACTTCCCTTCTGTACTTTTATAGTAGTTATTACTAGTATTATATAATGTATAAAAAATCCAATTAGAAAAGCTAACAAATTGCTTATCTTATTAGAAAAAACTACTGCTATAGCAACTATACTTACTATTCTTATTAAATAACTTAGTGGAAACAAAAATGCTTTATTTTTTTTAGGTTCACTCATAAATTTATTAGTAATAATAGCAGAAATAATAAAGTTTATCATTGAAACTATTAATCCAACTAACAATATAATTCCAATGTTATATTGCCCTAATACTACTAATATTAAAACTAAAGTAATTCCTGTTATTAAATCATTTTTTGCTACAGATTTTACTATTTCATTTAAATCTTTAGCCATTTTATTCTCCTAGTAAATAACTTATTTGGGACATAGTGATTTTACTTATTCCTATATAAAAACTAACTATCTCTATAGTTTGATATGTATTTTATGTATAAAAGAGCTCTTATATAGGAATACTATTAATTTGTTAGTAGCTCGCTATCCCTATTGACAGTAGCTAATTATATACCTACTTTTAAATTAATAAAAACTCAGTTTTTAGTTATTTTTTACAGTTTATCGTTAAAATCGCTCGTTTTTAGATAATATTGCTCAAATACTCATCCAAAATCCCATTTTTGCGACTTTTAGTTTTTTTTTGCAATTTACTTTTGATTCTTGCATTTATTCGAATTTTCATAATTTTTTTTATTTTCCGAATTATTTTTTTGATAACGTTTCAGAATTTTATTATGTTATTTTTTTTTAATTATATTATTATTTTTTAGATTTTTAGAGTTTTTTTTATCACTTTGAAAGCATTATTGCCAATATATTGTATAATTTTTTTATTATTTTTGAATAATTTTTTTACAGTTTATTCATTATTTTTTTCAAATTTATTATTTTTTATTCTAATAGTTATCATAAAAATTACCTATATATAATGAAATTATAAAAGGAGCCTCTAAAAAGCTCCCTTTTTCTATAGTTTTTGTTTTTCTTTATCAAAGAAAATTAAACTCTTTCAACAACTAAAGCTGTTCCCATTCCTCCACCAATACATAAAGTAGCTAATCCTTTTTTAGCATCTCTCTTTTCCATTTCATAAAGTAATGTAACTAATATTCTAGCTCCTGAAGCACCTACTGGATGTCCAAGGGCAATAGCTCCACCATTTACATTGACTTTTTCCATATCAAAGTTTAAATCTTTAGCTACAGCTAAACTTTGAGCTGCAAATGCTTCATTTGCTTCTATTAAATCCATATCTTCAACTGTTAATCCTGCTACTTCTAATGCTTTTTTTGTTGCATGGAAAGGCCCATATCCCATTATTGATGGTTCTAATCCCTTACTTCCATAAGAAAGTATCTTAGCCATTGGCTTTAATCCTAATTGCTCTGCTTTTTCTGCACTCATAACTACAAATGCTGCTGCTCCATCATTGATTCCTGATGCATTAGCTGCAGTTACAGTACCTTCCTTAATAAATGCAGGTCTTAATTTAGCCATTCCTTCAATAGTTGCTCCGAATCTTGGGAATTCGTCTTGAGCAAATACTTTTGGTTCTCCTTTTCTTTGAGGAATAACTACTGGTACTATTTCATCTACAAATTTTCCTTCTTTAATTGCTCTCTCTGCTTTCAATTGAGAATTTAATGCAAACTCATCTTGCATTTCTCTTGTTAAATTCCATTCTTTTGCTATGTTTTCAGCTGTAACACCCATGTGATAATTATTAAATGCATCCCATAAAGCATCCTTTATCATTGTATCAACAACTTTTCCATCGCCCATTCTTTGACCCCATCTAGTTCCTGGCATAGTATATGGTGCTGCTGACATATTTTCCATACCTCCAGCAACAACTACATCACAGTCACCAGCTTTAATCATTTGAGCTGCTAAAGCAACACATCTTAAACCTGATCCACAAACTTTATTTATTGTCATTGCAGGAACTTCTACTGGTAATCCAGCTTTTACAGCTGATTGTCTAGCTACATTTTGTCCTTGTCCTGCTTGAATAACATTTCCCATAACTACTTCTTCAACTAATTCTGGCTTAATTCCAGCTCTATTTACAGCTTCTTTAATTACTATTGACCCTAATTCTGCTGCTGGAACATCCTTTAATGCTCCTCCAAATGAACCTATTGCAGTTCTTACTGCACTAACTATTACTACTTCTCTCATAAAAATTCCTCCCATTACTTTCCCAATAAACTCATAATAGTGTTAATTGTTTAAATTGTTAAACAATTAACACTATTATTATACCACTCTAGTTTTTCCAATATCAACTAATTTTAAAAATATTTTACCTTTTATTATATTTTTTTATTTTTTTACTTTATTTTGATTTTTATATTTATATCTTTTCATGTAACATTAAATATATTTATATGTATATTAAGCAAACTATATTTTATTTTAAAATTAATTTATGTATTTTATCCTAGGCCAACGTTATTATTTTATCAAATATAAAAACTAAATCTCATTAACATCTAATGATAATTCTATCTTCCCATGTGTTGGCTCTAATTGTTTCAATTTTACCTTAGCACATTTAAACATAAGTTTAGATGCTCTTACAGAATCTGTATCTGCATATTTATCACTTAAATATATAACTTCACTTATTCCAGATTGTATAATGGCCTTTGCACATTCATTACACGGAAAAAGTGCAACATATATTTTACATCCTGATAAATCCTTCCCCTTTGCATTTAAAATTGCATTTAATTCAGCATGAACTACAAATGGATACTTTGTATTTAAGGTATCCCCTTCCTTCTCCCAAGGAAATTCATCATCTGAACATCCCTTTGGAAGTCCATTATAACCTATACTTTCAATTATATTATTCTTGTTTACTATGCATGCTCCAACCTGTGTACTTGGATCCTTACTTCTCTTTCCTGATAATAATGCTACAGACATAAAGTAATCATCCCAAGATAAATATCCTTCTCTTTTTCCCAAAATATTCAGCCTCCCTACTATATATTATTTTTATAATACACTACTATTGTGTCAATTATAATACAATTGATTGATATTGCGAAAAAAAATAGAAGTTAAGCATCTAACTTTCAATTAAGCTTACTCCTTAACTATAAATTACTTCGTAATTTAATTAAAAAGCGAAGACCTAGGTCTTCGCTTTTTATTATTTAGTTCCGAAAAGTCTATCTCCAGCATCTCCAAGACCTGGTACAATATATCCTTTTTCATTTAATTTTTCATCTATAGAAGCAACATATATGTCTACATCTGGATGTTGCTCTTGAACTAATTTAATTCCTTCTGGAGAAGAAATTAAACACATTAATCTTATTTTTTTAGCTCCTCTTTGTTTTAATAAAGTTATTGCATCAGCTGCTGATCCACCAGTAGCTAACATTGGATCAACTACAATTACATCTCTTTCTGCTATATCTTGTGGAAGTTTACAGAAATATTCTACTGGTTGAAGAGTTTCTTCATCTCTATATAACCCTATATGTCCAACCTTAGCTGCTGGAATTAAGTTTAATATTCCATCTACCATTCCAAGTCCAGCTCTTAATATTGGTACTATAGCCATCTTCTTACCAGCTAACATTTGACACTTAGTTGTACATATTGGAGTTTCCACTTCAACTTCTTCAGTTTCTAAATCCCTAGTTACTTCATATGCCATTAACATAGATACTTCTTCTACTAACTCTCTAAAATATTTTGATCCTGTGTCTTTACTTCTTATGTATGCTAACTTATGTGATATTAAAGGATGTTTCATTTCTGTTACTTTACTCATACTCTTGTTCCTCCCAGTAAAACCTTAATATATTATTTAGAATATTTTTTTTCAATTTCAGTGATTTTATTAATTCTTCTTGAGTGTCTATCTCCTTCAAACTCTGCACCTAAGAATTCTTTAACTATGTCTATAGCTAATCCTTTACCAACAACTCTTTCTCCCATAGTTAGTATGTTAGCGTCATTATGTTCTCTAGTTGCATGTGCACTAAATGTATCTGAGCAAAGTGATGCTCTTATTCCTGGAACCTTATTTGCTGCTATTCCTATACCAATTCCTGTACCACAAATTAATATACCAAAATCAAATTCTTTAGCTACTACAGCTTCAGCAACAGGCAAAGCTATATCAGCATAATCACATGATTCTTCAGTATAAGTTCCAAAGTCTTTAAATTCAATATTTTGACTTTCTAAATACTTAGCAATCTCATCTTTTAAATTTAATCCACCGTGGTCACAACCTAAAGCAATCTTCATAAAAATCAACCTTTCTATTATTTAATATACAATAATTATTTATTGTAATTTCATATTTATAAAAAAAGAAGAATAGGTTCCCCCATCCTCCTTATTTACACATCTATAATATCATATCCAGCAGCTTTACTTAATCTGTTCATTATTGCAACACCAACGCCTTTTTCTTCAAAGCCCTGACATAAAATATATTGCACTCCTAAGTCATCACACTTTCTTAAAGCCTCAAAAAGATGTTTAGCAATTTGATTTAAATCTTTTTCACTTCCTAAAGATATTATATTACCTTTATCAAATTTATTTAAATTTTCATCTGTAGTTAATACAGCAACATCGTTGTTTTTTTCTATATAATTTTCTAACATTTCTCTAATAATTTCAATAGTTTTTTCATTTTTACCTCTAATTATTTTTAAATGCGCCTTTGGAGCATAATGCCTATACTTCATTCCTGGTGCCTTTGGCTTTAAATCATCACTCGGTTTTGACCTTAAAGCCTTATCTATATCAATATTAGAATCTATTTCTCTAAGCATTTCTAATGTTATTCCGCCTGGTCTTAATATAAGCGGTGGATTAACTGTACAATCAATTATAGTAGATTCAACTCCAATATCACTACTTTCTCCACCAATTATATAATTAACTCTTCCATTTAAATCATCTATGCATCTTTCTACTTCTGTTGGACTTGGTCTTCCCGATATATTAGCTGATGGTGCAGCAATTGGTCTATCTGAAAGTTCTATAAGCTTAAGTGCAATTTCTGAATTTGGCATTCGTATTCCTATTGTATCAAGATCAGCGCTAGTCATATTAGGTATAATATCCTTTTTTTCTAAAATTATAGTTAATGGACCTGGCCAAAATTTATTAATTAATTCTTCCGCAACTTTTGGAACTTTTTTTACTAAATTAGAAATATCCTTAGAACAAACATGTACAATTAACGGATTATCTTGTGGCCTTCCTTTAGCTATAAATATTTTCTTTACAGCTTCTTCCTCTAAAGCATTTGCACCTAATCCATATACCGTTTCTGTTGGAAAGGCTACAATTCCACCGCTTCTTATTACCTTTGCAGCCTCTTTTATAAATTTAATATCTTTATTAATATCTTTAATTATAGCAACCTTAGTTTCCATAAGGGCTTACCTTCTTTCCTTAAATTTCTTTTTGTCCCCTTGCTATTTTTATATTTTCTATAGCTGATGTTGTATATGTAGCATTTACACAATTTCTATATATACTATCTAATAATATATACTTATTCAATTCACCATTTTTAATAACTTTAAAATAATAAATTGAATTTGGCTCTACTCTTTTTAACCTTATATATTCATCTGCAACTTCTTTATATGTTTTTAAAAATCCTTTATTTATAGGCTTCATCTTTTTATTTTTAGCCTTTCCCTTTGTAACAATTACAATTTCCATATCTTCATTATTCTTATTAGTATGTACAATTGCTACCTTATCACATTGAATATATATATATGGTAAAAATAATCCTATGCTAAACTTTAATTTATTGTTACCACAAACAAATTTTAGTGTGCAACTATTCATTTTTCCCATAATAGCTATAAAAATAAGAAACTCTATAAAAAATAAAAATACTATTACTACAAAATTATTAATATATGATAAATAAGTCACAATTGGAAGGAGTATTGCTAAAAAAAACATAGAAATAATAAATATCTTATTGCTTCTTTTTTGTTTCTTTAAAGCCTTATCAATTTTCATATCATCACCTATTTTAAAAGCCTTACATTAAACAATGCAAGGCTTTTAAACTTACTATATTGAATCAGTGTTACCCATTGCTTGCATTTTTTCTGCTTGGTCTGCAGTAATTAATGCATTTATAACTTCTTCAATATCTCCATTCATAAAACTATCTAATTTATATAATGTTAATCCAATTCTATGATCAGTTACTCTTCCTTGAGGATAATTATAAGTTCTTATTCTTTCACTTCTATCCCCTGTACCAACTTGACTCTTTCTATCTTCTGCAATTCCTGCAAGTCTTTCAGCTTCAGCTACTTCAAATAGTCTAGCTCTTAATACCTTCATAGCTTTTTCCTTATTTTTAAGCTGTGATTTTTCATCTTGGCATGCAACAACTGTACCTGTTGGTATATGTGTTATTCTAACAGCTGAATCTGTTGTATTAACGCATTGTCCTCCATTACCTGAAGATCTGTAAACGTCAATTCTTAAGTCTTTATCGTTGATTTCTATTTCAACATCATCAACTTCCGGTAAAACTGCAACAGTAGCTGTAGAAGTATGTATTCTACCTGAGCTTTCTGTATCTGGTACTCTTTGTACTCTATGTACTCCACTTTCGTACTTAAGTTTTGAATATGCTCCATTACCTTTAATCATGAATACAACTTCTTTAAATCCACCAAGGTCATTTTCATTTGAACTCATCATCTCAACTGACCATCTTTGTGATTCTGCATATCTTGTATACATTCTGAAAAGATTTGCTGCGAATAACGCGGCTTCATCTCCACCAGCTCCACCTCTGATTTCAACAAATACGTTTTTATCATCATTAGGATCCTTTGGTAATAATAATATTTGTATTTTATTTTCTAATTCTACTTCTTGATCTTTAAGACTTGAAATTTCTTCAGATAACATTTCTTTCATTTCTTTATCTGTTTCTTCCTCTAACATTTCCTTGTTAGCTTCTAAATCTTCAACTACCTTTTTATATTCTCTATATGCTGTTACTATTATTTCTAATTCAGCATGCTCCTTACATAGCTTTCTCCATTCTTTTTGGTTAGCCATTATTGAAGGATCAGATATTTTAACTGATAGTTCTTCGTATTTATTTTCCGTAAATGCTAATTTATCTAATAACATACTATCACTCCGTACTATATTTTTTCATATTGAAACATTATAACATAATGCCCATATATTTATCAACCTAAAATCAAACTCATAATATAACTATAGTTAAGAAAGAAATTTCATTAGAAGTTTCTAAAAATATACATTTAAAGAAATTACAAAGTAATTTCCTCCTTAACTTTTATTTTTCTTCCCAATATATTTCTAAAGTTCTCCTAAAACAACTCTATCGTGACCAGCTAAATCTTTAACTATTTTTACATTTCTATAACCTTTTTCAATCATTAAATCACTAACTTCTTTCCCTTGATCATGACCAATCTCAAAGGCTAATACTCCATTTTCTTTTAATATTTTATCACTATCATCAACTATTTTTTTATAAAAATAAAGTCCATCATCCCCACCACTTAAAGCAGTATGAGGCTCATATTTTTTCACATCATCCATTAAAGTATCTATAACTTCTTCCTTTATATATGGTGGATTAGAAACTACTACATCATATTTCTTCTCTTGAATTATAACTTCATTTAATAAATCACTTTTTATAAATTTGGCCCTAGAAGCTAAATGATGCTTTATTATATTTCTCTTAGTTACCTTTTCTGGAACATCATAGTAATCAATTAAATCTACCTTAGTATTTTCTCTTAAATGTGCTATAGATATACCTATAGCTCCACTTCCACAACACAAGTCACAAATATCATATTCTTTATCCTTGTCAATAATTTTAAGAGTTTCTTCTACTAATATTTCTGTATCACCTCTTGGAATAAGTACCCCTTCCTCAACATGAAAATCTAAGCCCATAAATTCGGCAATTTTCAATATATATTTAATAGGCATTTTTTCTTTTCTTTTATTTATTAATCTATAAAATTCTCTTTCCTTAAACTTACTAACTTCCTCTTCTTTGTTCATAATTAAGTAAAGTTTATCTTTTCCAAGAACTCTTCCTAATAATAATTGAGTATCTAAAATATAAGTTTCTATATTAGCTTCCTTTAATATTTTATTTCCATCTATTAATAATTCCCCAATAGTCTTCTTATATTCAATTCCTTCTGCTGCCATTAAAGATTTTATAGCAACCTCTAATTGTTCATCATCAGGTTCTTTAGTAGTTAACTCTTGTAATTTTAAACCTGGATATGCAATAATTTTTCCCAATTTACTTTCAGTCCTTCCAAGCCATTTTATTAATTCGTAAGTAATCCCAGCTACTATTGGCATTAATACTATTCTTAATATAAGTCTTTGCCAAAATCCACCCCAACCTGTTAGAGTAAATAAAGCAATACTAACAAACATGGTTAAAAACAAGAAATTTGTTCCACATCTAGGATGTAACCTTCCAAACTTTCTTACATTATTAACTGTTAATTTTTCTTCAGCCTCATAACAAAATATAGTTTTATGTTCTGCTCCATGATATTGAAATACCCTATATATATCATCCAACTTACTAATCAAGTACATATATGATATTAAAATTGCTATTCTTATAGCTGCCTCTATTAAATTTAATACCACTGGAGATAATCCAATATTCTTAAATACTGACGCGATAGCAGTAGGTATACCTAAAAATAATCCTGCCGCGACTAAAAGTGATATCATCATTGTTATTGTAACAATCAAATCATTAGCACCCTTATCACCTAATTTCTTTTTAAGCCAAATATCAAATTTTGATTCTTCCTCATCTTCTTCAAAAAAACTAGCTGAATAATTTAATGTTTTAATTCCAACTATTAATGAATCTACTAGTATGGCAGCTCCTCTAATAATAGGTATATTTAAAAACTTATACTTTTTTGTTATTGGTTTTGTCTTTTTCACTTTAACTTCTATTTTTCCACTTGGAGTTCTTACTGCAGTTGCTAATCCCTTAGACCCACGCATCATAACTCCCTCAATTATGGCTTGACCCCCAACATCACATTTTCTCATATCATCACTCTTTCATTTTATTTTTCATTTTTAAATTTAAAATAACAATGTCCACATAAAGATTCATACTCTACATTATCTACGTTATCTATAGCAACTTGTTCACCTTCAAAAACAAATTTGCCATTTATTTTTCTTCCATTTAAAACTGCTTTTCTTCCACATTTACATATAGTTTTTAATTCCTCTATACTATGAGCTAATAATAATAATCTTGTGCTTCCCTCGAATCCTTGCATTCTAAAGTCTGTTCTAAGCCCATAGCAAATTACAGGTATATCTAAACACACAGCTATTTCAAAAAGCTCATCTATTTGGTGTGATTTTAAAAATTGTACTTCATCTACTAATATACAATCTATTTTATATTTAATTTCTTCCCATTGTTTAACTTCTTCATATACATTTTGTTCGTCATTAATTAATAAATCAACCTTACGCTCAACACCTAATCTAGATACTAGCTTATCTCCACCCTTTTTGTCTGTAGATGGCTTAATTAATACAACTTTCATTCCACGTTCTTCATAATTATGTGCAACCTGCATAAGATTTGTTGATTTTCCTGAATTCATTGCACCATATCTAAAATATAATTTACTCATAACGTCTCTCCTTATAATTTTGGTCTATTTCGATTATAGCATTTTAATATATAGTTAATAAAGATGTTTTTATTTCCTTGTTATATTGACTGTATTTATTACGTATGTTATAATTCTTTTGGTCATTGATTAATTCAATGAATGTACTTTTGAAAGAGGTGAATCAAATGAAACAAGGCATACATCCAGAATACCATCACGATGCTGTGGTTAAGTGCGCATGTGGAAATACTTTCACAACTGGTTCAGTTAAAGAAGAATTAAAAGTTGATATATGTGCTAAATGCCACCCATTCTTCACTGGTAAGCAAAAAATCGTTGATATCGGCGGTAGAGTTGACAAGTTCAATAAGAAGTTCGGTCTTAACAAATAAGATTAAGTTAGAATTTATGAGAAGGAATTATATTCTTTCTCATTTTTTCTTTTTATAGAATTTTAAATAGAAAGAGGCTACTTTGTTCAATATGAATTTAATCAAAACACTATATTTTTTTGATTAAACCTTATTAAAAGTAAGCCTCTTTAAATATTAAATTTACTTTTTAAATGTATCATTTTTGGGGAAAACTTGAATGAATTCCTTATTGTTTTTGGTTTTAGATAACATATTTATTAGATTTTCTGTAATATTTTCAATATTGCCATCTCTATACATAACCTTTCTAATAGCAAAGGCTACTTCCTTTTCTTCTTCTGATAATAATAAATCTTCTTTTCTAGTTCCAGATTTATAAATATCAATTGCAGGGAATATTCTTCTTTCTTGAAGCCTTCTGTCTAAATGAACTTCCATGTTACCAGTTCCTTTAAACTCTTCAAATATCATATCATCCATTCTTGAACCTGTTTCAACTAATGCAGTTGCAAGAATTGTTAAGCTTCCGCCTTCCTCTATATTTCTTGCTGCTCCAAAGAACTTTTTAGGCATTATTAATGCTCCTGGATCTAACCCTCCTGATAAAGTTCTACCTGTTGGAGTTATTGTTAAGTTATATGCTCTAGATAATCTAGTTATACTATCTAATAATATAACAACATCCTTCCCTTGCTCTACCATTCTTTTAGCTCTTTCTAACACCATTTGAGCTACCTTTGCATGATTTTGTGGTTCTTCATCAAATGTTGAATAAATAACATCACCATTTATAGATCGCTTCATATCAGTAACTTCTTCTGGTCTTTCATCTATTAATAAAACTATAAGTTTAACATCTGGATGGTTTTTAGTAATATTTTGTGCAACCTTTTTTAATAGCGTTGTTTTACCAGCTTTTGGTGGAGCAACAATTATTCCTCTTTGTCCTTTTCCTATTGGACAAATAATATCCATTAATCTAGATGATAAATCTTTTTCATTACTAGTTTCTAAATGTAATCTTTCATTTGGATATATAGGAGTTAATGTTTCGAAACTTTTTCTTCCTATAGCCTTTTCAGGATTGTCTCCATTTACTTTTTCTACAAATAATAAAGCTTTGAATTTTTCTCCATCCTTAGCTTCTCTAACCTTACCTTGAACTTCATCACCTGTTCTTAAGTTAAATCTTCTTATTTGTGATGGTGATACATATATATCATTTTCTCCAGTTAAGTAATTATTACATCTTAAGAATCCAAAGTTGTTATTTTCTTGAACTTCTAATACCCCCTTAGAAGAACCTGATTCATTTATCATAACCTTTAATCTTTCTTTTTTTTCTTCTTTTTCCTCATCTGTCATAAAATAACCTTCTCTAGTTTCATGACTATTTGAAGAACTATTATTAACATTTACTTGCTCTTTTGCTTTTGGAGCTATTTTTTCAGTTAAAATTACTCCATTTTTTTCTATAGTATTAGGTGTAACCTTTACTAATTCATCAATTATTTCGTTCTTTTTCATTTTGCTTATGTTTTTTATTCCAAGTTCTTTAGCTTTATTTTTTAAATCAACTAAAGTCATCTCAGTGTATGTCTCTCTGGTCAAATTGACACCTCCAATAGTTTTTCTTAATTTGGGATAATAATAGATTAAACCTAAGGTCTGATATATTTGAAATGAAATACAATATTACTAAAATTAAATATGCATTAATAGTATATACTTAAATTTATATATAATTATGAACTAATAAACTTTAAAATTCAATAGAAAATTATATTATAAGCTTATCCAATTTAAATAATTTTATAACACATAAAAAAATGTGAAGACTTTCGTCTTCACATTTTTTTATTTTTCTCTAATTGCCGCCTTAATAAAATGTTTAAATAATGGATGTGGATTATTTGGCCTTGATTTTAACTCTGGATGGAATTGTGCTGCTACAAACCACGGATGATCTTCAACTTCTACAATTTCAACTAATCTTCCATCAGGGCTTGTACCTGTAATTTTCATTCCTGCTTCAGTTATTTGCCTTCTGTATTCATTATTAAATTCATATCTATGTCTATGTCTTTCATAGATAAGCTCATCTGAATAACACTCATATGCTTTTGAAGTTTTATCTAATTTACATGGATATAACCCTAATCTCATTGTCCCACCTAAATCTTCAACATCCTTTTGTTCTGGCATAAGATCTATTACTGGATATGCTGTATCTGGGTTAATTTCAGAACTATTTGCATCTTCATATCCTAATGAATTTCTTGCAAGTTCAATTACTGCAGTTTGCATACCTAAACAAATTCCTAAGAAAGGCACCTTATTTTCCCTTGCATATTTAATAGCTTCTATTTTACCTTCAACACCTCTATCACCAAATCCACCTGGTACTAATATTCCATCAACATCACTTAATATTTCATGTGCATTTTCTAATGTTATATCCATTGCGTTTACCCATTTTATCTCTACATTAGTTCCATTAGCTAGTCCACCATGACTTAATGCCTCAACTACAGATATATAAGCATCATGTAATTCAACATATTTTCCTACTAAAGCTATTTTAACACTCCCTTCTAAATTTTTTAATTTAGAAACCATATCAATCCATTCTGTATTATCAATATCTCTACAACCTAATTCTAATTTTTCTACAACTAATCTATCTAATCCTTCTTGATGAAGCATTAATGGAACTTCATATAAATGATCTGCATCTAAATTTTGTATTACACATTTACCTTCTATATTACAGAATAATCCTATTTTATATTTTAAATCATCTGATATTTCTTTTTCTGATCTACAAACTATAATATCTGGCTGAATACCAATACTTCTTAATTCCTTAACAGAATGTTGAGTAGGTTTAGTTTTTAATTCACCTGATTTTCCTAAGAAAGGTACTAATGTAACATGTATAAAACATACATTTTCTCTACCAACGTCATACTTTATTTGTCTTATAGCTTCAAGAAATGGTAATGATTCAATATCACCAACAGTTCCCCCTATTTCCGTAATTACAACATCAACATCTGTTTCCTTCGCTACTCTATGAACTCTTTCTTTTATTGCATTAGTAATATGAGGTATAACTTGAACTGTTCCTCCTAGGTATTCTCCTCTTCTTTCCTTAGAGATAACAGACCAATACACTTTACCAGATGTAATATTACTATTTTTAGTTAAATTTTCATCTATAAATCTTTCATAATGTCCTAAATCTAAATCTGTTTCTGCCCCATCATCAGTTACAAAAACCTCTCCATGTTGATATGGACTCATTGTCCCTGGATCTACATTTAAATATGGATCAAATTTTTGTATCGAAACTTTTAACCCTCTATTTTTTAATAATCTTCCTAATGAAGCTGCTGTTATTCCTTTTCCTAATCCTGATACAACTCCGCCTGTTACAAAAACATATTTAGTGCTCATTTTTAACCCCCATATATAAATTAATTTTATTTTTCTATTGACTATTGATTTTTAGAGTGATATAATTTAAATTACCTCTCTTATTACCTAAAGAGGAATAATCATAGATATTATAGTACCACATTAGTTTAAATTAGGCTAGTGTTTTTTATGCATTTTTTAAATTTTCTTTTATTTTATCTTCCAATTCAAAGTATTCATCTCTAAACTTTTTATTTATTAATATCTTTTCTTCAGCTTTTTTCATTCTATAATATAACATTCTATTACTTGCAATTCCTAATTTTTCTTCAATCACCTTTTCATTTAAACATCTAAATTTTTTCATAAGTAATAAAGTTAAATATAATTTATCCTTTTTTTTCAATACTTTTTTAAATTCTTCATAGTTTATTCCATAATACCTACATAAAATTAATATTACTATTTCATAATTATTTATATTTCCCACTCCTCTTTATATCATTTTCTGTAAGTATTTCCATTTGATGTTTTTTTATTCACAAAAAAGACCTCTATGAATTTTTAATTTCATAGAAGCCTAAAATTTAGTTTACCTTAATTTTTATATTTAATTCTGTAGTTATTCCTTCTTGTCCATCAAGTCCTAATGTATATCTTGAATAAATATCTCCACCATTTTCATCAATATTTATATTTAACTTTTCAGTATCAACATTTAAATCTAATACCCCATATGGAGTGTTATATAAAGAAACAGCCATAGTTCCTTCTTTGAATTCCATATTTGTAGTTGTAGATCCAACTCTCTCTAATACCATAATATTATCTTGTATATTTAAAGTAGTAGTTGTACCATCCATTCCTGATATTTCTGACTCTTCATATATTGCCTTAAATCCAGTTTCATCAATAATAAACTTACCTGGAGTTACCACTTCAATTACTTCATTAGGATCTAAATTTGATGTACTTTTTACAGATATAATAGCTCTTTTTTCCATTTTATCCCCCTATTTTATAGAAATCATATATTGTTCTAATTCTTTATCACTTATAGGTTCTACCACTATATGATTTTCTAAAGTTTGTCCATATATCCCATATTTAACATTTAAACTTGCTTCTTCTCTACCTTTACTATATCTAGCTGCCATTCTAGCTGCTAAATGTATATCTTTCTCTGTTCCATTTCCTTCTAATAGTACAAGTGCTCCTGAGAAATTAGTTGTATGGAAAGAATAATACTCTTTATGTATAAGTGATTTTATAGCCTCGCCTTCCCCTTGAGTTCTTGCAACTATTATTTTATTATTATCTTCTGTTCTAAAATGTCTTCCGTATCTTAAAAGACTTAATTCATCCTCTTCAACCTCATCTTTGAAAGTTAAAAGATCTTTTAATCTTAATGCATAATTTGGCTCTGTTAATTTACATCCTCCAGCTGGTGATGGATATTCAGTTATTCCCCATTTTGCAGCTAATTCCATTTGAGGCTTTCTACTTCTTCCTGTTATGTTTAATAACTGCTCTCTATCAACCATTCCACTTAGCTCCATCTCTGTTGGATCCATATTTTTAGCACATAGAGGTCTTAAAATTTTATTAGCAAATCCTGATTCTTTTTTTACTATATTTAATGCTTGCCTATTTTGAGACATAGGTCTTTGATTTAATACTTCACCAGTAATAATAAAATCTGCATTATGCTCTTCTAATAATTTTCCTGCATAATTCATCATCATAGCATGACAATCTATACATGGATTCATATTTTTTCCTCTACCATGTTTAGGGTTTTTTACCAACTCTAAATGTTCTGGTGAAAAATCTACTACCAACAATGGTATATCTATTTGCTTTGTCATTTTTATAGCACTTTCCTCACTAAAGAAATATGATCTAAAACAAATTCCCAATACATCTATACCTTGTTCCTTTATTAATTTTGCTGCTAAAATACTATCTAGCCCTCCTGAAATCATAGCTAACGCCTTTGCCATATTGTTTTCCTCCTATTAATCAAGAATGTCCTTTATAACTTCTACAATTTTAAATTTAAACTTAATACCATTATTAACATTACTTGATTCATTATTTTTTTGTTCATCTTCATTTGTTATATCCCTATTTTTAGGTTGTATATTTTCAATTTCATCTTTTAACTCACTAGAATCTACTTCATTTTTACTTTCATCAACAAAGCATAGTGATGGGAACATAACACACCACCAATTTTGGCCTTTTCCTTCTCCAATTATAACTCTAAATGCTTCATAATTTCCTTGTGGAAATACATAATCTCCATATACCTTATCTGGAAAGTTTTCATAAGATAACATTGTATTTACTTCATAAGTATAGTTATTTTCTTCAATAACCTCTTTTGCAATTTCATTAACATAATTAATGTTTTGTTTTAATACATTCTCTGCCTCATCTAGTGATGTTATCCCATTTAACTTTTCACTAAGCGCTTCCACTACTTTATCTCTTACTTTTAATTTAAGATTCTGATCTTCTTCTGTATCACTGTTTGCTATAACATGAAATCTTATAAGCTTGTCCTTTATATCATTATAATTTAATTCTGTTAACTCTAAGCTACTTTCCTTAGTAGCACTTTCAACACTTTGACAACCATTTAAAAATAAAACTATCAAAACCATAGGTATTATAAAACAAATATACTTTTTCATAAACATAACCCCTTCCTAGTTTTAAGTATTGACATTATAAAGGGGTTTATTCATTTATATAATATTTTATTTTTAAATAGTTCTAGTTAAAAATACTTCTCTATGATTTTCTTTCATTTTTTCATAACATTTTTGAGCCTTTAACATATCATCAAAGAAAGCAAATACACTTGGTCCACTTCCACTCATCATACTTCCTACTGCGCCACATCTATTCATATCTTCTTTTATTTTAATTAATATATTATGCTTTCTTAATGTAACATTTTCTAATAAATTTTTCATATTATTCGCTACATAATATAAATCATCATTTTTAATAGCTTCCATTAAACTTTCTGTTTTAGGATGTATCCTAACTCTATCTAAACTAAAAGCTTTATATACTTCTTTGGTTGAAACTCCAAATCCAGGCTTTACTAAAACTAATATTTTATCCTTAAAAGGTGATAAAGTTGTTATTTTTTCTCCGATACCTTCACATAGGGCTGTTCCACCATTAATACAATATGGAATATCTGCCCCTAGTTTTAATCCCATATCCATTAATTCTTCATTAGATGCATTTATTTCAAAAATATTATTCATAAGTTTTAAAACAGCAGCCGCATCAGTGCTTCCTCCAGCTAACCCAGCTGATACAGGAATATTTTTTACAATATCGATATGTACTCCATCTTTAATATCATATTTTTCTTTAAATAACATCGCTGCTTTATACGCTAAATTTCTTGAATCCGTTGGAACATAACTTTTATTGCAACTTAATGTTATACCTTCTTGTTGTTTTACTATAGATATCTCATCATATAAATCTATATTTTGCATTATCATTCTTAACAAATGATAACCATCACTTTCTCTTTTTCCTACTATATCTAAAGAAATATTAATTTTTGCATAGGCCTTTATTTTCATATATTCAAATCCTTTCAATGGAAAGTGCATATTTCTAAATTAAAGTTCAGAGTATAAACCCTGAACTTTATAAATAATATTATATATATTATTTTTCTTATAGTAAATATGTCATTGTTGTATTCTTTAATTTGAATTAACAACATTCCCTAAATTTTCATCATTCTCTTGATTGGATTTTATTAAATTTACTAACGGATTTAATTCTTCAAAAAATACAATTATAGTATCTCCCTTTACTGATTTATCTAGTGCTAATTGTAGAGCCTCAACTTCATCTAACACTATTTTTACATTAGCCTCTTCTTTTGATAGTAATATACCTTCTTTAATTAAATTAGGAACTTCTCCTACTTCTCGTCCTCTTCTATCTTTATCTTCTTTAATTATTATTTTATCAAGATATTGAGCACTTATTTTTCCAATTTCTTTTGCTACATAATCACTTCTATCTCCTGGAACTCCTATTACACCAGTAATATTTCCAATGCTTATATGTTTTAATGTTGGAAGAACTCTTTTATAGCCTTCTATATTATGACCATAATCTAATATAACTTTTATACCATTATAATCAAAAATATTAAATCTACCTAAATTATCATTAGAGTTAAAGTTTTCTAATCCTATCCTTATCATACTATAATCAACTTCCATAGCGACTAATGCTGCACAAGCCGCCATTGCATTTTCAATATTAAATTCCAATGTACCATTCAATGCTATTGGAATATCTTTAGTGTTTATTATTTTATACTCTATTCCTCTATTATTTACATATATATAATCATCTTTTCTATACACAGCAATATATTTTTTATTTATATTTTCCCTAATTAGTTCATTATCATAATCAGAAGAGTAATAAATAATATTTGAGCCTATTCTATTTATAATTTCTCTACTCCACTTATCATCAGCGTTAATTACTACATTTCCCTCTTTCTTTACTGCCTCTGCAACTAATGATTTTACCTTACAAAGCTCCTCCATTGTGTTTATATTATCTACTCCTAAATGATCATCTGTAATATTAGTTATTACTGCAACGTCTGCTAAATCATAAGCTAATCCTTTTCTTATAATTCCTCCCCTTGCCGTTTCCAATACAGCAATATCTACTTCCTTATTGTATAATATACACTTAGCACTCTCAAACCCTGTATCATCACCATTATCAATACACTTTCCATCGATATATATACCATCAGTACTTGTCATTCCAACACAATATCCCATTCTAGATAAAGTACTATTTATTATTCTAGTTGTTGTTGTTTTACCGTTTGTTCCTGTAATAGATATAACCGGTATATTTTTAGGATTATTATTATACATCATACTAATAATATTATTTCCAATGTTCCTCCTGACTCCTTCTGATGGGTATGAATGCATTCTCAATCCTGGTGCTGCATTAACTTCAAGTATTGCCCCCTCTTCCATTAATGATTTACTAATATCATTTGTACAAATATCTACACCACATATATCTAATCCTATAGTTTTAGCTGCTCTTTCACATATTTCTTTATTTTCTTCAGAGATAATATCTGTGTAATCTATAGCTATTCCACCGGTAGATAGATTTGAATTTTTTCTTAAATATAATTTTTCTTCATTTTTTAATATTGAATCTAAATTATAATTATTATTGCTTAAATTTCTTAATAATTCATCATCAATCTTAACCTTAGTTAATGGTTTTTCATGATCTTCTCCCCTTAACTCATCATTATTTAATTCATCAATAAGCTCTTTTATACTTTTTTCTCCATTTCCAATTATAAATGGCGGAATTCTTTTTGAAACCGCCACAACCTTATATCCTACTACACAAACTCTGTAATCATCACCTTCATAATACTTTTCTATTATTATATCCTTAAAATTATCCATTAACTTTTGATAGTAATTTAACAATTCTTTTTCACTACATATTTTTAGTATTACGCCTCGTCCTTTACTTCCAAACTCTGGTTTTAAAACAACAGGATACCCTATTTCCTCTGCAGTTCTTAACAAATCAATAACATTATTAACCTTTTCACCTTTTGATACAGGTAAATTTTGAATTTCTAATAATTCCTTTGTCAATAACTTATCACATGAAATATCCGCTGATACACAACTTGTAACATTAGTAATTGCTGATTCTATTATTCTTCCTTGCTTTCCATAACCAATTTGGTAAAAGCCACTATTTCCAATTTTAAGTACTGGTAATCCAACATTCTTTGCTGCATTACAAATTTCTAAAGCACTTGGTCCTATAAGCTCTTCAGTCATTATAGCTTTTATTATGTCTACTCTATTATTAAAGCTAATACATTTATTTTCTATAAGTGAATTTATAAGATCTACTGCTAATTTTGCAACTTCAACGCCTACTCTTGGATACTCATATTGATATACTACTATATACCTATCGCCTTCAATTTCTCTAGCTTTTCCATAAGCTACATCTATTCCTAAAATATTTTGTATAGCAATAATTATATGCTCACAAATATGGGCTAAATAAGTTCCTTCATTTAGCCTCTTTACAAATCCACCTTCCTCATCAATTCCACATCTATGAGTATAAAGAATTGGAAGTGTATCTACTAATTTATTATTAAAGTCTTTTATATCTTTGCTAGGTATTTCCGAATATCCTTCTAAATCAACATCTAATTTTATGCACTTTTTATGTGAATAAATATTTCTTCCAGCATAAACAGTACTATTTATGATTCTCATAAAAATTCTTATCCTCCTCAAACGGTACCTTATCTATTAAATTAAATCTATTACCTTCTTTTAATACGTGAAGTTTTACATTAAACATGCTCAATACTTCTTCACTATATTGCTCTGACACATTACTATAATCAATGGAACTTCCATCAATAAAATATACCGCTCCAGACCCAATTACTTCTGCAGTTCCTTTATCGCTCACTACTATTGCTGTATCTTCGTCTATTCCAATACCCAATACTTCTGGATTTTGAGCTATAGCAGTTAATAATCTTCCTATCCTTCCTCTCTGAGCAAAATGTTGATCAATTATTATATTATTTACTAATCCTAATCCAGGTGACATCTTTAAAGTACATTTATGTGGTGACTCATCATCTTCTCCTTGAACTATCATAGTATCACTCATAACAGATGCTCCTGCTGATGTTCCTGCAATTAGTCCGCCATTATTACAAAGCTCTTTTATGGAATTATATATTGGGGTTCCCCCTATCATACTAGTAATTCTTAACTGATCTCCACCTGTAAAGAATAATAAATTTGCAGTATTTATTAACTTAATATTTTCCTTATTAAACGCATCATCACGTGTACTAATATCAAGCTTAGCTATATTTTTAATACCTAATTTAGTAAATACCTCTTTATAATTTTGATAACTTTGTTCTGGATATTGTGTTGCTATAGTTGCTATTATTAATCTTTCTTTTTCAGGGTCTATATATTTTGCTACTCTTCTTAATATATCTTTATCACCCTTTTTATCTTCAGCTCCTCCAATTATTATTAGATTACCACTTACTTTTTCGCTCAATTTATCACCTCAAATCACATATTTTTTATTTTATCCAATACATTAAAATATATTCACAAATAATAAAAGGCTACTGTACATCTTGTACAATAACCTTTTAATACTAATAATATTTAAAATTTACATTTTCCTGGTATTATTATTTTTTTACCTTCTGTCAATGCTTCTGCCCCTTCTAATTCATTAATCTCTATTAATGAATCCATTGTAGTGTTATACTTTTTAGCTAAATCCCAAAGTGTATCTCCTACGTTAACAACATATATTGTAACTGAAGCTTTTTTGCATTCCTTTTCTTCTTCACTTTCAATAATATCAACTATCCACTCTTTATTAACCTTATAGCATACCTTTACTAAAACAGATAATGTTGCTCTTACTCCAATTGTATTAGCTTCAATAGTCGCATCCAAATTCTCCAAATGCACCTTACATAAAGCAACCATATCTGGTTTTGTTCCTTTTAAATCAATTACTGAAGTAAATGGAATTTCCCCATTACACATATCTATCCTACAATCATCATCAGTTGTTTTATAAAGTACTGAAACTTTTATCACACCCTCAACCTTTACTTTATCTTCTTCTACTGTTTTATCTGTTATAACAGGGCATCCTGTCGCACATATTACACATCCAATTTTGTCATTTTCATCCTTAGGATATAAATTGTCTTTTATTATTAATTCTGATGTAACTATTCCACTAACTAAGCCAATTTCATACTTCTTTTTAGTAAGCTCTATTGATTTAGTTGGAGAATATGCATCTTTAATTACATCAATAACCTCCTTAGATATTACCTTAATGCTTCCCTTAATCATAAACTCAACATTAATAACTCTATTTTCACCTAAATCATCAGCAGTTATTATACTATCTGAATTTACTATATCTATTTGATTTGATGTCATCATTTCACTATTTACACCAATAGCCTCTTCTTCCTTTGACAAATAAATATCATCTTGTAGTAAGAATATATCATTTTCATCCTTACCCTTACATAATACTTCAATCTTACAATAACATCCAAAATATATTTTTCCATCTCCCAGTTTAACTTCTTTCTTGTGTAAATTCATGCAACACTTTAATATCTCATCAATTTCTGGTTTATCCATTGTTACTTTAATCATAGATTTTCCCATTAATTCAATATCTTTTTCGCATTTTATTTGATTTATCTCTTCACTTTTTAGTTTAACTTGTATATCATCTCTTCCATCAATTTCCTTAACAAATTCAAATTCTTCAACTTTATAAAGTTGCCATTTAGTTGTTCTTATACCATCAATAGCAATCTTACGTTCATTCATAATACTAGCTTGAATATGTTCTATTACACACTCGACTTCACAAATTACTTTATGTTCTTCATTATTAAGATCAAGATAGTCTGCAAACTTTTCTGATAAACAAACAGAGTTTATACTAGTTACTTTGCTTTCGTCCTCTGATAAGTACATAACAGAATAATTAATTTGACCTTCTATCATTATCTTATCTGCTAATGTTTCTTTATTAGTAATAGTAGCTTTTGCTTCTATTCCTAATATTTGATACACATCTGGATGAGAGTCTTTTATTAAATATTCACCCTTTAGTACATTATTTGTAGAACTTTCTCTTAGTAATTGTTCATTTTGAATACTTTCTTTAATAACATCTATCTGAGACATCATATCCCCCCCTATAGTTTAACTACTATATTTATATTCTCTAAATATATATTTATTCTAATCTGCATCAACTGTTTACAATTTTTTATATAATATATTCAACAAAATTTTTATAACACCTTGTTTTTTCCCATTTAATTACATTATTTTGTCGAATTTTCGCTTCTTTTAAAAAAATTTTATTTTTTTTTAAATAAATTGTTGACTTTATTATAAATATGTCATATTATAAAGATGGTTATTGACCATATAACCTCTCATAAATTCTCAATACCCTTTTATACCATAGTTGAAAGATGGATACCCGCCATCTTTCTTTTTTTTATTTCTTTATAAATATATATTATTTAAAGTTAAATTTTAGAAACAACTTTTAAATATTTTTAAATAAAATAAATAAGAGCTTCGAAAATTTCGAAGCTCTTATTTATACTGCATAATATAATAATACAGTTTTAGTTAAAACATCTGAATAACTATAAGTTACTGTCCTTTGGGTGTCACTTTCCAATCTTACAACAAAAATACTAGGATGAACACTTTCAATTACTCCATCATTTACAAGTATCTTCTTTCTTCCACCATTTGCTTTTAGTGTTACCTTTTCGCCCACATGGTTTTCTATATCTTTTCGTATGTTGGCTAAGGTTCTATTCTTTTCCACATGACCACCATCTTTCTATTTATATTATAAAGCTTTTTAGCATTTTTGTCAAATAAATCCAAATATTTTATCACTTTCCAGTGTTATTGTCAATGTAAACTTTTTCTTTTTTTTAAAATCCATTTATAGCATCTATTAATTATTATTGCATTTTTTATTATTTTTTATTCATTTATAATATCTATATTGGGGCAAAGCTTAATAAATAAACATACTATAAACTGTAATAATGTAATTATTAGGAGAAAAAATGGTAATAGGTGATATTGTAGTTAGAAAATCATACGATAAAGATATAACATTTAAAATAATAGATATAAAAGAAGTAGACGGTAAACCCGTATTTATTCTTAAGGGAATTAGCATTAGAATAATAGCTGATTCTCCTGAAACTGATTTAGAGCCAGTTGATGTTGACTTTGTTGGTGAAAAAGAAAAAATATTAAATAGTCGTGTTAATGATGCTATAAAAAAAGCTGTTAATACTCGTTCTGAAAGTGCCTCTAAAAATAGCTGTAAAAATGGACCTATTTTATTATCTCGTGGAAGTAAAAGTCAAAAAAACAATCCAAATAAAGACTTAATGTTTGGCCGTCCTGGAAAAATACTTCATATTGATGGTGATAGAGACTATTTAGAAACATGTTTGAAAGTATATAAGCAACTCTCATTAGATGCTGTTGGACGTGCTATATCTGAAAGAGAGCAAGCTGATCATGTTGTAGATTTAGTTAAAGAAATTAAACCAGATATAGTAGTATTAACAGGTCATGATAGCGTCTTAAAAGAAAGTAATGATTACTTAGACTTAAATAACTACAGAAACTCAAAATACTATATAGATGCTGTTAAGGCTCTTAGAAATTATAATTCAAGCTATGATGAGTTAGTTATTTTTGCTGGTGCTTGTCAATCCTGCTATGAATGCTTGTTAGATGCAGGAGCTAACTTTGCTAGTTCTCCAAGCCGCGTTTTAATACATTGCCTTGACCCTGTATTTGTATGTGAAAAAATTGCTTATACAACTATCGATTCAGTTGTATCAATAACTAATATTGTTGAAAATACTATAACAGGAATAAAAGGTATTGGTGGTTTACAAACCCGTGGCAAATACAGAGAAGGCTATCCTAAATCTCCATTTATATAAATTAATATAATTTAAAAGTCGGCTTAAAAAAGCCGACTTTTAAATTGTATTATATTCATTTTTAAACTCATCTAAAAACTTAAGATATTCATCCTTTTCATTTATTATACTCTCTAATTTACTATCGAAAGTATTTTGTCCCCAGTTAACTTCATTATAGTAATATCTATTAGCTAATCTCCAATATCTCTGTGGGAACTGTAAATAAGCATATAATACATTATATTCACATTCTTCTAACCTAGAAACTTGGTTATAAGCATCTATTATAGCTTTAGCAAATTTTATATCCCATTTATTTCGCTTCAATACCTTTATCATAAAATTTGAGATATCAAATGTTCTTATTTCCCTCTTACAATAATCAAAATCTATTACACTAACAGAATTATCATTGCCTAGTATAATATTATGATAAGTATAATCGTGATGACAGAAGCCCTTTTCAATTTCAGCTTTTTCACATAACTGATCATATTCTGATGTTATTAAGGTGTTTAAAGCCTTTTTTCCCATCTCCTTATAGAACTCCATTGATTTTAAATATAATAAATCAAAATCACTTTTTCTATTCTTTTTTCTTATCATATCTCTCATTTTATCAAGAGATTTTATTCTTTTCTCCATGAGACTTGGCCATCTTCCTAAATCACTCTTTAATTTAGAGTTCTCTGGTGGATCATACCCCTTAGATGCTTCATGTAATTTAGCTAATGTTGCTGCAGCTATTTTTACTTCATCTATGTTATGAAAATCACACTCTCTACCTTCTAACCATTCAGATAAAGTATATAGATCTTCATTTACTAACGCATATGGCTCACCATCTATGTTTAAAAAATATCTGTCTACAGTATTAAAACCATTATTTATCAAATGTTCCTTAGCACCATAAACAAACAAAAGTTTTTGTGGACCATAATTTATCTTCTTAAGACATCTCTCACCTTTATTAGTTTTTAAATAATAGATACCCTTATTAGCTTTTATTATATCTATTTTTATTTGAAACTGTCTTTCTATTTCAAATTCTCTCATCATATTCCTCACCCCCTCTATATTTATATGTGTATACCATCTCTTTTATTAACATTTTTTATTTATTATAATATAATAAATTATAACTATTTTGAAAGGATTAAATCATGAAGATTGGTATTGATGGAAGAGCCGCAAAATGGTATAGGGGAACTGGTATAGGAACCTACACTTATCAATTAATTACTAACTTAAGTAAATATGATAATTTAAATCAGTATCTTACTTTCATTCCTGAAGATTCTGATTTAAAGCTTGAAGATAACTTTTCTATAAAACACACAGTAGACTCATCTAACAATAACTTTTGGGATAATATAAAAGTTCCTAATTTATTAGATAACTTTAATATGGAGCTATATCACGTTCCTCAAAATGGTGTAGGCCTTTCAGACAACATTAATTGTCGTAAGACCATTACCTTACATGATATAATTCCACTACGAATGCCCGAAACTGTAAGTAATAGATATTTGAAAATATTTAATGAGGAAATACCACAAATACTAAATAATTGCGATGGAATAATTACTGTTTCTGAGTTTTCTAAATTAGATATAGCTAATGAATTTAACTTTCCTCTTGAAAAAATATTTGTTACTCCTTTAGCAGCTGAAGATATTTATAAACCAATAAATCGATCTTATTGTAAAAATATAATTAAAGATAAATATCGCATCAATGATAATTTTATATTATATGTTGGTGGATATAGTCCTAGAAAAAATATTATTGGTATTATGGAGGCATTTTCTCTATTAAGAAACAACATTAAAAAAGATTTAAAAATTGTAATTACTGGTAAGAAAGGCCTTTCATATGAGAGATATAGAAATCGTGCTATAGAATTAGGTATTACTGACTCTGTCATTTTTACTGATTTTATTCCACTAGAAGATTTACCATTATTTTATAATGCTTGTGAGTTTTTAATCTATCCATCATTTTACGAAGGTTTTGGTCTTCCACCTCTAGAAGCAATGGCTTGTGGCACACCTGTAATTGCATCTAATGTTACATCAGTTCCTGAAGTATGCCGGAACTCAGCAATTTTAGTTAATCCTCATGATGTTGATGAATTATCATATTCAATGGAAAGAGTATTAACAGATAGCTTTTTAAAACTAACAATGATTGAACGTGGTTTAAGTACTAGTAATAAATATTCTTGGAAAAATACTGCTTTAAATACTATAGAAGCTTATAAAAATATAATTGATTTTTAAAAATTTACTGTTTTTAAAATCATTTTTATTTAAATTTAATAAGGGTTATGCATATGCATAACCCTTATTGTTTTATTCTAAATTTTTATTTATATTTCTTAATAAATCACTTCTAAAAGTATCAATTTCAACTTTATCTTTTAACCTACTTAAAAATACTTCATAATCCCAAGATTTCTGCTTCAAATAGTAATCCTTAGAAATATTAATAAAATCTCTTGGATAGTTTAACATTGCATAGATTACTTCCTTCTCTTTATCTAAAACTTCAGATATACTACTATAATCCTTTATTATTTTACTAACTACTTCTTTATCATAAAGATAGTTCTTAATTACTTTTATCATAAAATTATATATATCCATAGCTCTAATGTCTATTTTACAATAATCAAAATCTATCATATTAACTTCATCTTCATCAATTATGAAATTATGATGCGCTAAATCTAAATGACATATAATCATATTTTTCTCATCTGTATAAAGATTATTATAATCACTATTAGTTAATAGATTTATACTTTTATTTAAATCATTTTTTGCTTTTGCTACATTATCTAAAAATAATATATCAAATTCATTTTTATAACTAAACCTACCTATGACTCTCTCTGCTTCTGTAATAAAGCATAAATCATTCAAAAATTCATATATTAAATTTTTAGATTTATTTAATCTTATATCCTCATTTGTAAATTTATTAATTATATCCTTTGATGCATTATGAAAATTTGCTAAAGCTTTAGTACACCATTCTACTTCAACTGGATTTGTAAATGTTGCTTCTCTCCCCTCTATCATATCTAATAATACATATGACTTCCCTTTCCACTCTGTAATTATATCTCCATTAGAGTTTGTACAATATTGAAGTATATATTTATCATTTTCCTTAATTATATTTAAAGCTTTATTTATAAAATTTATCCTATCTTGTGATGAACTAATTATTTTTAATATTTTCTTTCCCTTATCTGTAAATAAAATAAATACTTTTCTTAATGGAATAATGTCATAAACCTTTACGCCTAGTTTATAAAAAAACTCCTCGCTTAAATCATAGCTACACAATATTCTTTTATCTATATATCTAAACTTATTCATTTTGTTCCTCCATTCATAAAAGTTCAATACCATCTATCTTTTGAGCAATACCAATCTCCTTTATCCATTCTTCATCACTAAATCTTTCTCTATCTTCCTTTAACTTCAACAGTTCTTTAATTGACTCAAGAGGATAATTAGCTAATATAGTCATGTAATTTATACTAGAATTGTTTAAGTTTGATTTATATGCAAAATCATTTATTAAACTAATAATGTCTCCATTATATCCCCTTTTCTTTAACCTTTTTATATAATTATAACAATCATGCTCAATCATATTATAAGAAATATATCTTGTAGTTCTTATGCTGATGGCTAAACCATCTTTCTTTAGATTTCCCTCATCTACTCGTCCTAAGCATATATCATAATTATTCATACTCCTTATTATTATTTTTAAGTACTCTTCTTCATCTAACTTATTTAAAGATTTATTAGCTCTATTTAAAATTTTATTTCCTTCTTCAATAATAAAGAAATCAAAATCACTTTTATTATATTTCTCTTGAAATGATTTCATCATTTTTAATATTTTTTTTCTTTGAACCATAAATGACTCTATTTCCTTACCTATTGAACTTTCAATTCTTGGAATTATATTTATTTTCTTTCCTTTTAAAATTTTTTGCACTTCAATTATCAGAGATATTTGCCTGTCTGTATCCCAAACATATTTTTTCTTCATCCCCTTAGGAAAATTTTCTTCCCCAACAATTATTCCATTACTATTTAAAAATTCTATTATATCCAAATAACATCGCTCCTTAATTGAAATACTCTTCTAGAAATTCTTCTCTATATTCAATATCTTCTAAATATTTTTTTATCTTTTCTACAAAAAATTCCTCACCCCAGGGTTGTTGTTCCCAATAATATTGAATTCCAACTTGCCAAAATACTTGCGGAAATCTAATAAATTCCCTTATTAATTTTAATTCCTCATCATAAACATTATTACTTTTGCAATAATTATTTAAAATTAAATTAGCTTTTTCCTTGCTCCACTTCCCATCTTTCATTGCCCTAATCAATAATGAAGATAAGTCATGTAAATGAGTATCTAAAATACAGTAGTCAAAATCTATTACATTAAATTCTCCATTCTCATCAACTAAAATATTATGATGTGCAAAATCATGATGACAAAATCCCATTTTCATTACTTCTTTATCCATCATTTCAATGTAATTACTTTGTTGCAATGACTTAACCACCATTTTCCCTCTTTCTATTTCACTTTCTAAATTATCTAAATATATATAATCAAATTTAGATTTATATGCTTTCTGATATATTCTATTTTTAAAATCTAACATTTCATTACATCGTGTCTCAAAAACTTTTATCCATGAATACCAACCTATTCTTGGATTCATATTTCTATTTAAGGCAAATCCAGTACTGCATGTATGAAGTTCACCTAATTTTTTAGCTATTGCCCCTAATTCTATTGGATTATTATAATTACTAACTCTAGATGGGATCCATTCTGTTAGATAAGCATACTGATTTCCAATCTGTATATAGTCACCATTATTTTTATTTTTTAATATAATGGGAATTTTACTAAATTTTCTTTTTTGCAAATGCTTAATTGCAGATAAAATAAAATAGAAATGCCCAAAATCATATTTAATTATTTTTATTGCATAGGTTGAATTATCGCTTTCTAATTTATAGCTATTTTTAACTTTTTCAAGTGATTTTATATTTATTGAATAATTAGATTCTATAGATTTTTTTAGATTTTCTGTATCCATAGCAAACTCCTAAAGTTTTATTCTATTTATTATATGAAATTACATATTTCATTGTGTTTACTATCACATAAATTACTTATTTATAATATTTATAATATTATAGGTTTTTTAGGAGGCGTTATGCTTTGAAAGTTTCAATAGATGCTAGGGGAATTAATTTATACAAGGGATCTGGTATAGGTACCTATACTGAGAATCTTCTTATAGAACTTCTTAATATAGATAATAAAAATAATTATTCTATTTTTTGGGCTGGAGATAATTATGAAAATTATAAAAAATATAATTCCAAAATAATTTTTACGTCAAAAAAACATGGTGCGTTTTATGAAAATTATTATTATCCAAATTACATTAAAGAAAATAACATAGATTTACATCACATACCTCAAAACGGTATTGGGTTAAATGAACTATATACATCTTCAGCAATAGTAACTATTCATGATCTAATTCCTTATATTTTACCCGAGACTGTTGGTAGAGGATATCTTGAAAGATTTTTAAGGGATATGCCTTTTATAGTAAATAATTCTAAGGCAATATTAACAGTTTCTGAATACTCTAAAAATGACATAATAAAATTTTTTCCTTCAGTAAATCCAGATAAAATATTCGTTACTCCTCTAGCTGCTAATAAAAGTTACAAACCATTAAATAAATTTAAGTGTATTGATTACCTTAAAAATAAATATAGTATTGATTGTCCCTTTATATTATATATAGGTGGATTTAGTACAAGAAAAAATGTAAAAGAACTTATAATTGCTTTTAGTAAAATTCAAAAATCATTAAAAAAGAATTATAAATTAGTTTTATGTGGCTCTATACGAGATGAGGGAGTTAAACTTCAAGAACTATGCAAAGAACTTTTAATAGATGATAAAATTATATTTACAGGTTTTATACCTGATGATGATTTACCTATATTTTATAACGCTGCTGAACTTTTTGTTTATCCATCATTATATGAGGGCTTTGGTCTACCCCCTCTTGAAGCTATGAGTTGTTCTACTCCTGTAATTACATCTAACTTGACCTCAATTCCAGAAGTAACTAACAATTGTGCTATTTTAATAAACCCTTTATATACCGATGAACTTTCTTCATCAATTATTGATTTATTAAATTCAGATTCACTATTACAAGAGTATAGCCAAAAAGGATATAATAATAGCTTAAAATTCACTTGGAAAAACACAGCAATTTACACCTTAAAAGCCTATGAAAGTATCTTTAAAAATAAAGAAAATTAAAAAATAGAGACTATGAATTTCGTCATAGTCTCTATTTTTTAATTTGTTGTATTTGAAGTTAACGTTATAGTAGTATTTTGAGTTTTTCCATCTCTAATAAACTCAATATTAATACTATCTCCCTCTTCCTTAGAATTTTTAACAGCTTGTAATTCATCAAAAGTTTTAATTCTATTTCCATCAGCCTTAACTATTAAATCTCCAGCCTTTAGCCCTGCTTTTTCTGCTGGTGAAAATTCATTAACCTCAACGATGTAAAGTCCTTCTTCCATATTTAATTGATTAGCCATGCTCTCATCTATAGCTCTTATTGATACTCCTAAGTTTAATATAGGTTTAGATAATGATTCAATTTTATCTTTTACATCATTAATAGGAATTGCAAATCCAATACCTTCCGCACCGTCACTTGCCTTTAATGTGTTAATACCAATAACTTCTCCTTTTGTATTAATTAATGGACCACCACTATTACCTGAATTAATAGCTGTATCTGTTTGTATTAAATTAGTACTAACTCCTGTCTTTGTCTCAACACTTCTATTTAATGCACTTATTATACCCTTAGTTAATGTAGATGATAATTCCTTAGATAACGGATTTCCAATGGCTAATACTTCTTCACCTGGTTGTAATGCATCAGAATCACCTAACTCAACAACTCCAGGAACTTCTATATCATCATTAATTTTTATCATAGCTACGTCTTGATCTGCATCATAGTTTACTACAGATGCCTTTACTTCTCTATTATCACTTAATGTTACAGTTACTTCCTTCGCTCCATCTATAACATGATAATTTGTTAAAATATATCCATCATTATTTATTATAAATCCTGATCCCATACCTTCCGTTTCTTGTTGGAACCATCCATTTACACTTTGTAGTGATTTAGTTGATACCATAACTACTGCTGGAGCAACTTTCTTATATATATCTGCGGCTGATAATGCCTTATTATCACTTGCAAATGAAACTGGATCTGCAGTTACAGAGTTACCTGAACTATTATTATTTCTATTTCCGTCTGTTATAAAGTAAGTAACTCCTGAACCAATTACTCCACCACATAAAGAACATATAAGTGCAAGTGCTATATACTTAGCAATTCCATTTCCTTTTCCATTCCTATTTTTTTTCTTCTTTTTCTTATCCTTATTTGGCTCTTCATTAAAAGTATGTTTTACTTCCCCCTCTTCACTTACTTCTGTTTCGCTATATGCTGCATCATAAATATTCTCATTATCCATATATACTAACTCCTTTTTCGTTTTTATTTATTTCATACTTATAATATAACCACTCAATGTGTCAAATATATGACAATAAAAAAAACAGGCATCACTTTTTGACACCTGTTCATTATTATTTTTTTTTCTCATCTATATCTTGTAACTTTTTAATAGTTTGTCTTATAGCATTTAAAACATTTTCCTTATCATTTAAAGCTAAAAAATCTTTATCAGATTTACTTACATATACAGTTGTTAAGTCATCACTACCTAATCCTTTTAAAGGATCGTCTTGATTTTTAGTAACTAAATAATACGGAATATCACTAAACACGCCTTCAATCTGACTATTACTTTGTCCCTTAAGAACATTATTCAACTCATGGTATACTGCCGTTGTATAGTTTGATTTAGTTCTTAAAGTTAAAAATTCATCCAAATTATTTTCTAAAAGCCCTGATTCATAGTCCCTTAAATTTATATCTAAACCAAACTTGTCCAGTAACATTGTAAGTCCACACTTTGATCCAATTCTTTCGATCCCTCTTCTAATCTTAGTTATAAAGTAACTATTTTGATATTCTTTTGTCTGAACTTCTTTTTCATTAATAGGATCAATCATTATAGCAGCTGCAACGGACTCCTTAAATTGTTCTGCAAAACTTGTTAGCACAAGAGATCCATATCCTTCTCCAACAATTATATAAGGCCCTGACAGTCCTGCTTTTCTTAATAATATTTTCAAATCTCTAGCTTGTTCCTTAGGTGTTCTTCCTGAAGATATATCACTATATCCGTATCCCTGTCTATTGTAAACGAAAGTTTTTACATTATCATTTTTCTTTAGTTCTTCTACAATAGGAGTCCACTCCTCTAAAGTAGCTCCCATATCACCATCAAAGATAATAGTGTAGCTACCTTCCCCTTCAATTCTATAATCTAACCTTAGATCATCTACTGTAGTGTAATTTACCCTTTTTTTTAATCTTTCCCCATCAACAAAGTCAACTACATTTTGAGTAACAACTCCAATAACTATTATAAAAACAATTATCCCAAATATTATTTTAATTTTATCTTTCGGACTCCTTTGCTTCTTCATACTTACTGTGCGTACTCCATTTGAATACGGTAAAAACTTCATTTTATTTCTCTCCCCATACTTTCTTATATACAATAAATATTTTTATACTTAAGATTTTGAAATTATATCTATTTAGTTTTAATTATTTAGCTTTAAATTAGGCTTTGCATTTAAGTTTAAATCACTAATTTCTTCATTAATAAAATTGAAATAAGCTGCACTTCCAATCATAGCTGCATTATCAGTACATAAAATCGGAGCTGGGAATAATACTTCTATACCTCTTTTAGAAGCTTCTTTAATAAGTGTTTCTCTTAAGCTTGAGTTAGAAGCTACTCCACCAGCTATTGCAATTGTCTTAACGTTTTTCTTTTTACAAGTTAATAAAACATTTTCTTTTAACACATCTATAACTGCATATTGGAATGAAGCCGCAACATCAGCATTATTCACTTCAACATTTTGCATTTTACATTTATTTAAATAATTAAGCACTGCTGACTTTACACCACTAAATGAAAAATCTAAAGTCTCCTCATGAAAATTAGCTTTTGGGAATACTATAGCTTTAGGATTTCCCTCCTTTGCTAATTTATCTATTTTAGGCCCACCTGGATATCCAAGTCCTAATGCTCTTGCAACCTTATCATAAGCTTCTCCAGCCGCATCATCCCTAGTTTGACCAATTACTTCATACTCACCATAATTTTTAACATGTACTATAAAAGTATGTCCTCCTGATACTACTAATGATACAAATGGTGGTTTTAATTCTTTATGTTGTATATAATTTGCACAAATATGTCCTTCAATATGATTTACTCCTATTAAAGGCTTCTTAGTTGCAAATGCCAATCCCTTTGCAAACTGTAATCCAACTAGTAAAGCTCCTACTAATCCTGGACCGTATGTAACACCTATAGCATCAATTTTATCTAAAGTAACATTTGCCTCTTCAAGAGCTTCTTCTACCACTCCATTAATGGCTTCAATATGCATTCTTGAAGCTACTTCAGGAACTACTCCTCCATACTTTTTATGTGTATCTATTTGAGAAGCAATTACATTAGATAATACCTCTCTTCCATTAACAACAACTGCTGCTGAAGTCTCATCACAACTTGATTCTATTGCTAAAATATACTTATCTTCCATTTATTTTACCTCTTCTTTTTACTATATAACACCAAACTGTATTATAACGTAATCATAAAACATAATCAAATTATTACTTGTTAATATAAATTTGCTAATGTATAGTTTAACTATACTAAAATTCTTATTTAGATTATATACTTTTAAAAGTTATTATTCACTATTTTTTATTTCATTTTATGGATTTTTAAGGATTTCTTAATAATTATGTACTAATTTAATCCTTACCATAATAATTATTAACATTATTGTTAAATATTATATTGTTTTATTTTTAGGGAGAAAATATATGAAACCTTATGCAAAAGTAATAGTTTTAGGATCACCTATAACTAAGTCAAATTTTAAATTACATAATAAAGATGGAAGAGCCATATTACCTTACAATACAGGAAAATCACATGATAAGTATGCATTATACGAAGAAGAAATAGCCTATCATGCTAGAAGCCAAAACCCTGATATAGTATTTCATGAATCTCTTATTGCTGTATTAAAGGTTTATTATAAAAGTGAAAAAAGACATCCAGATACAGCTAATATAACTAAAAGCATATTTGATGGTATTGAAAAAAGCGGTCTAATTGTAAATGATGCACAAATTCGAAGAATAATAGTAGAAGAGTTTTATGATAAAGAAAACCCAAGATTCGAACTAGAGCTATTTGGTGAAAGTGAATTTTCAGTTTCATATTCTATTAATGAAAGAAAAATTAAAAATGAAAAAAGACTTTATTCATCATTACATAAATCTGTAAACTCTCCTATTAAATCATCAAAAACAAAAGTTTCAAAAGAAAAATCTGATAATACAGTATCTTCAATAAATAAATGCTCCATTTGTAATAATATATTAAAAGATAATAACTATATAAAAGCGGATAAAGGCAAAACTCTTATTTGTAAAACTTGCTTTAATAAATTATTTTAAGGAGATTTTAAATTATGAGTAATAAATATGTATTCTTAGGCGATAGCTTAATATACGGCTATGGCGTTAAACCCAAAGATAATTGGGTTTATAAACTTAAAACAACTTACAACTTAAATATATGTAATAAAGGTGTTAATGGTAGTACATCAACTGATATGCTAGTTAGGTTTCAGAGAGATGTTCTTGATTCATTTCCGAACACTTTATTTTTAATGGCAGGAACAAATGATTTACTTTCTAATAGAAATGTATCTTCTATTATTGCTAATATTGATTTAATGATTAAAGATGCATTATCAAATAATATTAAAGTATTAATAGGTATTCCACCTAACATTATTCCTGAAATGGCTAACACCCTTTTTATGAGATGTGATGCTTATGATTATTGTAAAGAAAATTTACCTTTATTAAGAAAAGAAATTTTAAATCTTTGCACTAAATACTCATTAAAATACATAGACTTTTATTCAATAACAGAAAATACTAAAGAAATCTCAAATCTATATCTTGATGGAATTCATTTTAAACCATTAGGACAAGACCTATTACTTAAAGCAGCTAAACAACTTTTTAAGTAAACTGATTAGTAAAGATTTAGTCCACAATTTAATCAGAATCTCTTTAAAGTTAACGACTTGTCATAAAAATTTGTAGCAAGACTCATTAACTATAATAAAAACAGTGAAGAGGAAAAATGAAATATTAATTGGGAAAGAAGCATTGAAATTAACCTGTAGAATTTCAATGCTTCCCAATAAATCACTATTCAATTTTTCGTTCTCACTGTAGTTTTCAGTTTATTTCAAGTACTCTGCTACTTGTTTTCCAACTTTAAATCCATTTTCTCCACTATTAAAAAGTAAATCTATTCCACCTTCCATAGTACCTGTTATAAATACTCCTTCCACAGAAGTATGATTATTTTCGCTACGAACTATCTCTCCATCCATTATCATGCTCATTTTTTTTATAAAATCATTATCTGGTAAGTATCCTACCGATAATATTAATGAATCGCATTCAATAGAAGTTATTTCTTCAGTTTCAATATTATTTATTTTAGCTAAATTTACTCTTTCTTCACCTTCAATTTCAATTACTTCACTTGTATAAATTATAGGAATATTAAATCCATTAATAATATCTAATTCATCTCTATTAAAACTCTTTCTTTCAGTAACTATTCCTTTTATATTAGCACCTTCAATTACTAACCTTCTTGCTAAAATAAGAGTCCAAATATTATCTCCTATAATTATAATTTCTTTTCCTGGTAGGTATCCGCTATAATTAACTAATCTATGTGCTGAACCTGTAGTAAATATTCCCGTAAATTTATTAATAGGTATCATAATATTACCTGTATATTTTTCTCTACATCCTGCCGCTAAAACTATAGCTCTAGCAGATATTTCTTGTATTCCTTCTAATGGGTTAACATATGTTATAACTTTATCCCTATTTATTTCTAGAACTCTAGTATTTATTTTATATTCTCCACCTAGCTCTTTATAATCTTTTATCAAGATACTACCAAGCTCTGGACCAGTAACAACATTATTTAAATAATATTCTCCAAATCCATTATCTATAAATAAATTTAAATTCCCACCTAACAAATCTTCTTTTTCTAAAATTAAAACATTTTTAACTCCAGATTTAATAGCTGAAACTCCAGCTGAAAGCCCTGAAGCTCCTGACCCAACTATAACTAAGTCATATTTATTCATTATCTGACCCCTCTCCAGCAATGGAAAGTTCTTTTACTAAAATACTTGGGCTACCAACACTACTCATAGGGAACTTCAAGTCATTTCCTATTTCTTCAACATCCTTTAATAAAGTAAAGAAGTTTCCAGCTACTGTTATTTGTTCTATAGGTTTAGTTTTACTTCCATTTTCTATATAAAACCCCTTTGCTGCTAGAGAAAAATCTCCCGTTATTGAGTTTGCCCCTGAATGTAAACCTGCAAAATCAGTAATTATCAATCCCTTATTTATTTTTTTGATAATTTCTTCTAATGAATTTGTTCCAGGTTCTATATAAAAGTTTGTTGGCGATACTGAAATAGGTGAAGCATATGAAGATTTAAATCCATTTCCTGTAGATTTAACTCCAGCTTTATTAGCAGTCTTTAAATTATGAAGTAAGCTTTCTAACCTTCCATCTTTTATTAAATATGTTTTAGTTGTAGCTACTCCTTCATCATCAAATCCAACTGATGCTAATCCATTCTCTAAATGTGGATTATCTACTAAATTAACTATATTTGATGCAATAACTTCTCCTTCTTTTCCTTTTAAAAGACTTAATCCCTTTTGAACTGCATCCCCACTAAATACACCTGAAAATGTAGAAATAAGAGATACCATTGCATCATTATTTATTATTACTTTATAATTACCTGATGGTATTGATTTTCCTCCTATTTTACTTAAAGCTTCATCTACTCCCATTTTAGCAATTTCATATGGATTAACCTCATCTAGTGATTTTGCAACAACATATCCAAAGCCATCATACATATTATTCCCATCTTTAACAATTGGAACAACATATGATGTTAATATATTTGATTTATTGTGTAAATTTAATCCTTTAGAATTTATTATTCCATATTTTCCAGAACTATAAGATACTGCACATCCACTAAAGCTTTCTACTTTATCGCAATATTTCTTCGCCTCTGCTTCCATATCTAAAGCAATCTTTATTAATTTTTCAGCTGAAATGTTCTCTAAAGCTTTATAATAGGTATTAATCTCCTTATACTCTTCATCTCCATCATAAATAAATTGAACATCATTATTTTCAATTGCTAAAACATTTTCCTTAGCTTTTTTTACAAGCATCTCTATAGCATCTTCATCTAATATTTCCGTATAAGAATATCCTATCTTATCTCCTAGCTTACCTCTAAAAGATAAACCTGCCGAATTATTAACATTATATTTTTCTACTTCACTTCTATATACACTTATACTTAAGCTTTCTCTATCAACATAATAAACTTCATATTCTGAAAATCCAGCTTCCTTTGCCTTCTTGAATAAACTCTTTACGAATAAATCTAATTCCATATTACCCCTCCTATCTTCCACCTACAGTTATTTCTTTTACTCTAATCATTGGTTGCCCTACATTAGTGGCAATACTTCCTGATGATGATCCACACATTCCTTGACCTTGTGTCATATTATTTCCAACCATATCTATATCCATTAATATTTCGCTACCTTTTCCTATTAAACTAGCTCCTCTAACAGGTTCTTGAATAACTCCATCTTTTACTAAATATCCTTCTGAAACAGCAAAATTAAATTCACCAGTAACTGGGTTAACAGAACCTCCTCCCATTTTTTTAGCATATAATCCATTACTAATAGATTTAATTATATCTTCTGGATTATCATTTCCATTAGCTATATAAGTATTAGTCATTCTAGATGTTGGTGCAAACTTATAGCTTTGTCTTCTTCCACTTCCTGTTGGTGACATTCCCATTCTACGTCCATTCAATTTATCAATCATATAAGATTTTAATATTCCATTTTCTATAAGGACATTTTTTTGTGTCTTATTTCCTTCATCATCTATATTCAATGATCCCCAAGCATTAGGAATAGTACCATCATCAATAGCTGTAACCTTAGTAGATGCTATTTGCTCTCCTAACTTTCCTGTAAATACTGAATTCCCTTTTGCAACCGCTGTTGCTTCTAACGAATGCCCGCACGCTTCATGGAATATAACACCACCAAATCCATTATCAATAGCTACTGTCATTCTACCTGCTGGACAATTCTTTGCATGTAACATTGTATATGCTTGTTTTGCAGCTTCTCTTCCGTAATATTCTGGATCTATTTCCTTAAACATTTCAAATCCCATATGTCTACCAGGTCCTTCAAATCCTGTTTGATTTTCACCATTAATAGAAGCTATAGCATTTACAGTAAGTCTTGTTCTAACTCTCTTATCTCCAGTATATAACCCTTCTGTATTAGCAATTAATATATTTTGCTCTTTATCAACATAGCCTACACCTACTTGAACTATTTCATTATGATAATTCTTTGCAGCATCATAAGCCACTTTCATAACCCCTATTTTTTTATTAATTTCAATAGATGATGGAGCAAGTATTATTGGATTAAAGTTAATAGTATCTCTTTCATTAAGAACTATCATTTTTTCTTCCTTTAACTCACCTAATGCAAGTGCTGCTTTATGTGCTACATTCAAAAGAGAAGTTAGACTATTATTATTTGTATAAGCATATACACTTTTTAATCCCTTAAATATTCTAATACCAATTCCATAAGTTCTACCTCCTACAGAATTTTCTACTTTTCCATTTAATATACTAATTGAATTATTTAAAGTATCTTCTTCAAATATTTCTGCAAAATCCCCTCCAGTTATTAAACATCTCCCCAGCACTTTTTCTGCTATTTCACGAGATAACATAAATTCTTCCTCCTTTTCATGTCTAGAATAGATTTATCCAGACTACTTTTTATTATATTTTATTATATATCATATCTTCTATTATTTACTATAATTTTATATTTGACTAATTAATAATTATAAAAAAATAAAGTCAGCCTAAGCTGACTTTATAAATTTTATTTATAAAATTAAAAAAGCTAGAAGTTAATTCTAGCTTTACTTGGCTCCGCGAAGAGGACTCGAACCTCCAGCCTATCGGTTAACAGCCGAGTGCTCCACCATTGAGCTATCGCGGATTATTATAAGAGAATTTGTTCTCTGAAAATTGCATATGAATTATTTTTTATAATTGGTCAAGCCCTCGACCTATTAGTATCAGTCAGCTACATACGTTACCGCACTTACACCTCTGACCTATCAACCTT
>NZ_JADPEL010000019.1 GCF_015667795.1 Clostridium sp. D53t1_180928_C8
GTTTTTTCTTGTCATTAAAAAACCTCCTAAAAAATCTTTATAGTATATTATTCCAAATCTACCAACTTATCATACAAAAAGAGAGTAGATAGATTTGTGTTTTACACAAATTCATCTACTCTCCCTATTTAAAGGAATTAAGCTTTGTTTACTGAACCGAATAATTCCATTTTTTCTTTAACTGTAGCTTTGATAGCTTCGAATCCAGGATTTAATAATTTTCTTGGGTCAAATCCTTTTCCTTCTTTATCTTTTCCAGCTTCAATGTAAGCTCTTGTAGCTTCTTGGAATGATAATTGACATTCAGTGTTAACGTTGATCTTAGAAACTCCTAAAGATATAGCTTTCTTGATCATTTCTTCTGGAATTCCAGTACCACCGTGTAATACTAATGGCATGTTTCCACAAGCGTTGTTTATTTCTTCTAAAGCATCAAAAGCAAGTCCTTGCCAGTTTGATGGATATTTTCCGTGGATGTTTCCGATACCAGCAGCTAACATAGTAACTCCTAAATCAGCTATTGATTTACATTCTTGAGCATCAGCAACTTCACCTTTACCAACAACTCCGTCTTCTTCTCCACCGATTGATCCAACTTCTGCTTCTAAAGATAATCCTTTTTCTGCAGTAACTTTAACTAATTCAGTAGTCTTTTCGATGTTTTCAGCGATTGGGTAGTGAGATCCATCAAACATAACTGATGAGAATCCAGCTTCCATAGCTTTGTAGCATCCTTCGTAGCTACCGTGGTCTAAGTGTAGAGCAACTGGTACAGTGATGTTTAATTCTTCTAACATACCGTTAACCATTCCAACGATAGTTTTGTATCCACACATATATTTTCCAGCACCTTCAGATACTCCTAAGATTACTGGTGAGTTATTTTCTTGTGCAGTTAATAAAACAGCTTTAGTCCATTCTAAGTTATTGATGTTGAATTGACCAACAGCATATTTTCCTTCTCTTGCTTTGTTTAACATTTCTTTAGCTGAAACTAACATGGCAATACCTCCGTGTATTTTAAAATATTATAGAGAATTCGTTAAGTTTTACTTAATGTTATAAAATTAACAATTATGTATATCAATTTATTCTCCATTGGTTATTATACCTTAAAATAATAAGAATGAAAACAAAAAAATAAGTAAATTAACTTTAATGATAGTCTATGAATATCATATTTGTTTTCTAAATTAAGTTAAAATAAAGAAAATATGATATATTAAATAAAGAAATATTTTTTATTTATTATATAGTTTAAATTTAAAATTATAGTTTAATATAATAAATATTAAAGAACTTAGGAGGAAAATATGTTAGCTGATTTACATATACATAGTTATTATTCAGATGGTACAATGTCACCAAAAGAAATAGTAAGAGAGGCAAGGAATAGAAATTTAGGAATAATTGCAATAACTGATCATGATGTTTTAGATTCTTATGAAGAAGTAAAGCATGAAGCTGAAAAAGAAGGAATTGTTGCAATAAGAGGAGTTGAAATAGATTCAATTTTTGAAGGACATTTAGTTCATTTATTAGCATATAAGTTTAATGATAATGAAAGATTTTTTGAGTTAGTAAATAAAGCAAAAAAAGAGTTGCTAGAAACTAGTATTGAGCTTATAAGAAGAATGGAAAAAGATTATGAAAATATATCTCTAGAAGATTATAATGCTTATGAGTATGATAGAAGAAAAGGTGGTTGGAAGGGAATACACTACCTATTTGATAGAAAAATTACAGAAGGTCTTTTTGATGGAATGAAACTTTATGGTAAATATGAATGTGGTCATGAAAAGTTTAATTTTCCAAGTGTAAAGGAAGTTTGTGATATTACTCATGAAGCAGGGGGATATGTAGTATTAGCACATCCATGTAATTATTATAAAGAAAAAACTAAAGAAGAAATATTAGAAAAGCTTGAAATATTAAAATCAGAAGGAATTGATGGAGTTGAATGTTATTATCCTGCAAATAGTGAATTAATGACAGAAACATGTTTAGAGTTTTGTAAGAATAATGATTTAATAATAACTGCTGGATCTGATAGTCACGGGGATTTTGGTGCAGTAAGCAAGGGGATAGAGTATTATTTAGGTGCAGTTAAGGCTGATGATACTATTTTAAATTTAAAAAAAATATTGTAATTTATTAAGAATAGGAAAGAACTGTTATAACAAGTATTAGTTATAATAGTTCTTTTTTTATTATTTATAATTAGTTATTAATGGATAACTATTAATGATAATATTGCATATTTTATAGTAGTTTAGGAGGAGATATTATATGTTAAATAGTATAAGTGTAACTTTGATAAATGAAGTAAATCAAGAAATATCATCTGATATAGATGTTTTAAATATTAAAGGAGAAGGATATGGAAAAATATATTTAGAAGATAGAAACTCGGATTTAACTATAAATATGAGCAATGTAAAATTGGGAACAGATGAAAAGGGTGGATACTTAGATTTAAGTGGAGGAATGCAAGGACATATTACAATAAATGCAATTGGAGAAAATATTATAAATGCAGGAATGGTCAATTTAAATTATGTACCTGCGAATGATGTAGAAGTAAATGCGGCTATTAGAATTTCAAAGGGAGTAATAACAACTATAATATGTGGAGAAGGAAACTCATTAACATGTATAGGTGAGACTTTAGTTTATAAAGAAGGAGTTACGCCAGAATACAAAGCAGGAGCTGGAATAGGAGGTTCTAGTGGGGATACTTGTGGGACAATAATAGTTAATTGTGAAGGTAAAATAACAGCTATTGGAGGAGTAAGTGCAGCAGGAATTGGAGGTGGATCTGGAGGAGATGGAAATAATATAACTATAAATATTATTAATGGAGGAACTGTTGAAGCTATTGCGAGTTATGATGTAAATGGTAATGGAGGCGCTGGAATAGGTGGTGGATGTGGCTACTTAAATTCTAAAATCAATAATTTTGAAGGTGGAAATAGTGGAACTATTACTATAAATGCACAAGGTAAGGGTGAAAGTTTGGCTAATATTATTTCTATAGGTGGTCATTGTGGTGCAGGAATAGGTGGAGGTGCATATGGAAATGGTAGTGGAAGTATAATTCAAGTCTCATGTGAAGGGTGTAAAGATAGTGGTAAAGAAATAGAAATAAGTAAAGGTGAAGGAATAACAATAAACCTAAATGGAAATTCGAAAATTCAGGCTAGTTCTTTATATGGCGCAGCAGGGATAGGCGGAGGTGCAGGACTTTTGCCTAAAGATGAAAGTAGTGATGTTTTTATTGGAGGCAATGGTGGAGTTATAAATATTATGGGAACTTCAAGTGATAGCATTATTGCAATTGGAGGAATTCAAGGAGCTGGAATAGGTGGGGGCTCTAATGGAAATGGTGGAAATATAACTATTGGAGGAGAGTTATTTATTAACGCTCAAGGTGGAAATAATGCAGCTGGTATAGGTGGAGGATACGCGTTAGAATATTTTGGAATAAACTGTATTTGTGGAAATGGAGGAATTATAGAAATTAATGGGCAAGTAAATATAGATACAAGTGGTAGTTATGGAGGAGCAGGAATTGGTGGAGGTTTTAATGGAAAAAGTGGACAAATAATAATAAATAATTGTAATGAAATAAATGCAACTGGCGGTTATGGGGGAGCAGGAATTGGTGGAGGATTACATGGCCAAGCACAATGTATAGAAGTAAAATCAGGAAATGTAATTAATGCAATAGGTGGAGTAGGAATTATTGAAACTATAGATAATGACGGCAATCGTATAACTCAATATTGTGGTGGTGGGGCAGGCGTTGGTGATGGTACATTTGGATATAATACAACTGCTGTAAAATATGGAGATAATGCTGAGATTGATATAGCAGGTGTAAATAATTTAACTGCTAGTGGTGGATCTTATGGAGGAGCAGGAATTGGTGGCGGTAGTGAATGTAGTAGTGGGAAGATAGTTATAAATAATTGCAATTATATTAATGCAACGGGAGGAAATGCAGCTGCAGGAATAGGGGGAGGAAACAGAGGTAATTCGATAGATATAAAAATAAATAATGTAAATAATATTATTGCAAGTGGAGGAGAAGAAAGTGTTGAAGATAGTATTTATGGGGGCGCTGGCATTGGAGGAGGAGGATTTGGAAATAATATAGCTATAAAAGTTTCTGGTTGCTCAAAGCTTTCTGCTATTGGAAGTGGTGGAGGTGCTGGAATAGGTGGAGGTGCTGGAAATAGTGGAGATGATAATGATGAGGGAAATATACTTGGTGGATATGCAGGCAATATAGATTTAAATGATTGTCAGTGGATATTAGCTAATGGAAGTAGTGAGTTTATTAATGGATTTAATAGAGGAAGTTCAGGAATAGGGGGTGGAGCATTTGGAAATGGTGGTTATATAAACTCAAGTAATTGCGACAGTATAACAGCTATTGGTGGTTTATTCGGAGGTTCTGGTATAGGTGGTGGTTATACTGGATGTTATCATAATATTGAAATAGTTGGATTTGAGATATTGGAAGCCAAAGGAAATTCAGAAGCACAAAATATAGGTGTAGGTGATAATTGTCCTATAGAATGTTTGAATCTTGTAAAAAGTTCTAAAAAGAAACCTATTATTAGGCAAAGAATAAAAATAAATAGAGGAATTAATTTGTTTAAAGTAAGTAAAATTTAATTTTAATATTTATATAATAAGTTATAAGGGGATGCCGTTAAAAAGTAATAGGTATTCCTTTATAACTTGTAAGGTTGATTAAAATAAAAAAACTATTATATTTATAATTTATATTACACATAATATAAATACTGTTAAAAAAATAGGGGTATAGTATTATGTTTAATAAAAAAATAATAAAAAGCGTATTAAAAGTTGTTTTTATTTTTATATTAATTTTCAGTAGTGATATATTAGTTAAGGCTAACATTTTATCTAATACTAAAATTCTTGCAATAGGTTCGTACTCTTCAGGAAATAAATGGGAAAATTCTATTTTAAAGGGATTTGAAAGTAGTAATAACAATAAATATATAGTAAAGTATGAATTTTTAGATAGTAAGGTTTCAGAATCTAAGGAGTATGACGATAGTTTTATTAATTTTTTAAATGTTAAATATAGAGAGGCTAATATTGATTATATAATCGCTCTAGATGATGAGTCATTTAAATTAATTAGAAGTAATTTATTTAGTGAAGAATTATTTACATATAAGAAAAAAATTATTTTTGTGGGAGTAAATGAGTTTATACAGTTAAATGAGGATGAAGGAAATTATATTACTGGGATATTAGAATATCAAGATAATTTACCTATAGTAAATACAATATTAACAGCAGGGAAAAATATTAAGGATATATATCTAATTTTAGATAATAGCATTTATTGTGATACTGTAAAACAGGAATTTACCAAAATCATTGATATGGCAGAAAAAAAGTTTGAATATCATATTATCCAAGATACAAACTTTGACTCTATAAAAAAACAATGTAAGAAAATTCCTGATAGAGATTGCGCAATATATTTATGTGGTACATTCAAGGACTGTGATGAATCTAATATTATTCAACCAGATGAAGTTATAAGAGAGATTAAAAGGATAAGCAATGCACCTATTTATGCAAAATTAGAAGAGTATATTTATGCAGGGGCAGTTGGAGGAATAGTTAATGATGGATATAAACTAGGGGAGGTTACATATACTCTTTTAAACAATATTGTATCAGAAACTTATAAATATACTATACTACCAGTACATGATACATTTAGTTTGCCGATTTTTAATTATAATGCCATAGTTGAATATGATATTAATCCTTTTAAGTTGCCATCTGACAGTAAAATCATTAATAAAAAGCCATTTCAGTTATTATTACCTAAATACTTAATTATAATAGTGTGGTTCTTGATTTTATTAGCTATATTAGGTGTTGTAGGATTAATTTATTTATATATAATAAATAAAAGAAAAGCTAGGGAAAACAAGTTATTACTAGTAGAATCAGTTGAAAGGGAAAAGATAAAAACTGATTTTATTGTTACAATTTCTCATGAGCTTAGAACGCCTTTAAATATAATAATAAATGCAACTAATCTATTAAAAATGAAGTTAAATGATAGAGAGTTTGATAAAAGTTTTTTTGATGAAAGATTAAATTATATAATGAAAAATGCTAATAGATTACGTAGATATATTAATAATTTAATTGATGTAAGCAAACTAGAAATGGGATATATGGATGCTAGGTTTACTAATGAAAATATAGTTAGCGTAGTTGAGGATATAACATTAACTATTGTAGATTTAGCTAAGTCATTTAATTTAAATGTAGTTTTTGATACTGAAGAAGAGGAAATAATAATGGCTATAGATAAGGTTAAGATGGAAAGAATTATTCTAAATTTATTATCTAATGCTATAAAGTTTACTAATGATGGTGGAAAGGTTATGGTTTTTGTAAAAAGGGAAGCCGACAATGTTATTATAGAAATTTGTGATGATGGTGTTGGAATGTCTGAAGATATAAAAGAACATTTATTTGAAAAATTTAAGAGGGCAGACTTAAATGATGGATTTAATAGAAAAAATGAAGGTAGCGGTTTAGGATTATTTATAGTAAGAGGATTAGTAGATTTACATAATGGAAAAATAGAGGTAAAAAGTAAATCGAATGAAGGAACTAAATTTATAATTTCATTGCCTATAAGAATAGTAGAAGATAGAGAAAATGAAAATTTAATAGAGTATTCATCTTTAGAATACATGTTTGAAATGGAATTTTCGGATATTGATAAAAAGGAATAATATTTAATAAAAGGAATAAAAAAAGACTGTATAAAATTATACAGTCTTTTTGGTGCTGAAGACCGGAATCGAACCGGTACGGTATCGCTACCGCAGGATTTTAAGTCCTGTGCGTCTGCCTGTTCCGCCACTTCAGCAGGCAAGAATTATTGTAATATGATATTAGGAATAAGTCAATAGAAAAATTAAAAATAATAAAAAATATGTAATAGTTATAAAAAAAATGATAATATAAAAGAAATATATTTATGGAAATTGGTGAGCTATTATGAATAAGGTGTTTGAAGTACTTCATAAGTATTATGGATATAATTCATTTCGAAAGGGTCAATATGAAATTATAAACAATATATTGAAAAAAAGAGATACATTTTGTATTTTACCAACAGGTGGGGGAAAATCAATTTGTTATCAGATTCCAGCGCTTTTGTTTAGTGGTGTTACTATAGTTATTTCGCCATTAATTGCTTTAATGAAGGATCAAGTTGATAATTTAAAAGCAAATGGAATAAATGCTGAATATATAAATAGCACTAAAAATTTAGAGAATATAGATAGAATTATGGATATGTGTAGGAATGATAAAGTAAAATTACTTTATATTGCACCAGAAAGACTAGAAAATGAATTCTTTAAAAAGAAACTTAGGAAACTTAATATAAGTCAATTAGCTATAGATGAAGCTCATTGTGTATCAATGTGGGGACATGATTTTAGAAAAAGTTATGGGTTAATTAATGATTTTATAAATTCTTTAATTATTAGACCTGTAATAACAGCTTTCACTGCTACAGCAACAGAAATAGTTAGAAAAGATATTGTTAATCTTTTAGGCTTAAGAAATCCTTATACATATATAAGCAGTTTTGATAGAGATAACTTATCAATAAGAGTACATATTGAGGAAGATAAATTAGAATTAGTAAAAGATATTATTAAGGATAAAGAAAATGAGGCTGGAATTATTTACTGTGCTACAAGAAAGGAAGTTGAAGGATTACATTTTTATCTTAAAGATTTGGGATATGATGTATTAAAGTATCATGGTGGACTAAAAGATGAAGAAAAGGAATATTATCAAGATGAATTTTTAAATGAAAGCTCTAATGTTATGATTGCAACTAATGCATTTGGAATGGGAATAGATAAGTCAAATGTAAGATATATAATTCATTTTACAATTCCTAAAAATATAGAAAGTTATTATCAAGAGATTGGTAGAGCCGGTAGAGATGGAGCTATATCAGAATGTCATATTTTATTTAATAGAAGTGATATTAGGACTCTTGAATATTTGATATATACAACAGTTCAAATAGAGAGAAAAGAGTCAGAAATAAAGAAGCTTCAAAAGATGATAGACTTTTGTGAGAGTAAGGAGTGTCTAAGAGCTTTTATTTTAAAATATTTTGGTGAAGAAAATGTTAGGGATTACTGTAACAATTGTAGTAATTGCTTAAATAGTGATGAGCTTAGAGATTATACTATAGAGGCTCAAAAAATATTATCTTGTGTATATAGAACTAGAGAGCGTTATGGAGTAGCGGTTCTTATAGATGTACTTAGAGGAATGGTTGGACCTAAGATAGTTAATGATAAATTAAATGAGTTAACTACATATGGAATAATGAAAGAATATAGCAGTAAGTTTATACGAGACTTAATAAAGGCATTGATTGATTTTGGATATGTCAGTCTAAAGGATGGAACGTATTCAATGCTGAAATTAAATGAAAAGTCATACAGTATTTTAAAGTCAAAACAAAAAGTAATGTTTAAGTTAAGTTATCAAGATGAAGAGAAGATTATTAATAGTGAGTTATTTAATAAGTTAAGATTATGGAGACGAGATACTGCTATTAAGGAAGGAGTAAAGCCATATATAATTTTTTCTGATGCAACATTAATTGAATTATGTAATAAATTACCTCAAAATGAGAAGGAGCTTTTAGAAATACGAGGTATGGGTGAAAAGAAATTTAATAAGTATGGAGAAGAAATTTTAAAAAAACTAAAAAGTTAAAATATTATAAAAGATAAGTAATTCCTTATAAGTAAAATTGCAATATTGTAATTTTACTTATAAGGAATTTTTATTATTAATAAAGTTAATTGAGCATGTAGTGTAATAATTTTAAAAAATATGTTTAGTTAATAATAATTATAAAATTTAAACATATAAAATATAGAGAAGTGTAAATAAAAAAATAGGAATATAACTATTTAATACAATAATATATTAGATTAAAGGGGAGGGATGAGTCTATGAACTTCAAGGAATTTATAACTACAGATAGAGAAAATAGAAATAATGAAAAATTTGAAGGGACATTTTTGGATTACTTAGAAATTGTAAAACAAAATCCAGATGTAGCAAAACTTGCACATAAGAGGTTATATGACTTTATTATGAGTAAGGGAGTAGATGTTTTAAAAGGCGATGAGCACCCAAGAATAAGAAAAATATATGGTAATGAAACAATTAGAGAATATGGATATTTTAAAGAAGATTTCTTTGGAATTGATAAAATTCTAATGAAGCTAGTTAATTATTTACACTCTGCATCTATGAAAGGTGAGGAATCTAGACAAGTTTTATACTTAGTAGGACCTGTTGGAGCTGGTAAATCATCATTAGTAGAATCTTTAAAGAGCGCATTAGTTCAATGTGAACCAATATATTCTTTAAAAGGTTGCCCTATGCATGAAGAACCTTTACATCTAGTACCAAATCACTTAAGACCTAAGTTTAATGAAATGTTAGGTGTTCAAATAGAAGGAGATTTATGTCCTGTATGTAAATATAGATTACTTCACGAGTTTAATGGAGAATATGAAAATTTCCCTGTTGAGAGAAAAGGATTCTCTATAAGATCAAGAAAGGGAATTGGAGTTGTTCCACCGGTTGACCCTAATAATCAAGATACTTCAATATTAACAGGTTCTGTTGATATTTCTAAGATGGATATGTATCCAGAAGATGATCCAAGGATATTCTCATTAAATGGTGCGTTTAATGTTGGTAATAGAGGATTAGTAGAATTTATAGAAGTATTTAAAAATGATGTTGAATATCTACACACAATTATAACTGCAACACAAGAAAAATCTATACCATCACCAGGTAAAGGGTCAATGATTTACTTTGATGGATTAATAATAGCTCACTCAAATGAAGCTGAATGGAATAAGTTTAAATCAGATCATACTAACGAAGCTATATTAGATAGAATTGTAAAAATCGAAGTTCCTTATTGCTTAGAGCTTGAAGAGGAAATTAAGATTTATGAAAAGATATTAAGAAAGAGTAACTTTAATGCTCATATAGCACCACATACAATTGAAGTTGCTGCTATGTTTGCTATACTTTCAAGATTAACACCTTCTGCAAAGGTTGACCCAATGACTAAGCTTAAGATTTATAATGGTGAGGATTTAGTTGAAAAGGGAACAACTAAGAAAATTGATATTTCAGAATTAAGAGAAGAAGCTGGTCCTTATGAAGGAATGAAAGGAATTAGTACAAGATTTATTATAAAGGCAATTGATAATGCACTTTCAAATTCAGAGTATGATTGTATAAATCCATTAAGCATAATGGAAAGTATAATTAAATCTATTAAAGATATGGATATAGCTGCTGATGATAAGAAGAAGTATTTAGCATTTATTCAAGATACTATACGTAAAGAATACAATAAGATATTAGAAAAAGAAATAACAAAGGCATTTATTCATTCATTTAGAGAACAAGCTGAAAGTCTTTTCAATAATTATATAGATAATGCTGAGGCTTTTGTTAATAAAACTAGAATTAAAGATGCTCAAACTGGTGAAGAATTAAATCCAGATGAAGAATTTATGAGAAGTATAGAAGAACAAATAGGAGTATCAGAGGCTTCAAGTAAGGGATTTAGAGCTGATGTAACATCTTATATGTTCTATCTAGTAAGAAATGGATCAAAGATAGATTATAAATCTTATGAACCTCTAAAAGAAGCTATAGAAAAGAAACTTATAACATCTGTAAGAGATTTATCTAGAATAATTACTAAATCAAGAGTTAGAGATAAAGAGCAAACTGAAAAATATAATGCCATGGTTGATGAAATGCAAAAGAATGGATATTGCCAACACTGCTGCGATGTAATTCTTAAATATGCCGCTAACAACTTATGGAAGGATTGATAAGGAATGGCTATATTTAGAGATAATACTATAAATCCTGTTGAACATGATAGAAGTATTGAGGATAGAAGAAGACATAGGCAGTTGGTGGAGAAATCTATTAAAGAAAATTTAGGAGATATACTATCTGAAGAAAGTATAGTTGGTGAAACTAAAAATAAAAAATTTAAAATTCCTATTAGAGGAATAAAAGAATATCAATTTGTATATGGTAGCAACAATAAAGGTGTTGCTACCGGTACAGGTGAAGAAAAACGTGGGGATAAAATAGGATCAGCTGATTCTTCAAGTGGTAAAAAGGGTAATAAAGGTGCAGGTAATTCTGAAGGTGACGATGTATATGAAACAGAAATAACTTTAGAAGAGTTAATGGATTATATTGTTGAAGACTTAGATTTACCTAATTTAGATAAGAAAAAATATTCAGAAGTTATTACTGAAAGTGCTAGTAGAAAAAGGGGATATCAAAGACATGGTATCAATCCAAGACTAGCAAAGAAAAAGACAGTTATGGCTAAAACGGCTAGAAAGCAAGGTAAAAAAAGGGCTTTGAAAGAAGCTGGGTTAGATACTGAATTAGAAAGATTTCCATTTAGAGAAGATGATATTAGGTATTATAGGGTAAAAACAAAACCTAAAAAAGAAAGTAATGCTGTAATGATATTTATAATGGACGTATCAGGTTCTATGGATAGTACTAAAAAATATTTAGCAAGATCATTTTTCTTTGTTTTATCTACTTTTATAAAGAGAAAATATAATAATATTGAATTTGAGTTTATTTCTCATACAACAGTTGCAAAGCAAGTTAATGAATATGAGTTTTTCCATAAGGCAGAATCTGGAGGAACATATATCTCTAGTGGTTTAAACTTAGCGTTAAAGCTTATTGAGGAAAAGTATTCTCCAGATGTTTGGAATATATATCCGGTGTATGCAAGTGATGGTGATAACTGGTCTGAAGACAATGAAAGAGCAATTGAATCTGTAAAGAAGCTTTGCGAAATAAGTAATATGTTTGGATATGCTGAATTATTACCATCAACTTATTCAACAACTATGTATTATAGATTTAATAAAGAAGTTTCTGATAAGAAATTTGTCTCTGTTATTGTTAAAGAGAAAAAGAATCTATGGGATGCTCTTAAGTTAATGCTAAGCAAGGAGCTGAGGGAGGATGAATAATGGAGTACACATTAAAGGAATTAGAAGAATGGAATGTGAAAATTGAAAAAAAAGCAACTGAATATGGACTTGATTATTATCCACAAGAGTTTGAGATTGTTGGATTTAATGAGATGTTAGCTTATGAGGCTTATGTTGGAATGCCATCTAAATATCCACATTGGAGCTATGGTAAGGCATATGAAAAAAGCAAGACACTGTATTCGTTAAATTTAACAGGATTACCTTACGAAATGGTTATAAATTCTAATCCGTCTCTTGCGTATTTAATGAAAGAAAATACGTTGCTTTTACAAATTCTAACTATGGCTCATGTATATGGACATAATGATTTCTTTAAAAATAATAGGTTATTTAGAGAAGGGACTAAGGCTTATTATACTTTAGAGATGTTTAAATTAGATGCGGATATAATTAGAAGCTATATAAATGATCCTAATATAGGATATAGTAGAGTTGAAAAGATTTTAGATGCAGCACATGCACTTAGATACCAAATACCAAGAGTAGTTGGTATGAAGGAATTAAGTGATGAAGAAATTAAAGAAAATTTAATAGAAGAGTATAATAGGAAAATTGAAGGTAGAGATATATTAAATAGTGATGAGGAAATACAGCTACCTGATTTAAGCAAAACACCTATAGAACCTTGTGATGATATTATAGGTTTTATAATTAAATATGGTTCTTTAGAAGAATGGGAAAAATCTATCTTAAAGATAGTTAAAAGGGAAACTCAATATTTTATACCACAAATTGAGACTAAGATAATGAATGAAGGATGGGCAAGCTATTGTCACTATAACATTTTGAAGAGTTTAAACTTACCAGATGGATTACATCTTGAGTTTATAAAACGTCATAATGATGTTATAGCACCTGCATTAGGTGGATTAAATCCATATTATGTTGGTTTCAAGGTATTTGAGGATATTGAGAAGCGATATGGAAGAGATAAGATGTTTGAAGTTAGATATATAGAAAGAGATAATTCTTTCTTAAGAAAATATTTAACTCAAGACTTATGTAGAGAGTTAGGTTTATTCCAATATGCAAAGAAGAGTTTTGAATTTGTGGTTGATGAAGTATCAGATGAAGAGGGGTGGAAGGTCATAAGAGATACTATGTCTGACTCCTGTGGAGTTGGATCTATTCCTTATATAAGAATTACTGATTTGAATAAGCGGGATGGAACTTTGACATTAGAACATGTTTTTGATGGAAGAGAGCTGGAGTTGCTTTATGCAAAGGAAACAATAAAATATTTATTTGATCTTTGGGGCCATAAGATTATATTAAAAACACATACTAAGGAAGGTAGAAGTATAGAAATAGTATGTGATAACGATAAAAGAGTAACAGTAAATTAAGATTAAAGAGAAAATGATGAATTAAAAATGAGAAGTAATATGTTTACTATCATTTATGATTCATCATTTTTGTATGTTTTGAATAGTTTAATATTAGAAATGCTTTAGAGGAGATTAAAATGGATTTAAAGGGAAGTAAAACTGAGAAAAACTTATATAGAACATTTGCAGGAGAAAGTAGAGCACGGACTAAATATAATTTGTATGCGGAGAAGGCAAGGGATGAAGGCTATGAGTGGATAGCACAAATCTTTGATGTTACAGCTATAAATGAATTGGCTCATGCAAGGAGAGTCTATAAAGAGTTTTTAAAATTAGTTTGTAGTACCAAAGAAAATTTAGTGGATGCAATATGTGGTGAAACAGCAGAGTATAAAGATTTATATGCTAAGTTTGAAAAAGAAGCAATAGAAGAAGGGTTTAATAATATTGCTGAATTTTATAAGGAGCTTAGAGAAGTAGAGGAAGAACATTCAGAAAGATTTAAGGATTTATATAATAAATTAGATAAAGGAACAATGTTTAGCGGACCGGAAGATTCTAAGTGGGTTTGTATGAATTGTGGATATATACATGAAGGGAAAGAAGTACCAGAAAAGTGTCCATTATGTGGATATCCAAAAGCTTATTTTAAACCATATTGTGAAATTAAAAATGTATAAGGAGTTATAAAAGATGTTTATATCAATACCAAAGGAATTTTTTGTACCAGTTATTTTTGGTGATACATTTACGTTAAATGAAGAAAATAATAATTTAGAGCTAGATTTAAACATGTATAGAGAAAGTACTGGCAAAAAAAATAATGATAATTTAGAAATGAATAAAGAGTATTTAGAAAATAGTAAAACAGCACAAGAAAAACAAGATATTATTGATGTTGAAGTAAATATGAATGAAGAACAATGTGGAAATAAGGAAAATATTAAAACACAGATAAAGGATGAAGGAACTACGATGTATGTGCCTTTAAAGGGAGAAATTGATTTAAATAAAATGTGTAATGAATCAGGAAAAATTTTTGAAATATTAGATGATGAATTTATAGAAAACATTGAAATTAAGGGCTGTAATGAAAAGAAATAATTATGATTTGGAGGTATTTAAATGAAATACCAACAATTAATGAAAGAATACTATGTTAATATTAACAACTTAAATCAATTACTAAAAACAATGGTAGATTCTTATAGGCTTTTAATAGGAGGAGCAGCTGAATTAAATAATATATATGAGGCAAAAAGTAGCTATGTTAAGGAAGCTGTTCATAGAGCTAATAAATTGGGAGATACAATAGATAATGTAATTGATTTATTAGAAGAATGTGGGGAAAGTTATTTTAAATATTGTTCTGTAGTTGGAGAATATATTTTAAAGAATAGTGATAATAAAGTAATTTTAACTGAAGTAGATGATGAATTATTTTTTCAAGATGCATCTACTAGGGAAGAGTTTGAAATGTTAAAGGCGTATAAAAAAGAGCAAGACGAAAAATTGAAAAATTAAAAGAGGCTATATCAAAGTGAGATTTATTTAATTAGCTTTGATATAGCTTTTTTTAGAATTTTTTCAGTTTAAATTTACTTACCATTAAATAAGAACCTAATAATAATAATAAAAAGGGAATAAGTGCAGAAATATTTTTATTAATGGTAAATAAGCAAAACAATGCTAAAACACTACCGGTAACAGTGATAGGAACACCTGTAAAAACTCCATTAAATTCACTTGCGTTATATCTAGCTAGTCTAAAAGCACCGCATATAGGAAATAGTAAAAGTGGAAAAATTCCTAATATGCCAGAAGGACCTAGTGTATAAAAATCAAATAATAGAAATACTAGTATAGATGGTGCAACACCAAAAGAAACTAAATCAGCTAATGAATCTAGCTCTTTTCCTAAATCGCTTGAAACTTGTAGATAGCGAGCTATTCTACCGTCATATCGATCAACTAATGCAGCAAGTAATATAAAAATACAAGCTAACGAATAGTTACCATCAAAGGTAGAAAGCAATGATAATATTCCAAATGATAAATTAATAAAAGTAAAGATGTTAGGAATACTGCTTTTTCTCATATAATCACTCCTAAGTTTATCTTACACAAAGATAATTATAGCATAAATTTAAAAAAAAATTAACAATCCCTAAATGGCAATATTTAAAAATTTGTTAAGTAGCAAAAAAACTAGGTTTACAAATATATATATATTATATAGAGTAAACTTTAAGTATATTCAACATATAGCGTAATAAAATCTATGTGGTATAATTTTATATATATAATAGGAGGGATACAATGAAAAAGGTAAAGTTAATTTATAATCCTTATTCTGGAGAGAATGTTATTTTGTCAAAATTAGATGCAATAATTAACATACATCAACAAGCAGGACTTACTATAGTGCCTTATAGAATAAGAAAAGAATGTGGAATAGAAAGTGCATTTGATGATATAAAGCCAGGTGAATATGAATATGTATTAGTTGCTGGAGGTGATGGAACTGTCGATTCAGTAGTTAATGCTATGGCAAGGCAGGGAATTTCGTTACCTATAGGAATATTACCAGTAGGTACAGCAAATGATTTTTCGAAGTTTTTGGGAATACCATTTGATGTAGAAGAAGCTTGTAAGCAAATAATTGGTTCAACAGCAACTACTGTAGATTTAGGAAATATAAATGATAAATACTTTGTAAATGTTGCTAGCACAGGACTTTTTACAGATGTGTCTCAAAAAACTGATGTAAATTTAAAAAATACTATTGGAAAGCTAGCATATTATTTAAAGGGATTAGAAGAGTTGCCTAATTTTAGGCCGTTAAAGGTGAAAATAACATCAGAACAAGTAAACTTCGATGGAACTATGTATCTTATGTTAATCTTTAATGGAAAAACAGCAGGTAATTTTAATTTAGCAACTAGAGCTGATGCTACAGATGGAATGCTTGATGTAATAGTATTCAAGGCTGTTCCAGTATATGAATTAATACATTTATTCATAAAAGTTCTTAAAGGTGAGCATTTAGACTCAGATAAGGTTATATATTTTAAAACAGATAGATTGCATATAGATTGTAATGAAGATATAGTTACAGATATAGATGGAGAAAAAGGACCAGATTTTCCACTAGATATAAAGTGTATTAAGGGTGGATTGAAAATTTTAGGGGTTAAATAGAAATTTAAAGAATAAATAAATTAAAAATTTAATAATTATAAATAATAGTACTTTTGTAAAGGAGATAAAAATGATAGCCTTTATTTATTTATGCATATTATTATTTATAATTATTTTTTCGGTATACTTAATATATTTAAGTTCTAATAAGTGTCCATCAAAGATACGAAAATTTTATTTAGTGAGCTTATTGATAATTGTAGTGAGGTATTTGTCATTACTTTCTTTATGGTTAATACAACGTCAAAGTATAATTTATTTTATCAAAGTATTAACACAGTTAAGCTTAGTGGGAATTCCACTTTTAGTATTAGCGGCTATTTATATATTTTTGAGGGATGAAAATAGAAGTTTTAATTATAATTATACTTTCATGATTTTATTGTTTTTAGTATACGTTATAATAAATATATTTTATAAGTTAGATATAAGAGTAGATAGTATATTTGGATTTATAGTAAATTATAGGGAGGTTTTAATCCCAAGCTTAATTTACTTAATATTAATTTCTTCATTCGTAGTTATAAGCTTATTATTTCTTGATAAGCCATATAGTAATACTACTGGAATGAAATTACTTTTGGTATCATTAATAATTACAGTTGTAGAATTTGTAATATTTTTAGGGGGAATAAGGATTTTCCCTTACCCATTACTGGGAGAAATGTGTATTTTAGGATGTTCATACAAGGCTATAGCCACATTTAGAATTAAAAAATAGAAATTAATAAATAAATATTGTTTTTAGAGTATTGCCTTTTAGTGGGTTGTTAATATAATATTAATATAGAATGCCCAATAAAGGGCATTTTTATTTCAAATTTGTTGTAAAATTTACACTAAATAATTTTTGAAAATAACGGTGGTGAGATTAAATGGAGGGTGTCCCTCAGAGTATTAATTTAAGAAAATTGAATATAAGAAATAGTAGAGGGGAAACTCAGATTTAAATCCAATATCTCCTCTATTAATTGAGGAGGAATTTTTATGCAAAGATTATCTGTTTTTTTATTTACTAGCATATTAGGAAAGAAGATGTATGATGAGTTTGATGATGTGCTTGGTGAATTAAAAGATATATATGTAACAACGGAGCAAGGATATCCTAGAGTTATTGGGTACAAAGTTAAGCGTGATGGAATAACTTTTCATTATGAGTTCAGAAGTATAATGTTTTACAATGTAGACAATAAGGTTAAAATAATGACGCGTGGGAGCAAGGAAATACTTCCAAGAACTTATTCTTATTTATTATCTAGAAATTTATTAGATAAAAAAATTGTAGATATTAATGGAAAGCAAGTTGTTAGAGTTGATGATTTAAGAATTGCAGAAATTGCAGGTGAATATAGAGTAATTGCGGTTGAAACAGGGCCTCTTGCTAAGTTTAGGAGAATGAATTGTCAAGGGTTAGGAAAGTTTGTATATAAAGTTTTAAATAAGGACTTTGAAGATAAAGTTATTATGTGGGATGACGTTGAATCTTTAGAAATGGTTAATAAAAACCTTCAAATAGCAGTTCCGTATAAAAAATTATCAACATTGCACCCTGCGGATTTAGCAGATATATTAGAAAATCTTGATGCAAGTTCAAGAAAACAAATTTTTGAATCCTTAGATGAAGATTTGGCAGCGGATACTTTAGAAGAAATTGAACCAGAATATAAAAGTAGTATTATAAAGGATTTAAGTGAGGCTAAAGCAGTTGAAGTTTTAGAAAATATGCCTAATGATGAGATTGCAGATATATTAGATGAATTAGATGATGAGGAAAGAGAAAAAATACTTGTTAATTTAGAAACAGAGGATGCCGAAGAAGTAAAGGAACTTCTTAAATATGAAGATGAAACAGTAGGTAGTATAATGAGTAAGGATTTTATTTCCTTTAATTTAGATATTACAATTGGAGAAATAATAGAGATTTTAAGAGAAAGTAATCCAGAAGATGAGGAATTAAATTCAATATTCATTAAGGATGAAGAAGAAAAAGTAATTGGTGTTATAGAATTAAAGGATTTAATTTTAAATGATGCTAAAATAAAAGTAAAAGAAATAATGGATGAAAATATAAATATACTTAAGCATAATGAGGATATTAATGAAGCTGTTGAAATAGCTGCTAAATATGATTTATTAGCGATTCCTGTTGTTGACAATAATGATGTACTAATTGGGGTTGTAAATACTCATGATTTAATTGATGAAGTTCTATATCCAATGTGGAAAAAGAAAAATAAGTAAAAAAATTGAAATTAGTTGTTGACTTTTTTTATGATAAGAATATAATGAAAATATAAAGTTTAGTTAAATACTCGGAATTAAAACTGTGAAAAAGGAAAGTAGTATAAAGGAAGGTTACAGAGAGAAAAGGATGCTGAGAACTTTTTGCTGGTAATTTATATGAAGTGCCCTTTGGAGTTTATGCCTGAAATAATAGTAAGGTTTTACGGTAGCACCCGTTATAGTGATCAGGTATTATATTGTACCGTAGAATGAGTGAAATCATTATTGTTATGATGGTTTAATTAGAGTGGAACCGCGAATATACTTCGTCTCTATATAATAGAGACGAAGTTTTTTTATATAAAAATATAAAGAATTTAAATTTTGGAGGTATAGATATGATTTATGATGGAGCAATTAAATTAATAGGAAGAACACCGGTATTAAGGTTAACAAAAATGGTAGATAAAAATAGTGCAGATGTATATGTAAAGTTAGAAAAGTTTAATCCAGGTGGCAGTGTAAAAGATAGGGCAGCTCTTGGAATGATTGAAAAGGCAGAAGAGGCAGGAATATTAAGGGAAGGATCTGTAATTGTTGAACCTACAAGTGGAAATACTGGAATTGCTTTAGCTATGATAGGTAGAGTTAAAGGATATAAGGTTATAATCGTTATGCCAGAAACTATGAGTAAAGAAAGAAGAGATTTAATTAAAGCATATGGCGCAGAACTTGTATTAACAGAAGGGTCTAAAGGTATGAAGGGCGCTATAGAAAAGGCAACTGAAATGGTAAATGAACATGGATATTTTATGCCACAACAATTTGAAAATATAGCTAATCCTGAAAAGCATTATGCCACAACAGCTCAAGAAATTTATGAGGATATTAATGATTTAGATGTATTTGTAGCAGGCGTAGGAACAGGTGGAACTGTATCGGGTATAGGGAAAAATTTGAAGGAAAAAATAGATGGTGTAGAAATTGTTGCAGTTGAGCCAAGTAATTCACAAGTACTTTCAGGTAAGAATCCAGGACCACATAAAATACAAGGGATTGGAGCTGGATTTATACCAGGAAATTATAAAGGGGAATATGTTGATAAGGTAGTTGCTGTTACTGATAATGATGCAATAGAGACAGCAGTTAATTTTGCTAAGCAAGAAGGTATCTTAATAGGAATATCATCAGGTGCAGCTGTTTATGCAGCTATAGAAATAGCTAAGAAGCTTGGTAAAGGAAAAAAAGTTTTAGCTATAGCTCCAGATGGAGGAGAAAAGTACATTTCAATGGGAATATACGAATAAAATTACTAAATAGATAAAGGTTAAGGAGTTAGAAGTTAGTAGTTAATTAATAAATTTAGATAGGAATTGCATATTTAACTACTAACTAAAAATTATTAACTATTAAAAAGGAGGAGTAGGTTTGTTTAAAAATTTGAAATATGATTTAAATAGAGTTATGGAGAATGATCCTGCTGCTAGAAGTAAGGTTGAGGTGTTTTTACTTTATCCTACTATTCATGCATTAATTGCATATAGGATAGCTCATTTATTATATACTAAAAGATTATTCTTTTTAGCTAGGCTTATATCACAGGTGTCAAGATTCTTTACTGGAATAGAGATACATCCAGGAGCTAAGATTGGTAAGGGGTTAGTCATAGATCATGGAATGGGAGTAGTAATTGGTGAAACAGCAGAGCTTGGGGAAAATGTATTATTATATCATGGAGTAACTTTGGGGGGAACTGGGAAAGATAAAGGAAAGAGGCATCCAACGTTAGGTGATAATGTTATAATAGGAGCTGGAGCTAAGGTACTTGGACCGATATATATAGGCAGTAATTCTAAAATTGGTGCTAACTCCGTGGTTTTAAAAGATGTTCCAGAAGGAGCTACAGCAGTTGGTATTCCTGCTAAAAATATAATAAGAGTTCAAGAAGATATAGCTGATATAATAGAAATAGAAGATTATAGGGGAATAAGCAAAGAAATTTATAATAACATGGTGATTTAATTTATGATTAAAGAAGATATAATAAAGTACTGTAATTCATTAGGGCTAGATATTATTGGATTTATTAAATGTAGAAGATTTGATGAACTAATAGAGTTTTATAATTATAGAAAAGAGATGGCTTTAGAAAATGAATTTGAAGAGGCTGATATAGAAAAAAGAATAAATCCAATGTGGTATATGGAAGAGGGAAAAACTATTATTTCAATAGCTTTTCCCTATCTTTGGGTTGAAAATAATATAGAAAATGGTTTCTCTAAATATACTAAGGGCTTTGATTATCACAGAGTAGTAAAAAAATATCTAGATAGAATTTGTGAGTTCATTAAAAGTAACGGTGGAGAAGCTATTTCTTTTGTAGACAGTAATACATTACCGGAGCGATATATTGCATATTTATCTGGTGTTGGATTTATTGGCAGAAATAATATGATTATAACTGAAAAGTATGGATCTTATGTTTTTTTAGGTGAGATAATTACTAATTTGGAGTTAGCTGTTGATGATGTAAGGATATTTGAAAATATAAAGGAGTATAAAGAGTGTGGAGAATGTACTAGATGCTATAAGGAATGTCCAACAAAATCTATTAATATAAATAGAGTTAATCCTAATATATGTTCATCATATATAACTCAAAAAAAAGAATTAAGTGATGTTGATATAAAGCTCTTAAAGAATAAGGTGTTTGGATGTGATATATGTCAAAATATATGTCCATATAATGAATCAATAAAATTTTCAAAACTTGAAGAATTTAAACCACTAGAATTTATGTGTAATTTCAGCAGTGATATTTATGCTGATATGAATAATAAATTTTTTAAGGAGAATATTTCTAAGACATCTTGTGGGTGGAGAGGGAAAAATGTTATTAAAAGAAATGCTATAATAAAGTTACATAATGAAGGTGAAGATATATCTAGATATAGAGGAGATTCGCCCTATATAAATGAATATATAGATAGATTAAAATAAGTTAATTGTTTTGAAGGGATATATAAAATATAATGTGTATGTGCATATTATATTCAAGGGGGTACTTAATATGATGTCAAAGAGTGTGGCAAGACTTATAAAGCTGTTGCCAGAAAAACTAGTTATAAAAATAGCAAGAAATAAGATAAATGGGTATTTGAAAAAATATGCGAAAATAAATGTTGATGGATATGAAAATATTAAAAAAGTTGATGGAGCAAAAATATTTATTTGTAACCATTTAAGTAATTCAGATGGGTTTATTATAGAAAAGATATTAAAAGAAGACTATGATCCAACTTTTGTTGCTGGAGTTAAACTTTCTAATGATCCAGTTACTAATTTAGGAACTAAAATAGTTAAAAATATTAGTATTAAGCCTAATAGTGCAGATAAAGATGCAATTATGTCTATGATAAATGTATTAAAGGGGGGAGAAAATTTAGTTATTTTTCCAGAGGGGACAAGGAGCAGAACTGGAAGTATGATTGAAGCTAAAAAGGGAATATTATTAGTTGCTAGAATGAGCAAAGCTACAATAGTTCCAATTTCAATGTATGGTACTGAAAAATTATTACCTATAAATAAAGATGGTGATATGGCTGGAGAACAATGGAATGAAGCAGAGGTAAACGTAAAAATAGGAGAGCCGATAAGCATTCCTAAAAAAGATAAAGAGGAATCTAAGCATGAATATGATGATAGATGCTTGAATTATATAATGAAATCTATAGCAAAAGGATTACCGGAAGAATATAGAGGAGTTTATAAGTAGTTAAGAGTTAGGAGGAACGTTTATGAAGCAAAGGACTAAGTTAATATTAGAAGAGTTAAAAAGATTGTATCCAGATGCAAAATGTGAATTAAACCATGAAACTCCATTTCAGTTATTAGTTGCAACTATTTTATCTGCACAAACTACAGATAAAAAGGTTAATGAAGTAACAGAGAGTTTATTTAGGGATTATCCAGATGTAGATGCATTTTTAACTTTGTCTATAAATGAACTTGAAGAAAGAATAAAGCAAATAGGTTTATATAGAAGTAAAGCTAAGAATATATTAATTATGTGTAATCAGCTAAAAACTAAGTTTAATGGAGAAGTACCTAAAACTATGGATGAAATAACTAGTTTAGCAGGTGCAGGAAGAAAAACAGCAAATGTTGTTTTATCTAATGCATTTGGAGTTCCATCTATTGCTGTTGATACGCATGTTTTTAGAGTTTCAAATAGACTTGGACTTGCAGAGTCAGATAATGTTTTAGAGGTAGAAAAACAACTTCAAGCAGAACTTCCTAAAAAGGAGTGGAGTTTAGCACATCATTTATTAATATTTCATGGGAGAAGATGCTGTATAGCAAGAAATCCTAAATGTAGTGAGTGTTCACTTACAAATAGATGTGTATATTTTAAAGCTCAAAAGGCGAAAAAGAAATAAAAATTTTGAAATAGAATATAAAAATTTTAAGTTGTATTTGTAGTTTATTAAACGACTAATTCCTAGACAGTTGGAGTTATAAATTCATCTTAACTAAATCGAAGATTTGGAGAAATGTTTATGAAACAACTCCTCCTTAAGCAGTCGGAGTTGTAAATTCATCTAACCAAATCGAAGATTTGGAGATTCATTTATGATATAATTGAATGTGAAAATATATAGTAATACTTACATAATTACTGAAATTTTAGGAGGATATACATGAAAGTTGGAGTAATAATGGGGGGAATTTCTTCAGAAAGAGAAATTTCACTTAAGAGTGGTAATTCAATAGTAGAAAAAATTGATAAAAACAAGTATGAAGTAGTGCCTGTAGTTATAGATAATAAAGAAGATATAGTAAATAAAGTTAAGGATATAGATTTTGCTTTATTATCTCTTCATGGAAAATTTGGCGAAGATGGAACAGTTCAATCAGTACTTCAAACTTTAGATATACCTTATTCAGGGTGTGGACCTATAAGTTCAGGTGTATGTATGGATAAAGATTTTACAAAAAGGATACTGAAAGCAAATGATGTTAGAACTGCAAGATGGATAAATGTATCATCTGTAGAAGAAATAGATTATGATAAAATCGATGAAATGGGATATCCTGTTTTTGTTAAACCAACAAATGGGGGATCAAGTGTTGCTACATTTAAGATAAAAAGTAAAGATGAGATTCAAGCTGCTGTTGAGGAAGGGTTAAAATGGGACACGGAAGTAATGATTGAAGAATTTGTAGAAGGTGATGAAATAACTTGCCCAGTATTTGATGGGAAAATGTGGCCTGTTATAGCTATTAAGCCAAAATCAGATTTCTTTGATTATACTCAAAAGTATGCAGCAGATGGAGCAGATGAAATAGTTATTGAATTAGAAGAAGAGCTTCATAAGGAAGTTGAAAAAATGGCTTTAGAAACTTATAAGGCTTTAAAGTGCCAAGTATATGCTAGAGTTGATATGATAATTGATAAAAATGGAGTTCCTTATATATTAGAGGTAAATACATTACCAGGAATGACTCCAGCAAGTCTTTTCCCTAAGAGTGCGGCTGCAATAGAAATTACCTATGCAGGACTTTTAGATAAGATAATTGAAACATCTTTAAAAGTTAAAAGAAGTATTTAGTATTATAAGTTTTAAAACTCAGTGAAAGCTGAGTTTTTTTTATTTAGTTTTTAGTAATTTATATGAAACTTTTTTATAGGAGTTATTGTCTAATAGAGAGAGGTAATAAAATAATATAAAAAAGAATAAGCTCTTAATTTTTAGATGTAACCATAACTACATTTTTAAATATTATATGTAGTAAGGAGAACTTTTTATTGGAGGATTTTATGCAAAATAGAAATGATAAAAGTCTTTTTGGTATAGATATTAATGAATATACACAAAATGTAGACTTTACAGTTCTAGCAACAACTATAGACTTTTTATACCTAAGATCTTCAGGATCCGCTTCAGGTAGATTTAGAGTAGACAAGAAGTTTTTGGAGTTTGCTAAAAAGGCAAGAGACTTTAAGATACCTGTAGGTGCATATCATTTTGGAGTTCCTAGTACAAACTTAAGTACTGCTGATTCACAGTGTGATGATTTTATTAATATACTTCAAGACGGATTTGGACAAGGAGATTATGGAGATTTATTTCCAGTATTAGATATTGAAACTCCTACAGATAAATCAATTTCTACATCTACATTAATTAATTGGATACAAAGATTTAGAAAGAGATTTGAGAAAAAGACAAGAAGAAGGTTAATGCTTTATACAGGTGCTTTCTTCGTTGAGTTATATAATAACTTCTTCATTCCTAATGAAGGATATCCTTTGAAGAATATGATTTTATGGATTGCGCATTATACTGCAATTGCAGGAAATGCACCAGTTCCACCAGATGTTGGAGGATGGACTAGATGGAGAATATGGCAATATAGTGAGAGTGCAAAAGTTGGAGGTGTTGGAAATCCAGTTGATGCAAATTGGGGACCAGACAGTATTGATTTGTTAACTCAACCTAGAAATGTTACTGGACTTACAGTTAGCAGAAAAGGAAATGTTTTAAATATAAGTTGGAAGAAGAATACTGATAAAGACTTATTAGGATATAATATCTTCGCTAATAATTATTGGATAGGAACAGTAGATGCTGATGATACTAGCTTTTCAATTAATATAAATCAATTACCTTTTGAAGTTAAAGGAACTGTAAAGATTAGTATAGAGGCGTTTGATAATGATGGTGAAACATCTAAGAAGAGGAGTAGCTTTACAATATAAAATAAATGAGTAATATAGAATAGCTTTATATTTATATATTTAATATACTATATAAAAAATAAATTATACGTAATAATATAAGGCTATTCTTATTATACTAAGATTAGAGTTATTAATTGGAATGATTTTATTAATTGTATAAAATTAAATAATAGAATATAATTAGAACATAATGCAATTATAGCAATTATATATATAAAATTTGGGAGGCGTGGAACTGTGAGCAATGAAAAATCTAATGATGGTAAAAGCGGAAAGGCTATGTCTAAAAATAAAAAATTAATAATTATAATATCTACTATTATAATATTAATTGCTGGTGTAACTTTTGGATATTTTACTAGTATAAAAAACAAAGTAGATTCATGGGCAGATAAAATATATCCTGGGGTACAAGCTTATGGTATAGACTTAGGTGGTAAGACTAAAGAAGAAGCAGTAAACATAATAAATGAACAGTTACTTCCTTTAATTGGGGATAAAATTATAACAGTAACTGTTGGGGATAAATCCTTTGAATTAAAATATTCAGATATTACTCCATCAGTAAGTGCAGATGAAACTGTAGAACAAGCATTAGATTATGGAAAAGATAAGAAGATGCTTGAAAAGAAACAAATGATAGAAGATGGTGTTGATTATAAAGTTGATACTGTATTAAGCTATGATGAAGAAAAAGTTAAAGAGTTTGCAAATAGTGTAAATGATCAAGTTAAAGTTGATGCAATTGATGCTAAAATATCAATTAATGGTACAAATATTTCTGTTACTCCAGAAACTATAGGAAAGAATATAAATATAGATGAATTATGCAATAAAATAAAAGAATGTGTGGATCCAAATCCTGAAAAGGCTGAAAGTGTAACTGTAGATATACAAGATTACTCTCCAAGAATAACTTCAGCTGATTTAAATAAGATAGATGGAATAATGTCATCATATTCTACTTCATTTAGTACTGGAGATTCAGGAAGAGTAGAAAACTTAAGAATTGCAAGTGGATATATTAATGGAACATTATTAATGCCAGGTGATGAATTTAGCTATAATAACACAATTGGTGAAACAACTCCAGAAAGAGGATATAAAGAAGCAAATACATATGTTGGATCAAAAATAGTTCCTGGATATGGAGGCGGAGTATGCCAAGTATCAAGTACTCTTTATAGAGCTGTTATACAAGCTAATATAAGATCAACTGAAAGACGTAATCACTCAATGACAGTTGGTTATGCAAAGCCAGGATTAGATGCAACTGTTGCAGCTGGATATATAGATTATAAATTTGTAAATACATATGATTTCCCAATATACATTCAAGGATATTTATCTGGGAATAATGTAGTTTTTAATATTTTTGGTAATAAAGAAGCAATGGGTGGAAAAACTTATGAGCTTGTTAATGAAATATTAGAAACTTATAATTATAAAACAGAAGAAGTACAAGACCCTACATTACCAGAAGGAACAAGAGTAGTAACATCATCTGGAGCTAATGGATGTAAGGCAAGTGGATATTTAATTACTTATGAAAATGGGGTTCAAGTAAATAAAGAACTTATATCAACAGATGTATATTCGACTAGAAATCAAATTGTTAGTGTTGGAACTAAAAAGGTAGAAGCACCTAGTGCACCTAATTCGGGCGAAACAGCGCCAGGACAAGTAGCACCTGAAGAAGTACCTGCTACTTAAATATAAAAAGAGTTATTTAATGAGGATGTATCAAAAAAGGCTTATTAAACAAGAAAGTTATTTTGTTTAATGACAAGTTTGATATATCCTTATTTTTATGAAGAAATATAATTATTATTAATAAATCGTAATATTCAATATTCAAGCGTAAAATATAGTATTAAATTAAAAATTAACAAAATGTAAAATGCTTTGACTATTAAAAAACTATATAGTATCATTGAAGGTATATAAATAGTGTAAAGTAAGGTGTATGGCATCTTACTTTTTATTTTGGAGGGTGAATTCATTGAATTTAAATATAGTTTTATATCAACCAGAAATACCACAGAATACTGGAAATATAGCAAGAACTTGCGTTTTAACTGACTCAACTCTTCATTTAATAAAGCCGTTAGGATTTAGTATTGATGATAAAGCCGTTAGAAGATCAGGTTTAGATTACTGGAAGGACTTGAAATTAGAAGTTCATGAATCTTATGAAGAATTTATGGCGAAGTACGGAGACAGAAGAATATTTTTATCTACTACACATGGTGGAAATATATATTCAGAAGAAAAATTTCAAAATGGAGATTTTATAATGTTTGGAAGGGAATCATCAGGGGTTCCAGAATATGTACATAATGCGCATAAAGGAATAAGAGTACCTATGGTACAAACAAGTACAAGAAGTTTAAATTTATCAAACACAGTAGCAATTATAGCGTATGAAGTTTTAAAGCAGATAGGATTTCCGAATATGAAATAAAAAAATAGGGGGTACTTTTATGGAAAAAATTAAGATTATTACTGATAGTACTTTAGATTTACCATCAGATCTTATAAAAGAGAAGGATATAGAAGTTTTACCGTTATTAATTAACTTTGGTGAAGAAAGTTATTTAGATGGAGTAGAAATAAATACTAAAGATATGTTAGAAAGAATAAAAAAGGATAATGTACTTCCAACTACAGCTCAAGTAACACCAAATAGATTTGAAGAAGCATTTAAAAAGTACCTAGATGAAGGATATAAAATTGTTACTTTAGTATTATCATCAGAAATGAGTGGAACATACCAATCAGCATGCATAGCTAAAAATATGTTAGAAACTGATGATATAGTAGTTATAGATTCTAGAAATGTAACATCAGGTTTAGGTATCTTAGCATTAAAAGCTTGTGAATTCAGAGATAATGGTGATAGTATATTTGAAATAGAAGAGAAAATTAAAAATATAATTCCTAAGGTGAAAAGTTCATTAAGCTTTGAATCTCTAGAAAACCTAGTAAGAGGTGGAAGACTTTCTAAAACAGCTGGTACGATAGGAAGTGTTTTAGGGTTAAGACTTATTTTAGAAGTTAGAGATGGGCAAATGGCAGTTAAAGATAAAGTAAGAGGAAGCAAAAAAGCCTTAAAGAAGGTAATTTCTGATTTTGAAAGTGCAAATGTTGATTTTGATTCACCAATAGTTATTGATGAAATTTTAAATGATGAAATATTTGAGGGTCTTAAAAAATATTGTGAAGAGAAAAATATAAATTATGTTCATGGAATTGTTGGGTGTACAGTTGGTATACATTCAGGGGTTGGAGCATGTGGATTTTTCTTTGTTGAAAAATAGAATTTTAGATAGTAAGTAATAAATTTATTACTTACTATTTTTTTATATATAAAGTTATATTATTCCTATTTAGTTATAAATATCATTACATGGAATAAAAAAATGGGATGTGTTTTGTAATATATCGATAAAAATAGCACAAAATATTATAGAAAAAATTAAAGTGAAATTTTAAATATATAATAAAAAGCTATATATATATTTAAATATTCAAAATAAATGAATTTTATTAAGTATATATATGAAAAAATAGTAAAAATAAAAAAAATATAAAAAAATTACTAGAAAGACTTTCAAAATTCATATATCTGTTTTATAATAATAGATGTGGGACATAAAAGTCATTGCTGGGACATTTTTAGTCCAAAGGAGGGTCTGTAGTGCAGGAAATATTAGATTTGCAAAGAAAGATAGTTCCTGAGCTGGTGGAAGTCCTAGAAAAACGATATAATGTTTTAAGGACAATATTCTATAACCAACCTATTGGAAGAAGAATGCTTGCAAGTGAACTTAATCTTGGCGAAAGAATAGTCAGAAATGAAATTGATTTATTGAAATCACAAAACTTAATAGAAATTAATACCCCAGGTATGACAGTAACTAAAGATGGACAAAATGTCCTAGAAGGTTTAAAGGAGTTCATACATCAAATAAAGGGTTTAAATGATATTGAGAGAAGTATTAAATCAGTTTTAGGGTTAAAAGATGTTGTTATAGTTCCAGGAAATGTTGAAGATAATCCTTCAACGCTTAAGGAATTAGGAAAGGCAGCAGCAAATTATGTAAAAAATATAATAAAAGATAATGACATAATCGCCATTACTGGAGGAAGTACAATTAAAGAAGTTGTTGAAGCATTTCCAAAGGTAAGTAATATTTCCGATGTTCTTGTTATTCCAGCTAGAGGCGGAATGGGAAGAAAGGTTGAAAGTCAAGCTAATTATTTAGCAGCAGCATTAGCTAATAAGGTTGATGGCAATTATAAGTTATTACATATTCCAGAAAATGTTAGTTCGAAAGTATTAGAAGGGCTTCTTAAAGAAAAACAAATAAAAGAAGTTATAGACCATATTCACAATGCTGATATTTTAATTTACGGAATAGGTAATGCAATTCATATGGCTAAAAAGCGTGGATTGTCAGAGGATTATATAAATAAGCTTGAAGAACTAGGAGCTGTAGGAGAAGCATTTGGGTGTTATTTTAATAAATACTCTCAAGTAGTTTCAGAAAATACTCCAATCGGAATTAATATTAATGATGCAAAAAAAATTAATACGCATATTGCGGTAGCTGCAGGAGAAAATAAAGTAGAAGCTATAATTGCAACGGAAATGAATAATTCTAATGCTGTTTTAGTTACTGATGAAGCTGCAGGAAGAAGGATTGCAGAGTTAATTAATACTAATTAATTTGATTTAAAATTTAATTTTAAATATATAATATCTATTTTTAGGAGGTAATTGTAATGGTAAGAGTTGCAATAAACGGATTTGGACGTATAGGACGTCTTGCATTTAGACAAATGTTTGGAGCTGAAGGGTATGAAATAGTTGCTATCAACGATTTAACAAGCCCAACAATGTTAGCTCATTTATTAAAATATGATTCAGCACAAGGTAGATACGCTTTAGGTGATACAGTTGTTGCTGGAGAAAATTCTATCACTGTTGATGGAAAAGAAGTTAGAATATACGCTGAAGCTGATGCTTCTAAATTACCTTGGGGAGAAATTGGTGTTGACGTAGTATTAGAATGTACTGGATTCTACGTATCAAAAGCTAAATCTCAAGCTCATATCGAAGCAGGTGCTAAGAAAGTTGTTATATCAGCTCCAGCTGGAAACGACCTTCCAACAGTTGTATTCAACGTAAACCAAGATATATTAACTGCTGAAGATAACATAATCTCAGCTGCATCTTGTACTACAAACTGCTTAGCTCCAATGGCTCAAGCTTTAAACAACTATGCTGAAATTCAATCAGGAATAATGTCAACTATCCACGCTTACACTGGAGATCAAATGATCTTAGATGGACCTCAAAGAAAAGGTGATTTAAGAAGAGCTAGAGCTGGGGCTGTTAACATAGTACCTAACTCAACTGGAGCTGCTAAAGCTATCGGATTAGTTATTCCAGAATTAAACGGAAAATTAATTGGTTCTGCACAAAGAGTACCAGTTCCAACTGGATCATCAACTATATTAGTTGCTGTAGTTAAGGGTGAAAATGTAACTGTAGAAGGAATCAACGCTGCTATGAAAGCTGCTTCAAACGAATCATTCGGTTACACTGAAGAAGAATTAGTTTCTTCAGACATCGTAGGAATCAAATTCGGTTCATTATTCGATGCAACTCAAACAATGGTATCTAAAATCGGAGAAGGATTATACCAAGTTCAAGTTGTTTCATGGTATGACAACGAAAACTCATACACTAGCCAAATGGTTAGAACTATTAAATACTTCGCTGAATTAGCTTAATTTTAATAGATAATTATATATGGATTTAGATGCTTATAAAAGCACTCTTATAAGATCCTAAAAAGGGTCCGGTCTCTAAGGCATACTTATAAGACCGGGCCTATTTTAAAATTATAGATAAAAGTATGAATAAATTATGAGGTGAAAAGAATGAGCTTTAATAAGAAGACAATTGAAGATGTTCAAGTTAACGGTAAAAGAGTTTTAGTAAGATGTGACTTTAATGTACCATTAAAAGATGGTGTTATCACTGATGAAAATAGATTAGTAGGAGCTCTTCCAACTATTAAATACTTAGTAGAAAATGGAGCTAAAGTTATACTTTGCTCACACTTAGGAAAAGATGCTTCTAAAACTTTAGCACCAGTTGCTGTAAGATTAAGCGAAATGTTAGGTAAAGAAGTTGTTTTCGCTAGAGACGAAGAAGTTGTTGGAGAAAATGCTAGAAAAGCTGTTGCTGATATGAAAGACGGAGACGTTGTATTATTAGAAAACACTAGATGCAGAAAAGAAGAAACTAAGAACGGAGAAGAATTATCTAAAGAATTAGCTTCTTTATGTGACATCTACGTTAATGATGCATTCGGAACTGCTCATAGAGCTCACTCTTCAACTGAAGGTGTTACTAAATTTGTAGATACAGCTGTATGCGGATACTTAATCCAAAAAGAATTAAAATTCTTAGGAGAAGCTGTAAATGCTCCAGTTAGACCTTTCGTTGCTATATTAGGTGGATCAAAGGTTTCTGATAAAATTGCTGTTATCAACAACTTATTAGAAAAAGTTGATACAATTATCATTGGTGGAGGAATGGCTTACACATTCTTAAAAGCTCAAGGATATGAAATCGGAACTTCTTTATGTGAAGATGATAGAATGGATTATGCTAAGGAAATGATCGCTAAAGCTGAAGCTAACGGTGTTAAATTCTTATTACCAGTAGACCACAGAATTGCTGATGGATTCAAGGATGTTGAAGCTACAGTTACTGAAGATCAAAACATTCCAGCTGGATTCATGGGATTAGATATCGGACCTAAGACAGAAGCTTTATATGCTGATGCAATTAAAGATGCTAAGACTGTTATCTGGAACGGACCAATGGGAGTATTCGAATTCGAAAACTTCAACAAGGGAACAATTGCAGTTGCTAAAGCTATGGCTGATGCAGATGCTACAACAGTTATCGGTGGAGGAGACTCAGCTGCTGCTGTTAACATCTTAGGATTCGGAGATAAAATGACTCACATCTCTACAGGTGGTGGAGCTTCATTAGAATTCTTAGAAGGTAAAACATTACCAGGAATCGCTGCTTTAAACGATAAGTAAGCTTCCAAATTTTAATTTGATTAGTTGAAGTTACACAGTGGTGTACTCATACGAAAGGTGAGTATGGACTTCCTTTAAAGATTTTATTAAAAATAGATTTAAAAGTTATGAATGAAGTTTATACTTCATTCATAACTAATTATTTAAAAATAAATTATGAGGTGAATACAATGAGAAAAGCTATTATTGCTGGAAACTGGAAAATGCATTACACTCCAGAAGAAGCTGTTAATGTTATAAATGAATTAAAACCATTAGTAAAGGATGCTACTTGTGATGTAGTAGTTTGTCCTACTTTTGTTTGCTTAGATGCTGTATTAAAAGCAGTTGAAGGATCAAACATCAAAGTTGCTGCTCAAAACATGCACTTTGAAGAAAAAGGAGCTTTCACTGGTGAAATCGCTCCAAGAATGTTAGAAGCTATGGGTGTAGATTACGTAGTTTTAGGACATAGTGAAAGAAGAGAAATGTTCAATGAAACTGATGAAGCTTTAAATAAAAAAGTTAAAGCTACTTTTGCTCATAACATGACTCCAATCCTTTGCTGTGGAGAAACTTTAGAACAAAGAGAAAATGGAACAACTAATGAAGTTGTTGGATCTCAAATCAAAGCTGATTTAGAAGGTTTATCAACAGAATTAGCAGAAAAAGTTGTTATAGCTTACGAACCAATCTGGGCTATCGGAACTGGTAAAACTGCTACTGATGAGCAAGCTAATGAAACAATAATGGCTATAAGAGGCGTTGTTGCTGAAATGTTCGGTAAAGAAGTTGCTGATAAAGTAAGAATTCAATACGGTGGATCAGTTAAGCCTGGAACTATAAAAGCTCAAATGGCTCAATCTGATATCGATGGTGCTTTAGTTGGTGGAGCTAGTTTAGTTGCTGCTGATTTTGCTCAAATCGTAAACTACTAAAATTTTTTTAAATAGACTTAAACTTATAATATATAGTTTAAGTCTATTTTTTTATTGCGAATTTACATGGTAAATGTTTACAAAGAGATATACTCCCAGTATAATTGTAAAGAATAGGTTGTTTACATAATTATTATAAAGGGGGGAACATTTTTTTATATTATAAATATAAAGTAATGGGGGAGTATAAAAAAATGAAAAGATTAACTAGTTTAATATTGGCAACTACTTTAAGTATTGGTCTATTTAATACTGTAGCTATAAGGGTTAGTGCTAGTGGGAATGATACAAATGTTCAGGTGCAAAAAAATTATGAAATATATCCATTACCACAAAATGAGATATATTTAGGGGCTGATTTTAGAATTACAGATGAAGTTAACATAGTATTAGAAGAGGGAATTGATGAATCTACTAGAAACTTTATTGTTGAAATATTATCTACTAAGGGTATTAATAATACTTTCTCTAACGAAGTGGTTGATAATAAAACTAATATTATTATTGGAGTAAGAGGATCTAACGGATACGTAGATAATTATTTTAATGAAAATATAGAGTATAATCAAGAAATATTTTTAGAAGAAGATGCTTATGTTTTAAAAGTAGATAATAGTTTGAAGGAAAATGGGGTAATTGCGATATTGGGTGATACAACAGATTCGGCATATTATGGTATAGCAACTTTAAAAATGATTTTCAATCAAATAGAAAATAATCAAATAGAAAATGTTATGTATGAAGATTTTGCAGATGCTAAATGGAGAGGATTTATTGAAGGATTTTATGGTTATCCTTGGTCAAATGAAGATAGAAAGAGTTTAATGGAGTTTGGTGGAAATTTTAAAATGAATTCATATATATTTGCTCCTAAGGATGATCCTTATCATAATAGACAGTGGAGAGAGCTGTATCCAGAAGATAAACTAGCTGAAATAAAGGAATTAGTAGATGTAGGACATAAGAGTAAAACACAATTTATTTGGGCTATTCATCCAGGATTTAATATGATTAATTGGAATGATTATGATAATGAACTTCAAACATTATTAAATAAATTAGAACAATTATATGGTATTGGAGTGAGGCAATTTGGCCTTTTTATGGATGATATAAGTACCGATCAATCATTAGCGGATAAAGATTGGCATGTAAGACTTGTAACAGATGTAGCTAATTGGGTTAAGGAAAAAGGGGATTGTTACTCATTAGTATATTGTCCACCATACTATAATCAGGCATGGACTGGGGAGAAAGGTAAACCATATTTACGAGCATTAGCGAATGTTCCAGAAAATGTTGAAATAATGTGGACTGGAGTAGATGTTTGTGGACAAGTAGTTGAATCAGAAATGCAATGGCCAAAAGATTTAATAGGAAGAGATACTTATATGTGGCTTAATTGGCCAGTTAATGGACATAACTCAGCACGATTAATGCTTGGAAAGGGAGAGGTTATGAATCCAGGAGTCCATAATATTTCAGGAATAGTAACTAATCCATTAGAATATGCAGAATTATCAAAGACAGCTATATTTGCTATTGCAGATTATACATGGAATACTGATGAGTTTAATGATGATAAAAGCTGGGAGGATTCATTTAAATATATAAATCCAGAAGTAGCAGAAGAATTCCATACTATAGCTTCTCATTTAAGTGATCCATCTCCAAGTAATAGAAATTTAGTTTTAGAAGAGTCAGAATATATAAAAGAGGATTTAGAGTTATTTTTAAACAATTATAATAGTGGGGAAGAGATTAGTGAGGTAGGAAGTAGATTAATTTATGAATTTGATAAGATATTAGAGGCAATTTTAGTATTTAATTCCGAAAAGAATTTGAATGAAAAAATGAAGAGTGAAATAAAGCCTTGGTTAGGATCTTTAGAATATATAGTAAAAGCATGTAAAGCATCAGTTAATAGTGCTATTGCAATTAGAGAATCTAATCTTGATGTAGCATGGACAGAATTATCAAATGCTACAGTTTTCAAACAAACATCTCAAACTTTTACAACTAAAAAATTAAATTATCCAGATGTTGTTGTTGAAAGTGGAGCAAAGAGATTAATTCCATTTGCAAATGAGTTAATAAGTAGTTTAGATTCAAAAATATATATGGAAATGGATCCACAGTCAAGTAGTAGAATACCGATGTCTTCATATAAATCAAATGAATTAGATTTAATAGTTGATGGAGATGAAGAAACATATGCTTATTTTAAAACTCTACAAAAAGTAGGAGATTGGTATGGAGTTGATTTAGGAAAAGTTATTGATGTTAACAATATAGAAATTGTTCAAGGAAGAAATGATACTGATCATGATAGATTTCATAAGGGTATTTTAGAATATTCAGAGGATGGGCAGAATTGGTCAGCTATCGGTGAGGAAAGAACAGACTCTAGAATAGTAGAAAATAATTTATCTATAAAAGCAAGATATATAAGATATAGAGCAACAATTGCAGGAGTACCAGGTGGAAAGCCAGATTTATGGACTGCAGTAAGAGAAATAAAAATAAATAAAGAGGAAAATAAACCAGTTTTATTTACTAATGTTAAAGAGCTAGAAAATACTGAAGTTAGTATATCAGAGCTAAAGGCAGAAATATTAAATATATCAAATATTACATTAAAAACAAATGAATATTTAGGTTTAAAGTTAACTGGAATAGAAAGAATTGCTGATATAATATGTGAGTCTTCATCAGAAAATCTAACTATAGAAGCTTCTATTAATGGAGTTGAATGGAATGAAGCAACAGATGTAAGTGAAGCAAGGTATATTAGAGTGATAAACAAAGAAAATAATGATATAACATTTGATTTAAATAAATTATCAGTTACGCTTAATAAGTTTCAAGATATAAAAATTACTCATAATTATGGAAGTATATATAGTGGAAATATAGAAAGTATTTTTGATAAAAAGCTAGAAAGTAAGGTGTGGTTTGGTTCAGCACAGGGAAAAGATAAATATGTACAAGTAGACTTAGGTGGAGTAGTTGATATCGACAAGATAGATTTAGTAATAGGAGATTCTGAAAAGGATTATTTTAGAAATGGAAACTTAGAAGTATCTTTAGATGGAGAAATATGGGAAGTTATAGATGAAATAGCAGGTGAAAGTAGAGAGACTAATTTCCCAACACTTAAAGCTCCTTATAGATATAGAACTATGGAAGGCATTAATAAAAGAGCTAGATATATTAGATTAATATCAAAAAATAATAGTAATGCATGGTTAGCATTAAATGAAATACTAATAAATGAAGGTGTTAATATAGATACCAATATAAATTTATCATTAATAGCTAAACCAGAAGGTGAATTAAGTAATACTTCTGAAACTGTAATAGATAAAAAATTATCTACATTCTATACACCTGCTGGAGAAGAGTTAGAGGGTGAATTATTATATAGGCTTTCTGATTACAGTGAAGTTGGTGAATTGATTATTTTACAAGGCCCAACAGGTATTTCAAATGCAAGTGTTGAAATAAGAGATTTAGATGGATGGCATGAGATTGGAGCTTTATCTAATTCTTATAATTATTTTGATACTAGTAATTTAAATAATGTTTTAGATGTTAAGTTGACATGGAATGGTGTTAAACCAATTATAAATGAAATAATAACAGTAAAGAAATCAAGTGAAAATATACCAGATGAAAAGCCTGATGATGTAATAAATAAGGATGAATTAAAGGCAATTATAGAAAGTGCCAAGAGTATAGTTGAAAATGAAGCTGATAAGTATACAAAGGAAACTATAGATTCATTGAAGGAAGCAATCAATATTGCAGAAGAAGTTTTAATAAATGGTGAAGCAACTCAAGAACAAATAGATGTTGCTAAAGAAGCAGTAGAAGTTGCTATTTCGCAATTAGAAGAAAATGATAATAAACCAGAAGAGATAAATAAATTAGCATTAAGAATTAATATTGATTATGCTGAAGAACTAAAGGAAAGTGGTGCTCTTGAGGGAGTTGTACCAGCTGTAATTAAAAGCTTTAATAAGGCTTTAGAAGAAGCTTATATAGTATATAATAATGAGTTTGCTACTCAAACTGAAGTAGATGAAGCATTTAATAATTTAGCAGAAGCAATTCATATGCTTGAATTTAAGCAAGGTGATAAATCAGAATTAGAAAACTTAATTAATTCAGCTAACGCTTTAAATAGAAATGATTATACTGATGAGAGTTGGTTGAATTTAGAGTCTATACTTGAAGAAGCAAATAAGGTGCTAATAGATGACAATGCAATGCAAGAAGAGATAAATGAAATGGCTGAGAATTTGAAAGAAGCTATTAAAAATCTAGAGGAGTCTAAGAAAGTAGATAAATCGGCACTTCAAGCCTTGATTAATAGAGTAAAGGAAACAGATTCTTCAAAATATATAGAATCAACATGGATATCATTTGAAAATACACTTAAAAATGCAACTGAAGTATTAGAATCTGAAATTGCTACTCAAGTAGAAGTAAATGAAGTGTATAGTTCTTTATTAAGAGCGTATTTAAGTTTAAGATTAACCCCTGATAAGTCTTTACTTGAAGGATTAATTAAAGAAGTAGAAGGATTAGATTTATCTAAATATACTACTAAAAGTATTAATTTGATGAAGAAAGAATTAGCAAAAGCTAGTGTAGTATTAAATAATAAAGAAGCTACTGAAGATGAGGTGAATGAAGTAGTAGAAAACCTTAGAAATGCTAAGGAATCTTTAGTAGAAAAAGATTATATTAGCAACTCTAATGGAAGTGAGAATAATAATGGTAGTTCAAGCATAAATAAAATTAATGAAAATTTACCAAAGACCGGTGATATAGTTTCGTCATCAGTAACGTTAATAATATCAGGGTTATTAACGGTTGGAGGAGCATTAATGTTAAGGAAAAAAGAATATTAGAATAAAATTAAAACGATACTTTAAAATATGAACTAATAATATTTTAAAGTATCGTTTAATTTATAAAAGTAAATTAAATACATAATAAAAACTAAAAAAATATCAATATATTGCAGAAAAGTATAAGAAAATTGCTATGCTAGAATTGGTTAAAAACATTTACAATAATGGTAAAAACTGATATATTTAATTAAAAGAATAAATTTTGTAAATAGACCGTGTTACCTTAAGAGGGCATTAGGGGAACTTATCTGATGAAAGTTTTATCTAGATAAGTCAATTTGTGATGCCTAAAAATAAGTATTTATCGGTAAATATAAATGTGGTAAGGAATTCAGAAGCAATAGGCATAATGCTCTAAATATTAGAAGGTTTTATTATTTGTTAAACTATCAATTTATATATATAAGTTGATATTTATATAAAATTATAAACAAAATTTAGAGAGGGGTAGAATAATGAGAGGTCTAAAGAGGAAAAAAATAATTAATTTATCTTTAGCAACGATGCTTACATTTACTATGTTAATTAGTAATGTATCGGCATATGTAAACACTAATGCCGAAAAGGTATCGGAAAAAGTTAATCTAGCTTTAAACAAAGCTGCTTTTGCATCAAGTGAAGAGACAAGCACCTTTACTGCAAAAAAAGTAACAGACGGAATAGTTGATAGGGAAGGTTCTAAATCATCAAGATGGGCATGTGAAAGATATGAAAATGGCCCATGGGTAGCTGTAGATTTAGGAAAAAAACAAAATTTTGATGAGGTAACTATTACTTGGGAACGTAGAAATGTTAATTCCTATAAAATTGAAATATCAGATGATTCAGAAAGTTGGACATCAATTTACGTAGGAGGAGGGGCAACAGATTTTATTGAAACTGTAAATGTTGGTAATCAAGAAGCTAGATATATTAGAATAGTTATTGATGATTATTCAGCAACAGCAGAAAATGTTACGTGGGAAACAGTGTCTATATATGAAATCGAAGTTTATGGAGAAGGAACAATTGTAGATCAGGATCCAGAACCAGGAGTAAATATAGCACTAAATAAAACTGCAAGTGCTTCATCAATTGAAACAAATGATTTTACAGCGAATAAAGCCTTTGATGGAGTAGTAGATAGAACAACTACTAAAAAATCAAGATGGGCAAGTGCTGTTTCTTCAGACCCACAATGGTTAAAAGTTGACTTAGGAAAAGCAACTAAGTTTGATAGTTTCGTAATTGAATGGGAAAGAAGAAACTCAAATAATTATAGGATACAAGTTTCAGATGATGATAGTACATGGACTGATGTATATGCTGCAAATAAATATCCGGCCAACTTTAGAGAAGCTATAGAATTATCAGAGGCCGTAAAAGCAAGATATATAAGATTATATATAGATGAGCATATTGCAAATTCAGAAGGTGTAAACTGGAATACAGTATCAGTATATGAATTACAAGCATACAATGGAGGAATTCCAGAAGCGCCAAAAACTGTTTCAGAAGTAGCCAATAATTTAGTAGTACAAGAACTTACAAGTGAAGATACTGTTCTTACTATGCCAACAGTTCCAGAGGGATTTGAAATTTCTTTTGTTGGAGCTGATTATGAAGAAGTTATTGATTATGAAATGAATATTCATAAACCGTTAGTAGATACAAAGGTTGAAGTGAATTTTGAAGTACGCAAAGGTGAAGAAAAGGCAACTTCTCCAGTTATAGAAATTACTGTTCCAGGTGTTCATAATGTTGAAGGAAATAAAAAACCAACAGTAATTCCAGAGTTAAGGGAGTGGGCAGGAAAGAGTGGCAACTTTACAATAAGCAACACTTCAAGAATAGTAATAAATGAAGAATCAGAAGCAAAACTTAGAGAAACTGCTGAAATTTTTGCTAACGATTACAAAGATGTAACAGGAAAAGAGATAAAAGTTGTTGTATCAAATAGTCCTCAAAATGGAGATTTCTATATTGCTTTAAACTCAAATTATCCTGAGCTTAGAGAAGAAGGATATTATATGAATATTGATGATTTTGTTAGTATTGAGGGAAATACTGCACAAGCAATCCTCTTAGCTAGTAGAACAATACTTCAAATTCTTAAGCAAAATGAAGATTTTATACCTAAAGGATTAGTTAGAGATTATCCACAATATGACATAAGAGGATTTATGTTAGATGTAGCAAGAAAGCCTGTTTCATTAGATTATTTATATGAAATTGTTAAAACTATGTCTTGGTATAAGATGAATGATTTTCAAGTGCATTTAAATGATAATTATATATGGTTAGAAAGGGATTACTCTAATATAGGTGAAGATGCTATGAACGCATATGCAGCGTTCCGTCTTGAATCAAATGATGTAGGTGAAAATGGAGTTCCTTTAACAGCACAAGATTTATCATATAGTAAAGAGGAGTTTGGAAATTTTATAGATAGCTCTAAAATTTATGGAGTAAATATAGTACCAGAATTTGATACACCTGGACATGCATTAGCATTTGTGAAAGCTCATCCAGAATATGCTTATAGAGATGGGCAAGGTGAAAATGCAGCTATGTTAGATGTAACAAATCCAGAGGTAATAGAGTATATAAAAGGAATATATGATGAATACCTAGATGGTGGAGATAATTCTGTATTTAGAGATGTTACTTTCCATATAGGTTCAGATGAATTCTATGGAGATTCTCAAGAATATAGATCATACTTAGATAAAATGTTAAAGTATGTAAGAGATGAAAAAGGAAGAACTACAAGAGTTTGGGGTAGCTTAAGTCATAAATCAGGAAGCACTCCTGTAACATCTGAAAATATAGAAATGAATATATGGAATTGTGGTTGGGCAAATCCTCAAGCTATGTATAATCAAGGATATGATTTAATAAATACTGATGATGCATATCTTTATATTGTACCAGGTGCTAATTATTATAAAGACTACCTAAGTAGCCAATGGTTATATGAGAATTGGGAAGTAAATAAGTTTAGTAATGGGGTTGTTATTCCACAAGGAGCAAAGCAAATGCGTGGAGGTATGTTTGCACTTTGGAATGATATGATAGATAAAGCTGCAAATGGAATTGTTGAATATGACTTATTTGATAGAACACTTCCTGCAATTCAAGTTTTATCTGAAAAGATGTGGGGAGAAGCTGATGATAAGACATATAATGAATTTAAAGAAGTTGTAAATGAAGTAAACTTAGCTCCAAATACTAATCCTAAATATGATGTTGAAAGTAAAACTGAAAAAGTTATTGAATATGATTTTAATAATGTAAATGGAAATTTAGTAGAAGATAAATCAGGAAATGAATATAACTCAATTAGTTTAAATAATTCATCTATTCAAGGAGGAGCATTAAGCTTGAATGGTGAAAATAGTTATCTTAGAACTCCAGTTAAAAATATAGGTCCAAACTATTCAATTTCATTTAGTGTAAACAGATCAACAGATAGTAATGAAGGTGAACAAATTCTATTTGAATCACCACAAGGGTCATTTAAAGCTGTACAAAGTGAAACTGGTAAAGTTGGATTCTCAAGAGAAGGGTATAATTATTCTTTCAATTACACACTTCCAAAGGGAGAATGGGTAGATATAACTATAATAGGTAAAATTAATAAAACAGAACTTTATGTAAATGGAGAATATGTTGATGAGATAAGTAAATCAGGTTCTGAAGGAAAGTTTGGAACATTTGTATTCCCATTAGAAACTATTGGTAGTGAAACTAATGCATTTAAAGGACAAGTTGATAATTTAATTATTGCTAATGTTGCTACTATATACGATGAGACATTAATACCACAATCACAAATGACTATAACTGCAACAAGTGAGCATCCTAATGTTGGAACTGAAGGTTTAGCTAGCTTTGCTTTAGATGGTAATGAAGGAACTATATGGCATACTAAATATTCTCCAAAGGATGAACTACCTCAAAGTGTAACTATAAATCTAGGTAACACTTATAAAGTGGATAGATTCACATATCTTCCAAGACAAGCAGGAGGAACAAACGGGATAATAACTAAATATGCAATATACACAAGTGTTAATGGAGAAGAATTTACAAAAGTTTCAGAAGGAAATTTTGAGAATAATATTAAGTTAAAAACAATAAAATTCGATGCTCCTATTGAAGCAAATTATATTAAATTTGAAGCATTACAAGGTGTTGGTGGATTTGCAGCAGCATCAGAATTTAATGTTTATAAAGAAAAAGAAAATAATGAAGAAAAACCAGAAGTTAATAAGACAGCGTTAAAATTTGCAATAGATTATGCTTTAGAAATAATAGAAAAAGGTGATTTAGAAGATGTAGTACCTGCAGTTGTAAGAGAATTTAATGAAGCTTTAGATGAAGCTAAAAAGGTTTATGAAAATAATGAAGCAACAGCAGTTGAAGTTGATGCAGTATTTAAGAGGTTAACAAATGCTATTCATATGCTTGAATTTAAACAAGGTAATAAAGAAGCATTAAAGAATCTTATAGATAGTGCTGAAGCTTTAGATGAAAAAGTATATACTAATGAGTCTTGGATAAAGCTTGTTGAGGAGCTTGAAAAGGCTAAATCAGTATATAATGATGAAAATGCAATGCAAGATGAAGTTGATAAAGCAGCAGAGGCTTTAAAAGCTGCAATAGATAACTTAGTTATAAATAATGTAGATAAAGATGAATTACAAAATCTTGTAGATAAGATTAGTTCATTAAATAAGGAAGAATATATAGATTTTACATGGAGTTTATTAGAAGCTCAACTTAATAATTCTATAGAAGTATTAAATAATAATAATGCAACTCAAGATGAAGTAGATAAGGCATATAATGATTTGTTAGTATCTTATCTTGGATTAAGATTAAAGCCAGATAAATCTAAGCTTGAAGATTTAATAAACAAAGTTAAAGAAATAGATTTATCAAAATATACAAAAGAAAGTGTTAATAATTTAAATCTTGCTTTAGCTACAGCTAGTGAGACTTTGGCTAATGATGATGCTACTCAAAAAGACATTGATAAGGCGATTTCAGATCTTGAAATAGCTAAAGCTAATTTAGTTGCAAATTCTAATGAATCTAATAATTCAAATGGATCAAACAACTCAAATAACAATACTAATAAACCAAATAGTACTGGAGATAAAGGTAATTCAAATTTAACAAACTCTCTACCAAAAACGGGTGCTGTAGTTTCTTCTACAATTATAATTATTTTAGCGGTTGTAGTTGTAGGTGCAGGAGTTGTTATGATGAAGAAGAAAAAAACAGATAAATAATTAAATTGGAAATGCCTTAATTAAGGCATTTCCATTAAAGAGCTATATTATAGGTAAACGATTAATATAGATAATTAACTAATAATAGGGGGAGAAGAGAATGAAGTATAAGAAGATATTAAGCACTATTCTATCTTTAACACTAATAACTACATCTTCAGGAGTGGTAACATTTGCTGAAAGTATTGGTAATAAGGTGTCTAGGGTTAATATGGCAGAAACAGGATTTCAACGTTCAACATTATTTAATGATGGATGGAAGTTTAATTTAGGTGATGTACCTGATGCTAAGAATAAAAATTATGATGATGAAGCATGGAGAAACCTAACATTACCTCATGATTGGAGTATAGAACAGGATTTTAACAAAAATTCACCATCTACTCATGAAGGTGGATTCTTAGATGGTGGTATTGGATGGTATAGAAAATCTTTTGTATTACCAAAGGAAATGGAAGGTAAAAAGATAACAATTGATTTTGATGGAGTTTATATGGATAGTTACATCTATGTAAATGGAGTACAGGTTGGTAATCATCCTTATGGATATACACCATTTTCATTTGATATAACAGATAATTTAATATGTGACGGAGTTACTGAAAATGTAATTTCAGTAAAGGTTAATAATAGACAGCCAAGTAGTAGATGGTATTCAGGAAGCGGTATATATAGAGATGTTAAGCTTACTGTAACAGATAAAGTTCATGTAGAACAATATGGAACATATGTAACTACACCTAACTTAAAGAGTGAATATTCAACAGGTAAGGCTACTGTTAATATAAAAACAGATATAGCAAATGAAGAAGGTACTGATAAAGAAGTTACTTTAGTTTCAACTATATATGATAGTGAAGGAAATGTAGTTGGAGATAGTAGCTCAACGCAAGTTATAACAGCAAATAGTACTTATAAATATGATCAAAATGTAGAGGTTCAAAATCCTAAGCTTTGGGGAACTGAAAATCCATATTTATATGATGTTGTTACAAAGGTATTAATTAATAATGAAGTTGTAGATGAGTATACAACAGAATTTGGTATGAGATGGTTTGATCTTACTACTGATAATGGTTTCTTTTTAAATGGTGAACAAATGAAGCTTGAAGGAGTTTGTATGCATCATGATCAAGGAGCTTTAGGTGCTGTTGCAAATGAAGCTGCAATAAGAAGACAAGTTAAAAAATTAAAGGATATGGGGGTAAACTCTATAAGAGTTACACATAACCCAGCAGCTCAAACATTAATAGATATTTGTAATGAAGAGGGAATTCTATTAATAGATGAAGCATTTGATACTTGGTATGGTGGTAAGAAGACTTATGACTATGGAAGATTTTTTGAACAAAAATCAATTCATGGTGATATGACTTGGGCCGAATATGATGTTAAGCAAATGGTTAATAGAGGAAAGAATGCTCCAAGTATAATTATGTGGTCTCTTGGTAATGAAGTTTGGGAAACAAACCAAACAAAGGCTGTACAAACAGCACAAAACCTTCAAAGTTGGGTTAAGGAGATAGACACTACAAGACCAACAACTTTAGGAGAGGATAAATTTAGAATGGGATCTGGAACAGGAGCTCATGAAAATGTAGCTAATGTATTTGATGTTGTTGGGTTTAACTACGCTGAAGCAAATTATGATTCATTCCATGAAAAATATCCAGACTGGGTTTTATATGGATCAGAAACATCTTCAGCAACTAGAAGTCGTGGATTCTATGCGCATCCAGAAAGAACAAATCAAATGGATAAACATGATAATTTACAACAATCAGATTATGATAATGATCATGTTGGTTGGGGAAGAACTGCAGAAGATGCATGGAAAAGAGATAGAGATAAAGAGTATATTTTAGGTGAATATATTTGGACTGGATTTGACTATATAGGGGAACCAACTCCATATTATAGCACTTTCCCATCTAAGTCTTCATATTTTGGAGCAATAGATACAGCAGGTTTTGAGAAGGATATATATTATTTCTATCAAAGTCAATGGTCTAATGAACCAATGGTACATTTACTACCACATTGGAATTGGGAAAATGATGATAGTATAAAAGTTGATGGTAATAAGATATTAGTTAAAGCATATACAAATGCAAATAGTGTAGATTTATATTATAACGAAGATGTTAATAGTAATGAATTAGGATCATTAGTTGCAAGTGATGAATATGAAGTTACTAATGCTGGATATAATGGACAATATAAAGAAACTAGTGATGGTAAATTACATTTAGAATTTAGAGTTGAATATAGACCAGGTAAATTAACAGCTGTTGCAAAAGATGAAAATGGTCAAGAAATTGCAAGAGATGTAGTTAAAACTGCAAATGAAGCTAAAGCAATAGATTTAAGTGCAGACAGACAAGTTATAGAAGCAGATGGATATGATTTATCATATATAACTGTTGATATAGTTGATGAAAATGGAACATTAGTACCAGATGCAAGTAATTTAGTTAATTTTGAAGTTAGTGGTAATGGTGTAATTGTTGGTGTTGATAATGGTAATGCAGCAAGTGTTGAAAGATATAAGGATAATAAAAGAGAAGCCTTTAATGGTAAAGCTTTAGTAATTGTTCAATCAACTAAGAATGCTGGTTCATTTACTTTAACAGCAACAAGTAATGGTTTATCTACTGATACTATAAATGTTTATACAGTAGAAGAAGAGGATTTAGATAAAAATAAGATTGTTGGATATGATGTTAGTGATATTACAGTTCCTGTAAATGGTGAATTAAATTTACCTAAAACAGTAACAGCATTATACACTGATGGAACTAAGAATGATGTTAATGTTACTTGGGAAGAGGTTTCAAGTGATAAGTTAGCACAACCAGGAACATTTAAGGTAACTGGAAGTATAGAAAATAGTAATATACCTGTAGTTATAAATGTTGTAGTTAGAGATATGATTGGAGCTCAAGATGTAAGAATACTAACAGCTGTTAATCAATTAGTAATTCTTCCTAATACTACATCAGTAGTGTTTAACGATGGAACTATAGAGGAACATGGTGTTACTTGGGAAAGAACATTAACAGCAGAAGATGTAGCTAGTGTTGGTACAGTTGAAATTCTAGGAACTATTGAAGGTGTATCAGGAATAAAAGCAAAAGCTATAATAGTAGTTTCTAATAATTATGAAGAAAAGAATGTTGCTTTAAGAGAAAATGGAGAATATCCAAAGGCATTTACATCATATTCTGGACCAGACAACATTAATAATATAAATGATGGTGTAATTTCTAAGGGAAATAGTCCTCAAAATAGATGGACAAACTGGGGAAAAGGAAACCAAAATTATGATGATTATGTAGGTATTGAATTTAATAGAGAATATACAATAAATAGAATAGGTCTTTCTCTTTATAGTGACCATGGAGTAGCAATACCAAGTGAAATAGTAGTAGAATACTTTAATGGAACAGATTGGGTACAAGTATCAAATCAAAGTAAGACTACTGGATTCACAGTAGAGGGAACAGAAGAAATAACTTTTGATGCGGTAACTACAACAAAGATAAGAGCCTTATTAAAAGAGGATACAGCACAAAATAAAGCTGTTGGACTTACTGAATTTGAAGTTTACTCAAATGTTATGGTTAGTGAAGGAACTGCTTTACTAAATGATATAAAGGTAAATGGAGTGACTGTTGAAGGATTTGCAGAAAACACTACTGAATATTCAGTTGTTATTCCTTATGGCTCTGAAATTCCAGAGGTTTCAGCTACAGCTAAAGATAATGCAAGCATATTTGTAGTACCTGCACTTACAACTAATGGAGTAGCAAAAGTTTTAGTAACTGCTGAAGATGGAATTACTAAAAAGGTATATTCAATTAGATTTAAGGAAGAAGCAGCTAAGTTAGATAATGTAGAAATATCATTATCAAAAGATAATATAATAGAAGATGATATTGTTGATATTAATGTAGATGCTAAATTACAAGATAATAGTACAGTAGAAATGTCTAATTTAGATATAAAATACTATGCAACATCTGAAAATAATGGAGAAGTAAAAATAGAAGGAAATAAACTTACAGCATATACAGCAGGTGATATAAGCTTATATGCAGATGTAACTTATAAGGGTGTAACAAAGAGTAGTAATATATTAACATTTGCTATTTCAGAAAACACTGCAGATAAGATTGCAATAGCGTATGAAAAAGTTATTGTTGAAACTGAAAAAGGAGTTAAGCCAGAGCTTCCAGCAAAGGTTAAAGCTACTTTTGACATTGGATTACCAAGGGATGTAGAAGTAACTTGGGATGAAATTGATGAAGCAAAATATAATGAGTATGGTGTATTTGAAGTTAAAGGAACTGTAGAAGGTCAAGAATTAAAGGCAACAGCTAAAGTTGTAGTTAAGGGAATTTCTGCATTAGGAAACTTAGCATTAGTAACTAATGTTGGTGTTGAACCTACTTTACCAGATACAGTTAAAGCGTATTATACAGATGGAACAGTTAAGGATTTAGCTGTTGTTTGGGAAGAGTATAACAAAGAATTATTACTACAAGAAGGTGTATTTGAAGTAACTGGAGTTGTTGATGGTGTAGATATTATAGCAAAAGCAAATATCAGAGTTTCTTCTGAGGTTGTTAAGGGTGATAATATAGCTAGAGCTAGAAATGGATATGACCTTCCGATGGCAATTGCTTCATATACGAATGATACAACAGTAGATGCTGCTTCTCAAGATAGTATAGAAAAGGTTAATGATGGATTAATAGAGCATAACCCAAGTGCAGCTAATAATAGATGGTCAAACTGGAAGAGAACAGATAAGCATACTAGCGAATGGGTTGGTATTATGTTTGGTGTTGCAGATCCACTAGAAAGATATATCAATAACTTAGAAGTTGATTTCTTTGAAGATAATGGTACAAAGATTCCTAGTAATATAACAATTCAATACTATGTTGGTAATGAAATTGTTAAACCTAGCAATCCTGCTCATGTTTTAAAAGAAGAAAGCTCACCATTAAATGATGATAACAATTGGAGAGATGTAACTAACTTAGTTGCAAATCCAACTTCAACATCAGGATCAGCTACTAATTACTACACATTTGATATGGTAAAAACTTATGCATTAAGAATTAAGATGGATGCACAAACAAATATGGGATTAGGTATAACTGAAATTAAGGCTTTTGAAGAAAGAGTAGTGGCAAATAATGATTTTGAAGTGAAATCTATTAAAGCTAATGGTAATGCTTTAGAAGGATTTAATCCAGAAACTTTAGATTATTCATTAACACTTAAGAATGATGAAGCTTTACCAGAGATAACAGTAGATGTAAATAATAATGCATCAGTAACAACTGTTTACACAGTAGAAAGTAGTGAAAAATCTACTTATGCTATTAATGGTAAAGAAAAGATTGATGTAGTAATTACATCAGAAGATGGATTAAAGGAAGTAAAATATACAATAGCAATAACAAGAGAGGCTGGAGATGGAGAAAGCACTGTTGATAAATCATTATTACAATATACAATTGAATATGCTGAAGAAGTAAAAGCTGATGGAGCATTAGAAGGTGTAGTTCCAGCAGTTGTTAGAGAATTTAATGCTGCGTTAGAACAAGCTAAGATTGTATTAGCAAATGAAAAGGCTACTGAAGCTGAAGTAGATGCAATTACTAACAGATTATTAAATGCTATTTGGATGTTAGAGTTTAAGGGTGGAGATAAAGAAACTCTTAAGGCAAATATTGAGTTAGCAGAAAAATTAAATGAAAAAGATTATACTAAGGAATCATGGGCAAGATTACAAGAAGAGTTGACTATAGCTAAGGAAGTGTATGAAGATGAAAATGCTCTTGCTGCTGATATAGAAGATGCAACTAATAATTTAAAAGATGCAATAAACTCTTTAGTTAAGAAAGATGTAAACAAAGAATTACTTCAAGGGCTTATAGATATGATAAGTGAATTAAATTCAGATGAATATATAGGCAGCACTTGGAAAAATATAGAGAAGAGTTTAGAGTCAGCTAATGAAATATTAGTTAATGAAGATGCAACTCAAGAACAAGTAGATACAGCTTATGATAATTTATTAAGAGCTTACTTAGAGTTAAGATTAAAACCAAGTAAGGATAAACTTGAGGATTTAATAAATAAAGCTGAATCTTTAAATAAGGAAGATTACACAGAAAAGACTTGGAAAAAATTCGAAAAAGCATTACAAAAGGCAAAAGTAGTTATGTCTGATGAAAATGCAAGTGAAAAAGATATTACAAAAGCTGAAGATGAATTAGATGTAGCAATGAAAGGCTTAATTGCATCAAATTCAGGAAATGACAATAATAATTCAAATAATGGAAATAATAATGAAAATAATAATGGAACAACAAACAATAACGGAAATACAAATAATAATGGAAATAATAACAACACTAATACTAATAGTAACAGTAGCAATAGTAATAATAGCAATACTAGCCTACCTAAAACAGGAGCTGCAACTTCAGCAGTGACAGTATTAGCATTAGGTGCGTTACTTGCAGGATGTGGAACTAGTATGATAAAGAGAAAAGAAGGTGAAAAATAATCTTTATTGTATTAGATAAAAAATTTACTAATTATTAATTAAAAAGGCTATCTCAAAGGTTATTAAAATAACTTTGAGATAGCCTTTATTTATATAATCAATTATTATTGTTCTTTATTAAGAAGAAGATTATTTAATTTTAAAAGGTAGTTATTATATTCATTTAATTGAGATAAATCACTTGAGAGTTGATTTAATGAACATTTAAGTTTAGCAATATAGGAAACTATATCTAATGAAATGGCAGATAGGTTAGTTGAATATAGTTTTTCAAATTCAGCAATACTATCTAATATTGAGTTAAGTGTATTAATGCAGTCTTGGCATTTATTATTAATTGTAGAATTATTAAGTGATGATATACGAATATAATTAATTAATGTGGCATTTTGAATTAATTGACTTCTTACTTCCTTTATTCCTTCTAAATTATTTTGAAAGTTAAAAAATGTTTCAAGTGCATTAATTGAATCTAATAATGGAGATGAGTCATTAGTATCGGTAGAAATAGTTGTACTAGAATCAGACTTTACAATAGAATTAATACCGTTACTAATATCTTTAGAGCCCTTTGCAAATTTTTTAGCTAACAGTGGAGGAATTGCCATTAGAGCAGTAAAAATACTACTAATCCAACTTACAAATGTTTTTTGATTACCTATATATTTTGAAAGTGAGTTTGAAGATTTTTCTAGGGAACTCCTATGATTTGCTATAAGATTACTAACAGAATGGAGAACCTTTAATTTAGCATTGCTAGAGTTAGTAATTAATGTTTCAAGTTCTGGTGAAACAGGATAAGTTATGCTGATATTAAATATAGATTGGTTAATTGAATCATAATCATTAATCAAATCAACAATAGTATTTTTGTCTTCTGTAGATATTATATTATTATCTAGAAGTGAATTTGCATTATCATAAGCATTATTTAGTGAAGTTTCATAATTGGTTTTATATTTTGAATTTCCAGTTAGAATAAAAGATTCCTTAGCATCACTCATTTCAGTTATATTACTTTTAAATTCATCCAATTCTATTATCGTATTTCTATTATCTGAAGAATTATTTACAATACTAGATAAAGAAGAGTTATTATAAAATAAAAATAAATTTAAGCATATAACCAAAGTTAATGTAAGGATAAGAACATAAATAAAAAGTTTTTTCATAATAAATCATCCTTTGTAATTACTTATGATTTATTATATGAATACCTACTAATATTAAGTTCACGTGGAACCTAAAAATCTTTATACTTTCTTAACATCACTTCTTAACATTTTAACACCATCTTAATTTTCAAAACTATATTATAAACTTGTAGTAAAAATCAAGGAGGGGTAAATATGGATGGATTAGTAATAGTATCATTCATTCTAGTAGTTTCACTATTATGCTACTTAGTTTATTGCTTAATTGGGGGTGAAAATTTATGATTAATGTTATTTTGCAAATAGTTGTATATACAGTTATTTTAGTTTTATTAGCAGTACCATTAGGTAAGTATATGGGAAAAGTATTTTCTGGAGAGCAAGTATTTTTAAGTCCTATAGTAAGACCGATTGAAAAGTTTTTGTACAAGTTGCTAAAAATAGATGAAGAAAAAGGAATGGGATGGAAGCAGTATGCTGGTGCTGTTCTTATGTTTAATTTATTAGGGTTTATAGTAATTTACTTATTACAGATATTACAAAAGTATTTACCATTGAATCCAGAGGGGATAGCAAATGTATCATCAGATTTAGCCTTTAATACTGCGGCAAGTTTTGCAACTAATACAAATTGGCAGGCTTATAGTGGAGAAACAACTTTAAGCTATTTAACTCAAATGTTAGGATTGTCAGTTCAAAATTTCCTTTCAGCAGCAGTAGGTATAGCAGTTTTAGTTGCTGTAATAAGAGGATTCATGAAAAGAAAGTCAAAGGAAATAGGAAACTTTTGGGTAGATTTAACTAAATCATTATTATATATATTATTGCCATTATCAATAGTAATTTCATTATTTTTAGTATCACAAGGCGTAGTTCAAAACTTTAAAGAATATCAAGAGGTTAAATTAATAGATCCATATACATTAGAGGATGGAACGATTATAGATAGTCAAATAATCCCAGGTGGGCCGGCGGCGAGTCAAATAGCAATTAAGCAATTAGGAACTAATGGGGGAGGTTTCTTTGGTGTAAATTCAGCACATCCATTAGAAAATCCAAACTTAGCATCAAATGTCGTTGAAGTTACATCTATATTGTTAATTGCAGTTGCATTATGTTTCACCTTTGGATATATGGTTAAAGATAAAAAACAAGGACGAGCTATATTTTTAGCAATGTTTATAATATATGCAATTTGCTTAGTAAGTGTTGGTGCTTTAGAGCAAAAAGCTACACCACAAATTGAACAAAATGGAATAGTTGATATAAGTTATTCAGATGGGCAATCAGGCGGTAATATGGAAGGTAAGGAAGTTAGATTTGGTATAGCAAGTTCTTCATTTTGGGCAGTTACTACCACAGCAGCTTCTAATGGTTCAGTAAATTCAATGCATGACTCATATACACCATTAGGTGGTGGAATAATAATGCTATTAATGCAATTAGGTGAAGTAATATTTGGTGGGGTTGGTAGCGGCCTTTATGGAATGGTGGCATTTATAATTATGACTGTATTTATATCAGGTCTTATGGTTGGTAGAACCCCTGAATATTTAGGTAAAAAAATAGAACCATTTGAGATGAAAATGGCATCATTAGCAGTAATAACAACTCCGTTAATAGTGGTAATTGGTACAGCTATAGCATGTGTAATACCATCAATACAGGAGAGTTTAAACAATGGTGGTGCTCATGGATTCTCAGAAATTTTATATGCACTTTCTTCAGCAGGAAACAACAATGGTAGTGCATTTGCGGGGTTTAGTGCAGACACAGTTCCACTAAATATTTTATTAGGAATAGCAATGTTGTTAGCAAGATTTGTACCTATAGTATTGATGCTTGCAATATCAGGTTCAATAGCAAAGAAAAAATATATACCAAGCTCAGCAGGAACATTAGCAACTAATAATGGTGTATTTGTAACATTATTGATAATAGTTGTATTAATGATAGGAGCATTAAGCTTCTTCCCAGCATTAGCGCTAGGGCCAATAGTAGAGCAGTTACAAATGTTGTTTTAGTAGTTTCAAGTGAAGGAGAGATTTTGCTATGAGTAAAAAGAAGCAAGTTTTTATAGATGGAAACATGGTAAAAGAAGCCTTTAAGGATTCTTTTAAGAAATTATCACCGAAGATTCAATATAAAAATCCAGTAATGTTTGTAGTTTATATAGGTTCAATATTAACAACTGTTATATTTTTATCAACATTTTTTAATGAGAGTCAAGGACAAGAAAGATTATTTACTTTTTTAATAACACTGTTCCTTTGGTTTACTGTTTTATTTGCAAACTTTGCGGAAGCAATTGCAGAAGGTAGAGGAAAGGCACAAGCTGATGCATTAAGAGCAGCTAAAAAAGATGTAATGTGTAGGAGGTTAAGAAGTATAGTCGATAGACTTGGGGATGTAGTTAAGTCATCAGATTTAGTAAAAGGTGACATTGTATTAGTTAAGGCTGGTGAGCAAATACCAGCAGATGGTGAAGTTATTGAGGGAATAGCCTCAGTTGACGAAAGTGCTATAACAGGTGAAAGTGCTCCGGTCATAAGAGAAGATGGTGGAGATAGAAGTTCTGTAACTGGTGGAACAACTGTTGTTTCGGATTGGATAGTAATGAAGGTTACAGCAGGTAGTGGAGAAAGCTTTTTAGATAAGATGATTTCAATGGTTGAAGGAGCTGCAAGAAAGAAAACTCCTAATGAAATTGCTCTTCAAATATTATTGGTTTCATTAACAATAATATTTTTAGTAATAACATCAACGCTTTATGTATTTGGCGATTTTGCAGTTAAGTTAAATGGTGGAGGTGAATCAATATCAATTCTTTCGTTAATTGCATTATTAGTTTGTTTAGCGCCAACAACAATAGGAGCTTTATTATCTTCAATTGGAATAGCTGGAATGAGCAGATTAACTAGTGCTAATGTTTTAGCTACTTCAGGTAGAGCCATAGAAGCAGCTGGAGATGTAGATGTGTTGTTATTAGATAAAACAGGAACAATTACTTTAGGTAATAGACAAGCAGCAGAATTTATACCATTAGAAAATATATCAGTAGAGGAGTTAGCAGAAGTTGCTGCATTAAGTTCATTAGCAGATAAGACACCTGAAGGTAAAAGTATAGTAGAGTTAGCTAAAACTCAATATAACTTTAATGAAGAAGTAACAGAAGAGGGAGAGTTTGTACCATTTACAGCAAGAACAAAGATGAGTGGTATGAATTATAAAAATAGAGAAATAAGAAAGGGATCAGAATCTGCAATTAAAGCATATGTTCAAAAAATGGGTGGAGACTATCCAAATGAATGTAATGTTATAGTTAAAAGAATATCTAGAAAAGGAGGAACTCCTTTAGTAGTTGTTGAAAATGAGAAAGTTTTAGGTGTTGTATATTTAAAGGATATTATAAAATCAGGTGTTAAAGAAAAATTTAGTGATTTAAGGGAAATGGGAATTAAGACTGTAATGATTACTGGAGATAATCCATTAACTGCAGCGGCAATAGCAGCAGAAGCAGGGGTGGATACTTACTTAGCAGAAGCTACTCCAGAAGCTAAGCTTAATTTAATTGCTGATTATCAACAAGCTGGTCATATAGTTGCGATGACTGGAGATGGAACAAATGATGCACCAGCACTTGCTCAAGCAGATGTAGCAGTTGCTATGAATTCAGGGACACAAGCAGCAAAGGAAGCTGGAAATATGGTTGATTTAGATTCAAGCCCAACAAAGCTTATTGAAATTGTTAAGATAGGTAAGCAATTATTAATGACTAGAGGGGCCCTTACAACATTTAGTATTGCAAATGACGTTGCTAAATACTTTGCTATAATACCACCATTATTTATGAGTATATTTCCTGTGTTAGACAAGCTTAATATTATGAGATTATCAAGTCCAGAAAGTGCTATATTATCAGCAGTTATTTATAATGCATTAATTATAGTAGTATTAATACCACTTTCATTAAAAGGTGTTAAGTATTCAGAGGCACCGGCTCATAAGCTATTAAAGAAAAATTTATTAATTTATGGACTAGGTGGAATTATAGTACCATTTATTGCTATAAAGTTAATTGATGTTTTAATAAATTTTTTAGGAATATTTTAGGGAGGAAAAGATATGTGGAAAGTGTTTAAAAAATCTTTAGGGGTTTTATTAATATTTACTTTAATTGTAGGAGTTATATATCCAACTTTTATAACTGTATGTGCACAAACATTTTTTAAAGATAAAGCTAATGGAAGTTTAATTGAAATAAATGGAGAGGTAGTAGCATCAAAGCTTATAGGGCAAAATTTCACATCACCTAAATATTTTTGGGGGAGACCATCAGCAACTTCAGATTATCCTTATAATGGAGTTGCAGGTGCTGGCTCTAATAAAACACCTGCAGGAGATGAGTTAGAAGAAATTATAGCAAAAAGAGTTGAGGAGTTACAAAAATATAATGGAACAGAGGAGAAGATACCAGTAGATTTAGTAACAGCTTCAGGTAGTGGCTTAGATCCAGATATATCATTAGCAGCAGCGGAATATCAAGTAAAGAGAGTTGCACAACAAAGGAATATGAGTGAAAAAGAAGTTCAAAATATAATAGATGAAGTAAAGCAAAAAAGGATTTTAGGCTTCTTTGGGGAAACTTATGTTAATGTAGTTGAACTAAATTTAAAATTAGATGAAGTACAAAATAGATAGAGGTTTGTTAAAGAAATTGGTATAATTATGCTATTGAATAAAACTGCTAACTAAAGCTTAAATGCCGTGATGCCGAAAATTAATGATATAACCTCCATTAAGTAATATAATTTCGCTAAGAATTTATATTATTATTTCCATAAAAATAGCTAAAGCTTCGAAGCTCCTAATGGTCGCCTCAGCTTCTTAACGCTAGTTTTATTACAATAATAATTAAATTATAAAGCTTATTATATGATACTTTCTTCCGGTGATATCATTAATTTTTCTCTATCACTGGCTTTAAAGCTTAAGTCTGCAATTTAAGCCGAATTTTCCTAAAGTTAACTACTCCTGCTACAAATTTATAGTAGGAGTCGTTAACTATAAGTCGGAGAAATAAGAAAAACAGTGAAGAGAAAAAATGAAATATAAATTCAAAGCGAAAATTTCACAGCTTACCGGAAAAGTAATATTCCATTTTTCATTCTCACTGTATTTCGCAATTTATTTATGGTGTGTAATTAGAAGCATAAGAATATATTCATATTATTTTGGGGTGATAATAATGATGGAAGAGGATAATAGGCCTAATTCCAGGCAATTACTAAAGATGGTAGAAAATGAAGAGGGGTATTTAAAAAGGGGAAAGTTAAAGATATTTTTTGGATATGCAGCTGGTGTAGGAAAAACCTATGCTATGCTTCAAGAGGCTCATGAATTAAAAAATAATAATGTTGATGTTGTAGTAGGATATGTTGAAAGACATACAAGAAAAGATACCCTAGAATTAATTAATGGTTTAGATGTTTTAAGTACAAGAAAAATTAATTATAAAGGTGTAGAAATTCATGAATTTGATCTTAATGCTGCATTAGAAAGAAGTCCGGAGGTATTGCTAGTAGATGAATTACCACATACTAATCCCCCGAGGTTTAGGCATAAAAAAAGATGGCAGGATATTGAGGAGCTTTTAGATGCTGGAATAAATGTTTATACTACATTAAATGTTCAACATTTAGAAAGTTTGAATGATGTTATAGCAAGTATTACTGGTGTTTTTGTTAAAGAAACAGTACCAGATTATATTGTAGATAGAGCTGATAAGATAGAACTTATAGATATAGCTACAGGGGATTTAAGAACTAGATTTGATGAAGGTAAGATATATAAAAAGGAAAATGTAGATAAAGCGAAAAAAAATTTTTTTACTGATGATAATCTGAAGGCTTTAAGAGAGTTATCGCTAAGAAAAACTGCTGATACAGTTAATAGTGTGGTACAAATATCTAGGTTATCTAAAGGTAATATAAATATACTTCCAACAAAGGAAAAAATAGTTGCATGTATAAGTGGGTCGCCATCTTCGGCAACTGTTATTAGAACAGCGGCTAGAATGGCTTCATCATTTAAAACACAGTGGATTGCTTTATATGTAGGTAATTTAAATTCTAAAAATATGATAGATGAAGAGAAGAAAAGGTTAAGAGAACATATAAAGTTAGCAGAGAGATTGGGTGCTATAGTTGAAATAGTTCATGGTGATGATATTGTTGATACTATTATTAAGTTTTGTAATTATAGGAATATAACTAAGATAATAATAGGCAGAAATGTTATAAGTAAAAAGACATTATTAAAAGTAAATAGAAAAGATATAGTAGATAAATTAATAGAAAAGGTTAAGCATATTGAGGTACAGGTTATACCAACTTCAATAGAGCCAATGCCTAAAAATAAAGTTAAATTTAATATTAAGGATAAAACATTAAAGGATAAATTATCTTTTAATAAGAAAGATATCATTATTGCAATTATATTTTCTGTATTAGCAACAAGTATAGCAATTATTATAAATTATTTAGGATTTGCAGAAGCTAATATATTATTAGTATATATATTAGCAATATTATTTATTTCAGTTAATACTAAAGGATATGCAATTGGGGTAATATTTGCTTTTATAAATGTCATATGTTTTAATTTTTTCTTTACACATCCAAGGTTAACCCTACAGTTTGATGATCCTACTTATTTAGTTACTTTTCCGTTTTTTGTACTGGTTGCAACTATAACATCAACTCTTACTACTAGAATTAAAGAGCAATCTGATATATTTGAAAAACGTGAGGAAGCAGCTCAAATGTTATATCAAATAAGTAGAAGTTTTATTAATTTATCAGGAGAAGAAAATATAATTAATACTGGTATTACTCATCTTGCACAAGGATTAAAAAGGGATACTATATTTTATGAATCGAAGAATTGTGGATTGACTGGAGACTATATTATAAAAAGGATAAATGATAATCCTAGCCAAGATCAATTAAGTAACGAAAAGAATTTTGAAATTGCATATTGGGTATTGAATAATAGAAAAAGGGCAGGGAGAGGAACAGATACTCATAATGGAAGTGAGGTATATTATATACCAATAATAGTTAAAGAGAAAATATTTGGGGTGCTTGGAGTTTTCTTTGGAAATGATGATGTTGATAAAGATGATATGAGTTTAATTGAAGCAGTAGTAGCACAAATGTCATTAGCCTTAGATAGAGAAGAGCTAGTTAAAGAAAAAGAAAAAACTAAGTTGGAATTTGAAAGAGAACAATTAAGAAGCAATTTATTAAGAGCAATTTCCCATGATTTAAGGACTCCATTAACTGGTATTGCTGGATCTAGTAGCTTAATTTTATCTTCTTATGATGAGCTAAACAAAGATATTATCATTGAACTTATAAAAGAAATTAATGATGATTCAGAGTGGCTAATAAGATTAGTTGAAAATTTATTAAGTATGACAAAAATAGAAAGTGGAAAGTTAGAAATTAAAAAAAATCCAGAAATGGTTGAAGAAATACTATCTGAATCTATACACCATTTAAAAAGCAGATTAAATAATCATAAATTAACAGTAGATATGCCAGAAGAGGTATTATTTGTACCAATGGATGGGAAACTCATAGAACAAGTAATAATTAATTTAGTTGATAATGCAGTTAAATATACTCCTGAAGGATCATTACTAAATATAAATGTTTATAGAAAAAAGAATAATGTTTATTTTGAGATAAGTGATAATGGACCAGGAATAAATAAAGAGGATATTAAACATTTATTCGAGATCTTTTATAAAGGAAATAAAAATAATCCAGATTCTAGAAGAGGAGTAGGATTAGGTTTGTCAATATGTAAATCTATTATTTTCGCTCATGGTGGAGAAATAAGAGTTAAGAATAATGAAACAGGTGGAGCAACATTTATATTCACATTACCTGTTGATTAAAATTTATAATTAGGAGTGTAATTATGAACAATAATACTATGATTTTAGTGGTTGAAGATGAGAAGGCTATTAGAAATTTTATTAGAATATCTCTAGATACTCAGGGGTATAGAGTTATAGAAAGTTCTACTGGTAATGAAGCAATGGCATTGACAATGTCATATAATCCAGAGTTAATAATATTAGATTTAGGATTACCAGATATTGACGGAATAGAGGTAATTAGGAAAGTTAGAGAATTTAAAGATACACCAATTATAATAGTGTCTGCAAGAGGACAAGATAGAGATAAGATAGATGCTTTGGATTTAGGTGCAGATGATTATTTATCAAAGCCATTTAGTATGGGTGAGCTTCTTGCAAGAGTAAGGGTACTACTAAGAAGAGCTGGTAGAAATAAGGAAGACTTAGAGATAGTAAGAAATTATAGCATTGATGGATTAGAAGTAGATTTAGAAAAAAGAAGGATAACGATTCAGGGGGAAGAGGTTCATTTTACTCCAATTGAATTTAAGATATTTGCTTTATTAGTTAAGCATGCTGGTAAAGTATTAACTCACAATTATATTATTAAAGAAGTGTGGGGAGGAGTAATTGGTGGTGAAAATCAATCTTTAAGAGTTTTTATGGCTAATATAAGAAGGAAAATTGAGAAAGAACCGGCAAATCCTAGGTTTTTATTAACAGAAGTTGGTGTTGGATATAGATTAGTAGATGAGTAAATCTACTAATCTTTTTATTTGTATTTAGAATACCACAGGTTCGACCTGTGGTTCCGGAAAGCTTCTAGCGGTGAGTAGAAATAAAAAAACCTACGTTGTAAAATTATAGTAGGTTTGCCGACCACAACTATAATACAAGGAGGTATCCAATATGGATAATAGTAGTTTAG
>NZ_JADPEL010000001.1:0-16474 GCF_015667795.1 Clostridium sp. D53t1_180928_C8
ATATCATAATTAATAATTAAACTTAACTTATACAAATAAAATTTTTAATTTATATAATTTATGATATTTATACATATTTAAGTTGAATTTAATAAGGGCAATGTTTACATTAAGATAACGATTACTTAGATTTATATGTCATTAAAACTCAAATATAGACTAAGAATTCAGTTTATATTAATGTATATACGTTTTTTGTTGAATTATAAATACTATAAATGGTATAATTTATTAAGAAAATATTAAAAGGGTAATTTATATAGATTATTAACTATATAAAAATATTAAAACAGATTACTTAAATTTATATTCATATATGTTATTAATGAATATTAATGTTGAAAGGAAATATATTATGGGATTTTTAGAAAAACTTTTTGGAACATATAGCGAGAGAGAAGTAAAGAAGCTTCAATCAATTGCCGATAAGATAGAAGCTTTAGATGAATCGATGCAAAAATTAACGGATGAAGAACTTCAAGGAAAAACTATAGAATTTAAAGAAAGAATACAAAAAGGAGAGTCTTTAGATAGTATATTACCAGAGGCTTTTGCTGTTTGTAGAGAAGCTTCAAGCAGAGTACTTGGAATGAAGCACTTTAGAGTTCAATTATTAGGAGGAATGGTTCTTCACCAAGGTAGAATAGCTGAAATGAAAACCGGGGAAGGTAAAACTCTTGTTGCTACATTACCAGCATACCTTAATGGTTTAACTGGAAATGGTGTTCATGTAATAACAGTAAATGATTATTTAGCAAAAACTCAGATGGAAGAAATGGGAGTGTTATATAATTTCTTAGGATTATCTACTGGATGTATAATTCACGGTATAACACAAGATCAAAGAAGAGCAGCATATGCAGCTGATATAACATATGGAACAAATAATGAATTTGGATTTGATTACTTAAGAGATAATATGGTAATTCATATGGAAGAAAGAGTACAAAGAGTCCTTAACTTCTGTATAGTGGATGAGGTTGACTCTATCTTAATAGATGAGGCTAGAACGCCACTTATTATTTCAGGAATGGGTGATAAATCTACTAAATTCTATAATGTTGCAGATAATTTTGTTAAGACATTAGTAAATGAAAAAGATTTTACTGTAGATGAAAAAGCAAATGCAGTTTTATTAACTGAAGATGGGATTATTAAAGCTGAAAAGTATTTTGGAATAGAAAACTATGCTGATTCTCAAAACCTAGAGTTACAACATTATGTTACACAAGCTTTAAAAGCAAATTATACAATGAGATCTGATAAAGACTACATGGTTAAAGATAATGAGATAGTAATAATAGACGAATTTACAGGAAGACTTATGGAAGGTAGAAGATATTCAGATGGTCTTCATCAAGCAATTGAAGCTAAAGAAGGGGTTAAGATTCAAAGAGAATCAAAAACTTTAGCAACAATAACATTCCAAAATTACTTTAGAATGTATGCTAAGTTATCAGGAATGACTGGTACAGCATTAACTGAAGAAAATGAGTTTAGAGAAATATATAATTTAGATGTTATTGTAATACCAACTAATAAGCCAGTTCAAAGAATTGACCAATCTGATATGGTTTATAAAAATGAAGCTGGAAAGTATAAAGCGATAGTTGAAGAAGTAGTGAAGTCACACGAAAAGGGTCAGCCAGTACTTGTCGGAACAGCTAGTGTTGATAGATCAGAATATATATCTTCTTTATTAAAGAAGAGAGGAATTAAGCATCAAGTTCTTAATGCTAAATATCATGCTCAAGAAGCAGAAATAATTTCTCATGCAGGGGAATTAGGTATGGTTACGATAGCGACTAATATGGCTGGTAGAGGTACTGACATTAAGCTAGGAGAAGGTGTTATAGAAGCTGGAGGATTAAAAGTTCTTGGTACTGAAAGACATGAGTCAAGAAGAATTGATAATCAGCTTAGAGGTAGATCAGGACGTCAAGGTGATGCTGGTGAATCAATATTCTTCATATCTTTAGAGGATGACTTAATGAGAATATTTGGATCAGAAAAGATTCAAGGTATTATTGATAAATTAGGATTAGAAGAAACAGAAGCTATAGAAAGTAAAATGGTTACAAAGGCTATAGAAAATGCTCAAAAGAAGGTTGAAGGAAATAACTTCGATATAAGAAAAAACCTACTTGGATATGATGATGTTATGAATCTTCAAAGAGAGGTTATTTATAGACAAAGAACTGAAGTTTTAGAAGGTAAGAACCTTAAAGAGCAAATAGAAGGTATGATTACAGAAGTTATATCAGATGCTGTTAATTCTCACTTAAGTGGAGAAGTTCAAGATATAGAAGGTGAAATCAATACTTTACTTAAGTATTTAGAAGAGATATGTTTACCACATGGTGTTATAACAGTAGGAGAGTTAGCTGATTTATCTAATGAACAAATAAAAGATAAATTAAATGAGATTGTTATGAACATCTATAAGGGTAAGGAACTTGAATTTGGTGAAGACCAATTAAGAGAAATTGAAAGAGTAGTTCTTTTAAGAGTTGTTGACCAAAAGTGGATGGCTCATATAGATAATATGGATCACTTAAAACAAGGAATGGGATTAAGAGCATATAAGCAACAAGATCCAATTCAAGCATACCAAATGGAAGGTAGTGCAATGTTTGAAGAGATGATTGAAGGAATTAAGCTTGAAACTGTTAAATTCTTATTCCATGTAAGAGTTGAGAGACCTGTTGAGAGAGAGAAGGTAGCTCAAGAAACATCTGCTAGTCATGGAGCTGATGATAAGAGCTTAAAGAAAGAACCTGTTAGAAATGACAATAGAGTAGGAAGAAATGATTTATGTACTTGCGGTAGCGGTAAAAAGTATAAAAACTGCTGCGGTAGGGAAGCTTAGATAGTTTCAAGTTATAAGTTAAAAGTGGCAAGTTAATATGGGGGTTGATTATAAGTTTTATAATGATTACCATATTTAACTTGTCATTTGCCATTTGTTACTTGTCACTGAATTAAGGGGTGATTTTTTGTTAATTAAGTTAGAACAAGAACTAACTAAAGTTAGTGGATTAAGAGAAATATTAAAAGAAATGGGGGCTTCACTTTGACAAGGAAAGCCTAGAAAAAAGATTTCAAGAGCTTGAGCTTCAGATGCAAGAAAAGGGCTTTTGGGATGATATAAAAAGAGCAGAAGAAGTTACTAAGGAAAGTAAAAGTATTAAAGATAAAATAGATAGATATGAAAGCTTAGTAAGTAGATTAGAGGATGTAGAAGTATTAGCAGAGCTTGCAGAAGATGATGAAGAAACTGTAAATGAAGTTATTACAGAAATTAGAGATATTGAAAAGCTAGTAGATCAATATAAAATAGAACTTCTTTTATCAGGAGAGTATGATAAAAATGATGCCATATTAAATTTACATGCTGGTGTTGGTGGTAGTGATGCTAATGATTGGACTCTTATGTTGCTTAGAATGTACACTAGATGGTGCGAGAAAAAGGGGTATAAGGTTGAGACATTAGATATACTTGAAGGTGATGAAGCTGGAATAAAGAGTGCAACATTAAGAGTAAAAGGCGAGTTTGCATATGGATATTTAAAGGCAGAAAAGGGGATTCATAGATTAGTAAGAATTTCACCCTTTAACGCTAATGGAAAAAGACAAACTTCATTTGCCTCAATAGAAGTATTACCAGAGCTTACAAAGGATCAAGATATAGATATAAGACCAGATGATTTAAAAATAGACACTTATAGAGCTAGTGGAGCTGGTGGGCAACATGTAAATAAAACAGAATCAGCTATAAGAATTACTCATATACCTACTGGAATTGTTGTTCAGTGTCAAAGTGAAAGAAGTCAGTTTTCAAATAAAGATACAGCAATGTCTATGTTGAAGTCAAAACTTATAGAACTTAAAGAAAGAGCTCATAAGGAAAAAATAGAAGACTTAACAGGTGAGTTAAAAGATATGGGATGGGGAAGTCAGATAAGATCTTATGTATTCCATCCATATAATATGGTTAAAGACCATAGAACAAATGAGGAAACATCAAACTTAAATGCAGTTATGAATGGTGAAATTGATAAATTTATAACTACATATTTAAAAAGTATATCAAAATAAAAAAAGTGCTAGGCACTTTTTTTATTTTGATATTAATTTAAAGTTTTTAAGAAAAATAAATATTATTGAGAATCCAAAGATAAGAGTTGTTATAATGGCTTCATTGTATCCTCTATAATAGAATATAGAGGATGTTATAACAGAGATTAATGCTATTAATGCAAAAAATCTTGAGCCTTTCTTATCTGTTATAATTTTACCTTTATCAAATATTCCCCAACAAATTAATAAAATTAACATTATTGATATCAATAATAATGATTTTGAGCTATACATAAATCTAGTAAATGTACTATAGCAAGAATTTTTTATTTCTTTATCAACTATACTATAAACAACATCTATAGCATTAGTATCTATATATTCAAGTGTATCACTAGGTGTGTGAATTCGAGTTTTATCACTGTGGCAGAAGCTAACAGCATCTATATTTAAATTATTAAAGCTAGCATGATCACTAGAGTCTTCGTAAAGTACTTCATAACTTACATTATTAGATTCACATAGTTCTTTTAATGAATTTAATAATTCGGAATTTGTATTTTTGAATTTACTTCCTTGCATAAAGCTTATAGGATAATCAGCACTTCCAATCATATCAAAATTAATTACCTTTGAATCTTGTATATTAAATAAGTTAGATTCAGCAAAAGCTTTAGATCCTAATAAACCAAATTCCTCTGCATTTAATGCAACAAAAATAATATCTCTTTCAGGTTTTCCATAAGTAGCAAGACTTCTACTTAGCTCTAATAAAAATGAAGATCCAGAAGCGTTATCTAATGCTCCAGAATAAGTGTTTCCTAATCCATCTTTTCCAAGATGATCATAATGAGCTGTTATTATAAATGGTGGCAAAGAAGAATTTGAACCATTAATTACACCAACAATATTTGATATTGTTTTTTCTTCTTCTTCAAAAGGGATATGGATAGAAATTTGTTTTCCTTCTTTTAACCCATTTGATATTTTTTCAAAAGTAGAATTAGAAACCATTATTACAGCATCTTTAGCAAAATCGCTAAAAAATGAACTTCTAAATGAAAAGTTATTGTCTTTAGGAACATATATTAAAAAGTTACCATCAGCGCAACTTACTTCCATATAAGCTAAATATGAATTTATTTTATCGGAAGCTGAAAAATAAAATGTATTATTTTTAAAGTTAATCATATCTTCTTTAAAGTCAACACCATATTTTAATTCTTCTTCAATTTCTCCGTTTGATTCAATTTTAAGATAAGGTGAAGTGTTAGTTATAACAGGGCAAATAGTATTAAAGTTTTGTGAATAGTTACCATCATTATTTAGGGTAGTTAATCCACTATTTTTAAACCTATTTTTTATTATATCGCCTGTCATTGAGTTTTCTGTACTGCCAGCTAATCTTCCTGCAAGTGTATCTGATGATAAAACATAAATATTATTCCGAACATTACTAGAATCAAATGGTGAATAGGTATTATTAAGATATATAGTAAAAAGCAATAGAAATGAAGTTATTGATAATAATGAAAAATATATAATTTTTTTCTTCATAAAAAAATACCTCACTAATAGTATTATATTAAATACTATTAAATGAGGAGTTACATTATAACTAATATTAAAAAATTTAAATGATAATAAAAGCTAAATTTAGTTAATGAAAATTAATACTTGTTGATTTTGATTATAAATATTATAGGTAGTCAGTAAAAGTTATTAATTATATTAATTAGTAAAAATCTTCAAAATAAAGTTTATGCTTTATTTTGAATAAGTTCGTAAAAACATTGAAATAATGAAAATAAAATACAAATATAAATTAAAAAATTAAGTTGTTTAGTTAGAACTGAATATACTCCACCAATTATTATACTACCTAATGTAACTACGTTTATAAATTTAAAAAAGTTTGATTTATTAGTTAATATTTCCTTGGTAGCTGTTAATAAAATTATTATAAGCGTTAAAAAAATAAAAACATTTCTTAAATCTAAAGAAAATTCAATTACATAAAGTTGGTTTAGTATTAGAAGTGTAATAAAGACTATAAGTAATATATTTAAAAATCTATTTATAAATTTATTCAAAAATAAGCCTCCTTTTACGATTAATGGAAAATATTTACAATTAAATTATACTATTAGCTTTACTTAATATCAATAGTGTAAAATTATGTTATACTAATTATTAGAGTTAAATTTTAGAATAAATTTTCATAGGAGGAAAGTATGGTAAATATAGAACAAAGATTAGTTAAGGAATTAGAAATTACTTTAAAGCAAGTAGAAAATGTAATTAAATTATTAGATGAAGGCAATACAGTGCCGTTCATTTCTAGATATAGAAAAGAGCAAACAGGTGGATTAAGTGATGATGTTCTTAGAAAGTTTTTTGAGAGATTAACTTATTTAAGAAATTTAAAAGAAAGAAAAGAAGATGTTTTAAGATTAATAGATGAACAAGGTAAGCTTAATAATGATATAGTTAAAGCTTTAGAAAAGGCAGATACATTAACAGAAGTTGAAGATATCTATAGACCTTATAAGCAAAAAAAGAGAACAAGAGCAACAATAGCTTTAGAAAAAGGTTTAAAACCATTAGCGGATTTAATTTTAGAAGGAAGCTTTAAGGGAAGTTTAAATGAAGAAGCTTCTAAATATATAGATGAAGAAAAAAAGGTATTAACTGTAGAAGAGGCTATAAGTGGGGCTTTAGATATAGTTGCAGAAGTAATATCTGATGATGCAGGTTTTAGAAAGTGGATAAGAGAGCTTGTAATGAGAGAAGGAAAAATAGAATCTAAGGGTTCAAGTGAAGAACCAACTCCATTTGAAATGTATTATGAATATAGTGAAGATATAAATAAAATTCCTGCTCATAGAATATTGGCTATAAATAGAGGAGAAAAGGAAAAAGTTTTATCTGTAAAAATAGTTGCAAATGAAGATAAAATAATAACTTATCTTCAAAATAGATTATTAAAAAATAATGAAACTACAGATGAATATTTAAAATCAGCGATTAAAGATTCATTTAAGAGATTAATATATCCATCAATAGAAAGAGAAATAAGAAGTGAATTAACTAATAAGGGTGAAGAAGGAGCAATATTAATTTTTAAAGAAAATTTAAAAGCACTTCTTATGCAACCACCTATAAAAGGAAAGGTAGTTATGGGATATGATCCAGGATTTAGAACAGGTTGTAAGGTTGCTGTTTTAGATTCTACAGGAAAGTTCCTAGAAAAGGCTACAGTATATCCTACAGTTCCAAGAAGTGATATAGCTGGAACTAAAAAGATATTAAAGGAACTTGTATATAAATATGATGTTGATGTTATTTCTTTAGGAAATGGTACTGCATCCAGGGAATCAGAAGAAGTTATATCAGAAATGTTAACTGAAATAAAAAATGAAAGTGGTAAAGAATTAGCTTATGTAATAGTATCAGAAGCTGGAGCTTCAGTATATTCTGCATCAGAATTAGCTGCTAAGGAATATCCAGATTTAGATGTTACTATAAGAGGGGCTATATCTATAGGGAGAAGACTTCAAGATCCTATGGCAGAGCTTGTAAAGATAGATCCAAAAGCAATAGGAGTAGGTCAATACCAACATGATGTTACACCTAAGAGATTAGAGGAATCATTATCTGGAGTAGTTGAAGATTCTGTTAATAAAGTTGGAGTTGATTTAAATACTGCAACACCATCTCTTTTAACTTATATTGCGGGAGTAAATGCTTCAATAGCAAACAATATAGTTGCATATAGAGATGAAGTAGGTGAGTTTAAGAGTAGAAAAGAATTATTAAAGGTTAAGAGATTAGGACAAAAAGCATATGAACAATGTGCAGGTTTCTTAAGAGTTATGGAAAGTAAAGAACCTTTAGATAATACGTCAGTTCATCCAGAGTCATATGATGCGGCTGAAAAGCTTATTACTATATTAGGATATACTAAAGAAGATTTAAAAAATAGAAATTTAAATGACATAGAAGAAAGAGTAAAAGCCAAAGGATTAAACAACTTAGTTAAAGAACTAGAAATTGGAGAATTAACTTTAAAGGATATTATAAAAGAGTTACAAAAACCAGGAAGAGACCCTAGAGAAGATATGCCAAAGCCAATTTTAAAAACAGGAGTTGTTGATTTAAAAGATTTAACTCCAGGAATGACTCTTTTAGGTACAGTAAGAAATGTATCAGACTTTGGAGCATTCGTTGATATCGGTGTTCACCAAGATGGATTAGTTCATAAGAGTCAAATGGCTAATAAATTTGTTAAACATCCTTTAGATATAGTTAAGGTTGGAGATGTAATTAAGGTTAAAATTATGGAAGTTGATACAAAAAGAAAGAGAATTTCATTAACTATGAAGGAAGTTGATTAGTTAATTATTTATATTAAAATTAAATTTTGCTTGCATTATGTATATAATGCAAGTTTTTTTATTATAAAGCAATATTAATTTTATCTTTTTTTTATTGGAAAATGATATTAATGTATAACTTTAAATAATAAATGAAGAGTATTTGAGTAGAAGGAGATTTGTAAAAAGCTACAAAAAAACAATAAAAACATATTTTGTAAATATTTACAAAAATGAGTTGAGTTTATTTACAAAAAAAAACATTTATGTAATTATAAATATGTAACCCGGGTTGAAAAATTAAATTACAAAATAATTTTATGGGGGAATTTTTATGAAAAAAATTAAAAAAATTATTACTATGATGCTTATTGGGGGAATTATAGCTAGCAATACAACTAATGCATATGCTTGGCAATATACTAATAATTACTGAACTGTTTATAATGACTCTCAATATAGCATAAATACATCTTTTAGTAGTAATGGTACAATTAAAAATGGGTTAAGATCAACAGTACACCAAGCTAGAATAAAGGCATATAATACTTATAATTCATCTAATGCTAAAAGTTACTGGGGACCTATGAAAGTATATGGGCAAATATCAACTGCCAAAACAGGAAATGTTAATTATATGAGACGTGTTAAATATTTAGATTTTAATCTATAAAGTTAAAAAGGCATCAAAACAAGTATATAATTACTTGTTTTGATGCTTAATTAATAGGGGAAGGAGAAAAGTAAAGCATGATTCTAAAAAGAACAATAGGATTATTAAGTATAATAATATTATTATTTAATTTAATATCTTGTAAGGAAAAACAAGTACTTAGAAGTTATAATATGTCATTGAGAGGTTTTGTTGAAGAGAAAATAGAGTTAAGTAATATTGAATATATAGAAGATATAAAAATGATTGATGATGATACTATAAAATTAATAGGAGCGGATAATAACTTAAAAGAAATAGTATTAATATCAGAAGATAAAGGGAAAACATGGATAGAAAGGGAAGTCGAATCAACTGATTTAAAAGAAGATAGGATGCTTTTTTTAAGTGTTTTTAATAATGGAGATATATTAGCTATTGATGGAAGTGAAAATACTAATAAATTCATATTAATAAAAGATAATGGATTAATAGGAGATATTGATATAGATAATAATAATTTTATGGCGGTAAATGTTTCGCAAAATAATGATATTTTAGTATATGATGTTTATAATATTTATTTATATAATTTAAAAGATGGAAAATTAAAAAAAGAAATTAAGTTAGATGATGAAATTATAAGTGTATGTACAACTGATAAATATTTAATTGTACAAACTGTACAAGCAATAAAAAAATATAATTTAAATAATGGTGAGTTTATTGAAGATATAGAAGAATTACAGGAGTATATAGATAGGGATATAACTTATAAATTAAAAATATTTAATTCAAGAGAAGATGATGAAATTCTTCTTATAGACTCTATAGGGATATATAGTGTAAATTCTAAAGATTATAATACTAATCAAATGATAGATGCTAATGCTTATTTATTTAATAGTATTGAAAAGGAATTAGCACATTTTTTACAATTAGATAATGATAATTTCTTAGCTGTATATTATGGTGAAGATGGCATGGAAATGTATACATATTCTTATTCAGATAAATTAGCTAATAAAGAGCTTGAAGAAATAACAATTTATTCATTATATGAAAGTGAAAGTATACTGCAATATACCTCTCAATATCAAAATGATAATCCTAATATAGTTATTAATTATGAAGTAGGAATTACAAAAGATAGTGGACAAACAGAGAATGATGCTATAAAAACTCTTAATACAGAATTAATGTCTGATAATGCACCAGATATATTGTTTTTAGATAATCTATCATCAGAAAATTTAATTAATAAGGGGGTATTAGAAGATATAAGTGATATAGTTAATAGTAAAAAAGAATCACTATTTGAGAATATTTTAGATATATATTTTACAGGGGATAAAATATACTCATTACCACTAAGAGTTAAAATTCCAGTTATTTTTGGAGTAGAAGATATAATAAATAAATTTAGTAATTTAGAAAATATTTTAGATAATAAGGATGAAATTAATAATAGATTATTTGGAACGTATAGCGCTAGAGATATATTAAACTTAATGTATAATATAAATAACGATAAGCTAATTGAAAATAATATAATTAATATAAATGAAATAAAATTATTTTTAGAAAATATAAAAGAAATATATGAGTTTGAAAAAAGTAATATAGATGAAGATAGCTATAACAATTACTTAGAATATGCTGAACAAATGTCTAATGAATTTATGAGACAAATGTCGGAAGTTTATTTAGAAAAAAATATTGATCCAATAGAAGTTCTTAGACCAGAATATTCTATGGATATTGGCTATATATCAAGTTTTTATGATTTAGCTAATATTTATACTGTTATGCAAGAAGATAAAAACTTAAAATATACTACTTATTCAGGAAGTAATAAGTTTTTAGGAAAAGATATTATTTCAATAACTTCTAAGAGTAATAAAAAAGAAATTGCAAAGGATTTTATTTCATATGTAATTGATAAAAAGTCACAAGAAATTAACAATTATAAAGGTATTCCTATTAATAAAGAAACTCTTTTAAGTATTTATAAAAAAAATGTAGGAAATGATAATTTGGGTGAAATTGGTATAAGTGGAGAAGAATATGAGATTGACTTAGATATAAAATGGCCATCAGAAGATGAATATAATAAGTTTGTAAATATTGTTAGTAATTTAAGTTCATCTATTAATGTTAATTCATATATTTCAGAAGTAGTTATTAATGTTGGAGAAGAATATTTAATGGATGAGATATCATTAGATGAAGCTTTAGATAAAATAAACATTGATTTAGAAATATATTTAATGGAATAGATAAAATTAAAGTTAATTAATAATGTTATAAATATTTTAAATAATGGATAATATATCGAGATCCTATTGAAAAATACAAAATTTAGTAATATAATAGAAAATGAAATAAATAATTAATATCTTCAGGGCAGGGTGGAATTCCCTACCGGCGGTATAGCCCGCGAGCATTTTTGCAGATTCGGTGTAACTCCGAAGCCGACAGTAAAGTCTGGATGAAAGAAGGTAAAAGTTAAATTATATAAATATGCTATGGATAATAAGTTTATTATTTAATTGACTATTAAATTTTTATCTATAGAAATTATATTAATTAATAGTTTTGTTTTTAATGCCCTGATGTTTATAACATCAGGGCTTTTTGTATGAATTAAACATTAGAAATAGTAAAAACTATTATTAATTATATTTGATAATTTAACTGTTGCCCCAGAGGATAACTTTTGGGAGGCGAAAATATATGAATTCATCAACAAATTTAAACAAAACAATTAAGGTTTCTTTATTGGTAGCTATTTCAGTAGTACTTATGTATTTTGATTTTCCGATAATACCTGCATTTCCATGGTTACAAATTGATTTAAGTGAGGTTCCTGCATTAATGGGAGGATTTGCTTATGGGCCAATAACCGGAGGAATTATAGTTATTTTAAAAGTAATTTTAAGATTTTTATTAAAAGGAACTGGAACAGCATTTGTAGGAGAAATTGCAAATATAATAGTTGGACTTGCGTTAGTAGTTCCAGCAGCATATATATATCATAGAAATAAAAGTAAAAGGACTGCAATCATTGGAATGGTTAGTGGTGCATTGGTAATGCAAATAGCAGGAATATTAGCTAATATATATATATTATTGCCATTGTATGGAATGAAAATGGAAGGTGCAACACTAGCAAATTACGTGTTTTTAGGAGTAGTTCCTTTTAATGCAGTAAAAGCTTTAATAGTATCAGTAATTACGTACTTATTATATAAGAAGGTATCACGTGTAATATTTAAGGTGGATAGCAAATTTGAAAATACTAAAAAAGAAGTAGCGTAAAAATTAGTTGCATTTATTTTGAATTTAAAATTCAAAATAAATGCAACTTTTTTATAAACAAAAAAGAGTAGATACAGGGGGAGTGTAATCTACTCTTTTATTTAATAGGGAGATATTAATAGTTTGTCCAGTAATTAAATTTTTATACAAAAAGTAAAAAAAATATATGAGAATTTAGACTTTTTCTAGAATAAGTTCACTTTTTCTAGAATATGTTCACTACAAAGTCTTTGAAACCAATATAGTACTTATATAAACTTATATTAAATAGAAAAGTTTTGGAGGATAAGGGTATGAATACGTTTGAGGTTAGGGAAGAGTTTTATGTAAATAATGAAAAAATAAAAATAATATCAGGAGCATGTCATTATTTTAGAATAGTTCCTGAATATTGGAGAGATAGACTAGAAAAGTTGGTTCTTCTTGGGTGCAATTGTGTTGAAACATATATTCCATGGAATGTTCATGAAGTGGAAGAAGGAGTGTTTAACTTTTCTAAGGAAAATGATATAGATAAATTTGTAAAGATAGCACAAGAATTAGGTTTGTATGTTATTTTAAGACCATCGCCATTTATTTGTGCAGAATGGGAATTTGGAGGACTTCCATATTGGCTATTAAAAGATGATTCAATGATTGTAAGAAGTACTTATAAAGGGTTTTTAGAAGCCGTTGATAAATATTATGGTGAGTTATTTAAGGTTATTTCACCATTACAAATAACAAATGGTGGACCTGTGATAATGATGCAAGTAGAGAATGAATATGGATCATATGGAAATGATAAAAAGTATTTAAAAGCAATAAAGGATTTAATGATTAAGCATGGGTGTAATGTTCCTTTATTTACATCAGATGGTGCTTGGGATTCTATGTTAGAAGCAGGAACATTATGTGATGAAGGGGTTATACCAACTGGTAATTTTGGTTCAGCATCAAAAGAACAGTTAAAAAATTTAGAGAGATTTATGGATAAAAAGAAAATTAAAGCTCCACTTATGTGTATGGAATTTTGGATTGGATGGTTTAGCTCATGGGGAAAAGAATTAAAAGTAAGAGATTATAAGGATGCTGCAAATGAGTTGAAGGAAATATTGGATTTAGGACATGTTAATATATATATGTATCATGGCGGTACAAATTGGGGGTTTTACAATGGAGCAAATTATTATGATGAAGTAGAGCCACAAATAACATCCTATGATTATGATGCTCTTTTAACAGAATGGGGAGAAAAAACAGAAAAGTATAATGCATTTAGAGAAGTTATTTCCGAATATAAAAATATAGAAAATTATGATAACTCAACTAATATTAAGTTTATTAATTACGGTAAAATAAAGCTTTCTAAAAAGGTATCATTATTTAATACTATAGATAGAATTGTTAAACCGGTATATAATGATTTACCACTTAATATGGAAAAGCTAAATCAAGGTTATGGATATATATTATACAGAACAAATATTGAAAAAGATATGGCATCTACAAATACAGCTAGGATAGTTGATTGTAATGATAGAGCTATAGTATATCGGAATGAAGAACATATAATTACTCAATCAAGAGAAACATTAGGTGAAATATTTGATTTGAGATTTGATACGGAAAAGGATAATAGATTAGATATATTAGTTGAAAATGAGGGAAGAATAAATTATGGATATAATTTAAGAAGTAGCATGCAAAGAAAAGGTATTAAAGGTGGAGTACAATTAGATATACATTTTCACCATGGATGGAATCACTATTGCTTAGATTTTAAAGATATTAGTAATATTAATTTTAATGGTGGATATAAGGAAAATACCCCAGCATTTTATGAGTTTACTTTTAATATTGAAGAAAAGGGAGATACTTTTATAGAGTTAGATAAATTTGGAAAAGGATGTGCGTTTATAAATGGATTCAATTTAGGAAGATTTTATGATGAAGGACCAACATTATATTTATATATTCCAGCACCTCTATTAAGAAGTGGAGAAAATAAAATAGTAATATTTGAAACAGAGGGAAGATGTTCAGATTATATAACACTAAGTGATAAGCCGCTTTTAAAAGAAAACAAATGTTAAATCATAAAATTAGAGGATAGCGTTGCTATCCCCTTTTCCACATTATAATTGCATCTTCATTATTATCTGAATAATATCCTTTTCTTAAACCTTCTTTTTTAAAACCAAATTTTTTATAAAGATTTTGAGCTGGAATATTAGAAGCTCTTACTTCTAGAGTGATATCTTCGCAATTAAAGGTTTTACACATTTTAAATAAATTTATCAACAATTCTGAAGCAATACCTTTTTTCCTATACTTAGGATTTACAGCTATATTTGTAATATCACCTTCACCAGCAATTATCCACACTCCAACAAATCCAATGACTTCTTTTGTGGATAAATCTTTTGCAATAACATATTTTGCTAATGGATTGTTTAGTTCGTTATTAATAGAATCTAAAGTCCAAGGGATAGCAAAACATTCCTTGCTTAACTCATATACATCATTTATATGAGATTCATTCATAAGACTATAATCTACTTTCATTTTTCATGGCCAACCTTTGTTCTAATTCTCTTTCAGCTTGAGGTTTTTTTATGTAAAGTGGAGCAGAATTCATATCATCAAATTCGCTAGCTTTAATTTTTTTCATTCCAAGCTCTCCAAGAGAAGAAGCTCTTATAATACTTAAATGATTTGGAGCAAACTCACAGTTATTAACATTCTTTGTTAAAAACTCTTTATGTTTAAATATACCATCACCTGTAAATATAACTTTTTCGCCTTTTTCATTTAAAATATCAGCAAGTTCAGTTAGATCTAAGGCAGTACAATCTAGTATTTTAACTAATTTTCCATTGATATTTTTATAAAGACCAGTATAAACACTATCTCTTAAAGCATCCATAATTGGACAGATTATGCCATCAAAAGTTAATAAAGAGTTAGCTAATGCATCTAAGCTTGAAATTGAAACATAAGGTTTATTAGATCCCATGCTCATTCCCTTTATAGTAGCCATCCCTATTCTAAGACCAGTAAATGAACCAGGTCCCTTAGAAACAACGAATCCATCAACTTCATTTATGTCAACTTCGCAGTCTTTTAAAAGAGTGTCTATTTTTTCCATTAAAATAACAGAATGCTCTCTTTTGAAATTTAAAGTATATTCACCAAGAATAAATTCATCTTTAAGTAAAGCAACAGTAGTTACTAAAGATGAAGAATCTACACTTAAAACTATCATATTTTTAACTCCTTTATATAATTATATCTTTCTCCATATGGGGTTATAGTTATTTTTCTAAAATCTTCGCCTTTTTCTAAATCTTTTTCTATGTAAATATGTAAAAAATCTTTTGGAAGTATTTCTTCTATATAATTTGCCCATTCTATAATTGAAACAGCATCTGAAAAAATATAATCATCAAATCCTATAGCATATATTTCATCAGGATCTGAAACTCTATAAACATCAAAATGATTTAATTTTAAACGACCAGAATCATATTCATTTACAATAGTAAAAGTAGGACTTGTTATATAGTCAGTTATTTCTAAACCTTTAGCAATTCCCTTAGTTATATGAGTTTTACCAGTACCTAAATCACCAGTCAAGCAGATTATATCACCAGCATTTAATAGTCTACCAAGAGTTACTCCAAGGTTAGTAGTTTCCCCCACGCTATTAACAGAAAAAATCATGTTAAAATCCTCCCTTTATAATTAGTTAGGAGTTAGTAGTTTTTATTTAGTAGTTAAGTTAATCTTTTTTATATAATTAAAAAACTGCGTTAGCAGTTTTAACATTAACATTAACATTAACATTAACTTTTAACTCTTAACTATTAATAGTATTTACTATTTTATATTTTATCCAAAAAGTACGAAAAAGAAAAGAATAATAGAAAAATAGTAGAAAAATATTGATTTTATATTTAACATAATGTATAATAGGTTTGTACTTAGGGGTATCGTATATCGGTAGTACAGTAGTCTCCAAAACTATTAGGCTAGGTTCGATTCCTAGTACCCCTGCCAAAGA